>DASSGJ010000055.1:0-252877 GCA_035693545.1 Candidatus Acidiferrum sp.
CAACATCCACATCGAGCCGTTGGGCCGCCACATCGCTACACCCGATACGCGCGCCGGAGAAATGCGGCAACTGGAAATGTCCGTGGAAACCTTCCTCAACGGCATGCCGAATACCTACGACGAGCTCATCAATTGCCACGATGTCCGCGTCCGCCAGGTCGAGCACCATATCCTCGTCTCCTGCCACTGCGTGATGAAGGGCGACCTTTCCATCACCCGCGTCCATGACGTCACCGCCGCCCTCGAAGACAGCGTCAAGGAACACTTTCCGCAAATCTCCCGCGTTACCATCCACCCCGAGCCACCAGACGCCTCCTGACCTCAAGCCGCGATTGCCGGCATTCCGTTCAAAATCCATGCTCACCGCGGGTATTTGACACCCGTCAAACCTCTGCATACGCTGTTTAGCGGTAAATTTCATCCGAAAGTCAGAAGGGTGTCGCCTGATGCTGAATCGTTTCCAACATTTCGTGTGTTCCGCTCTTGTGCTTGCTGTAGCTTTTCCTGCCGGTGTCGCCCGGGCCTCCACCGACCCATCGGACGCCGCCATGGAATCCATCCGGCCGGACGCCATTCGCGCCCACATGAATTTTCTCGCCGACGATCTGCTCGAAGGCCGCGGAGCCAATTCCCGCGGATATGAAATCGGCGCCAGGTACATGGCCACGGAATTCGAATCCATGGGGCTCGCTCCCGCCGGTGATGCGGGAACGTATTTGCAAACCGTGCCGCTGCGTTCGGTGCGGCCAGACGAGCAGAACACCACCCTGTCCGTGATTCGCAAAGGAAAAACGGAAACGCTGGTCTTCCGCAAGGATTTCCTGACCCCGGGCGATCCCGCCCGTAAGGAATTGTCGGTCGAAGGCGCCGTCATTTACGTCGGATTCGGCGTCACCGCGCCCGAGCAGAATTACGACGACTATAAGGGCATCGACGCCAAGGGCAAGATCGTCGCAATGGTTTCCGAAGCGCCAAATTTCGAATCCTCCCTCAAGGCTCACTACTCTTCTTTCGAACAGAAAATCGCCAACGCCGCCGCACATGGCGCTGTCGGCTTGATCGTGGTGGACGACCCCGTGCTCGAAGGCCTTTATTCCTTTAAGGAACAGGTCAGGGACCTTTCGCGCCCGGGGCTTCGCTGGCTGACCAAACAGGGCGCGCCCAACGACTATTTCCCCCAGTTGCGCGGTGGCGCCATCCTCAGCCTCGAAGCCAGCAAGCAACTCTTCGTCGGCAGCGGCCACACTCCCGAAGAAGTTTTCCAGGCCGCTAAGGAAGGGAAGCCGCTCACGTTTCCTCTGCCGTTGACGGTGAAAATTCACACTCTGACGAAACTGGAAGATGTCGCCAGCCACAACGTTGTCGCCAGGCTCGAAGGCAGCGACCCCGCCCTGAAGAACGAATACCTCGTCTACACCGCGCATCTCGATCACCTCGGCGTCGGCGAGCCGGTGAAGGGCGACACCATCTACAACGGCGCGCTCGACAACGCTTCCGGCTGCGCCATCCTCCTCGAAGTTGCCCGCGCCTTTTCCCAGATGAATCCGCGTCCCAAGCGCTCCATCCTCTTTGTCGCGGTCACCGGGGAAGAAGCCGGCCTTCTCGGCTCCGACTATTTCGCGCACTACCCCACCGTCAGCAAAGACGCCATCGTCGCCAACGTCAACATGGACGAAGACCAGATGCTCTGGCCTTTGCTGGACATCATTCCCTTTGGCGCCGAACATTCGACGCTTGACGGAGTCGTTAAACGCGCCGCCGAGCGCTTGCATCTCGCCATCAGCCCCGATCCCATGCCCGAACAGGTCATTTTTATCCGCAGCGATCAATATTCCTTCGTCAAGCAGGGCATCCCGGCTGTCTTTCCGACTGCGGGGTTCAAGTCGAACAACCCGAAAATCGATCCCGTGGCGATTTTTAAGGAATGGGAAGAAAATCGCTATCACCAGCCGCAGGACGATATGCAGCAGCCCAACCTCGATTTCGATCAGGCCGTAAAGTACGCGCAGTTCTCTTACCTGTGTGGCTGGCTGATTACCCAGGATCCGCAGCGCCCCGCGTGGAACCCCCACGATTTCTTCGGCGACCACTACGCCAAAAAAATGTAGGCAGCGGACCGCCCCCCAGGGGGCAGAGTCCTATTTCGAACGTGTCCTAAACAGGGCATCTTTCCGATTGCACAACCCGCATAGTGGTGTCTACCGTGATTTCGAAATCGTGAATCCAGAGATTGCGGTCTGGAGAACATCATATGCAACGTTCTAATCTGCTTCTAAGCGGCCTGTTCCTCACGGCTGCCCTCGCGCTCAGCGGCCCCATCGTCGCCGCAGCCCCGGCGCAGGATGCCGGAGTTCAGGTGCGCGTCTATGACCGGGATCATCGCGATTATCACAACTGGGACGATCGCGAAGATCGCGCTTACCGGGGTTACATCAACGGCCGCCACGAGCGGTACGTCGTTTACGAGCACCGCAATCATCGCTATCAGCGGAATTACTGGAGATGGCGCCACAACCACCCCGATCGCGACTAGATGGCCCTGCTGAAGATTGATGAAGCGCTGAATTCCCACGTGCCGCACCGGCACGTGGGGTTCCGTCGCTCCCCTTTTCCTTTCCAATCCTCTTTAGGCGCGGTCGTTTCCCGGCCCTTCCTGATCGCCGGGGCGTGTAACCTTTTTCGCCTTGCCCCAATCCAAAAAGTGCCGTGAGCGCCTCCAATCAGTGCGTTCACCGCCCACGAATGAAGGACAGCCCGGGGATTCGGGAGGGCAAATACGCAATGAAAAAATCGAAGAAACAGAAATCATTGCCCGAACATCTGGTGGAACTTCTCAATGGCGGGCACGCGCACGTTGATTTCGAAACCGCGATCAAGGATTGGCCCACGGATCTGCAAGGGAAAAAGCCGGAAGGCGCCGCCCACACGCCCTGGGAGGTGCTGGAACACATGCGCATCGCCCAGTGGGACATCCTCGAGTTCACCCGCAATCCCAAACACGTCTCTCCCGAGTTTCCTGCCGGCTACTGGCCGAAAACGCAAGCCCCTCCCGACGGCAAAGCGTGGGACAAGAGTCTCGCTGGTTTTCGTTCAGACCTGAAAGAGATGATCAAGATCGTGGAAAACAAATCCACCGATTTCTTCACCCCATTTGCCCATGGCGACGGCCAAACCGTCCTCCGCGAAGTCCTGCTCGCGGCCGATCACAACGCCTACCATCTCGGCGAACTCCTCCTTCTCCGCCGCCAACTGGGCGCGTGGAAATAACCGGGCTCCGCATCTGCCCGTTACCCGCACACCAATCCGGGATGCGCCGCCACCCAAAGTGTCCTAAAATAGTTGTGTCCCACCTGTGGGCGTGTAGCTCAGCTGGGAGAGCACCTGCTTTGCAAGCAGGGGGTCACCGGTTCGATCCCGGTCACGTCCACCAATTTCTTCCTGATTGCAAAAGACTTAGAAAAATCACTTCGACGCGAACGCCCCGTTTTTCGTGCACAGTGTGCACGAACTGTGCACGAATGCGTCATTGGATCGCCTCCGTGCACAGTGGCGCGGCCGTCAAAGCATCGGCTTCCATCGGTACCATTTCGTTGGCTCGACGGTTGAGCTTCTCCAGTGCTTCGCGCTTCATCCGCAACTTCATTTGCGAATACTTCTTGAAGACTTGCGCGTCGCCCTGCCGAAGCAGTTGAGTGACCCATTCGTCGGCTACGCCTCCGGCGCTCAGCCTTGTAGCATAGGCGGAGCGGAGGTCGTAAATCCGGAAATAGGGAATCTTTGCTCGTCGCAGAGTTTTCGTCCAAACGGTCTTGAGTTTCTTGAGGTGCCCGGTCGGATTCAGATCACTCGGAAACAGATACGGTCCCGCGCCTGAAATCGCCATCTGATTCTTGAAAGCCTCGATGGCGAGTGAGGTGAGGGGAACTTCGGCCGTTCCGTTCGGAGTCTTCGAATCCGGTATCCAGACCACCGCATTTTGCAGATCAACTTGGTCCTTTCGCATCGGAATCAGTTCCTTGTAGATTCGCAACCCGGTCTCCGTGATGATTCGAACGACGTTCCGCAAGTATTGTGGAGCGTGGGATTCGATCTTTTGCTGTTCGGACCACGAGACGTAATGCGGTCTGAACAGCCCTCTCACAGCGACCGGGAACTCAACTCCTGAACAGGGATTTGCGGCTAGGAGCTTCTTGCGAACCGCCACGTTGAGCATACGCCGGAGAACTCTGAACTCCTGGTGTATGGTGGTGGATTTAACCGTTCCCAGCTGCTTATAGCCGAGCTTGGTCTTGACAATGACGCGATCTCGAAGGCGTTCGCGAAGGTAGATGTCAATCGAATCCGCGGTGATGTCCACCAAGAGGGTTGTGCCAAACGCAACCTTCAGGTGTTTTATACACCGCTGATTCGCTTCGTGCGTCTTCTCGGCGCGCATGGGCGGCTTGGAATAATTCTCCAAAAAGAAATCCACCCATTGCCCGTAAGTCAAGGTTTCGCCCTTTCGTACGACTTCCAGGAGATTGGCGTCTCTCGCTAGAAGTCGTTCTCTTAGCTTCTTATTTGCTTCTTGCCAATCGGCGGTTTGGCTGGACTCTCTTCGGGCGATACCCTTGCGATCCCGATAGCGAATCCACCAGACTTGTGTGCCAGCCCGCCTGTAAACCACACCATCGTACTTTCGTGCTCTAGGCATTCTCCATCTCCTGTTTGAAGGAAGCGCGGAATGTTTCGAGATCCGACTTGAGAAACCGGATGTTTCGACCCATGACGCGGAGATGGGGAATCTGCTTTCGCTCAACCCAAAGATACACAGTCTGCGGACTGACGCCAAGATAATTGGCCGCTTCTCGGACGTTTATGGGATGTTCGTCTTTGGGCTTCGAAATCTGTGCGTTGCTGTCAGCAAGGGCGACATGAGTCATGGCACTTCCCTCTGATCTTCGTTGACTTGCTGGTCGTCGATGTGTTGCGAATCGTTTGTTCCCAAAGTAGCTGTTCTTCGGTGCAGGTCAGCTTGGGCCTTGGTGACCGTAAGGCGTGCGTAGTACTGGGGATCGCTTTTGTCATGCGCCCGATGTTGTGCAATTTGACTGATGATGTCTTCGGGGTCTTCGCCGCGCACCAGTGCCCGTTTGGCGAAAGCCCAATCATGCTCGGACTGGCTCAAAATGGTCGATGCGGACGGCAGCTGTTTGACACGGTCGTGATAGTTGTGGCGCGGCGAAGTGTGAGAATCGATATGTAGCTTGAAGTCGCGATGGCCATAGGTCTCCACAGATTCCTTGCGAGCCTCAACAAAGAATTCGTTTCGATACTTCTTGTTTGCAAATCCAGGTAATCGCAAGACCCGGGTGGCATCTGTGGCGGCGGGGTCTCCACCGAACTCGCGTGCCATCGCGTGTAGAAGAACCTCCGCATCATCGAGGCTCATACCATGCACTTTCCATACGACCTGGAATTTCCCCGGGGAACTAGTGAGGACATAGTTCGGTTTCGGGACAGCATTCGACTGTTCAACGGATTTGACCCCTTCCTGCCCACCGTAATCGAGGTCGAGGTAAAGGTGTCGGATGGATTCGATGTCCTCCTTCGTGCGGGTCGAAGCATCCTGCCGGAGCGGATTCATCCCCATATAGATATCCGACCCGTTCGCGTTCTTGTAGCGCAGCCATGCCTGAAACTCGGGACTCGCTGCTTTCTGCGCGCTGGTGATGCGCTGGATGGTTTCTCTGAAATCTCGATTCAGGACAAGCATGGCGATCCGGTCGGTCCTCTCGAAGTTGTCGAGAATGTAGTCCGGGGCCGACCGGACCGGCCCGCTCGGTTTTTCTGCAGCGTTCATAGCGACTCCTTGTGGCTGTCGAAGATGAAGCCGTAGTTGTATTCGTCCCTGTCTGGGTCGTAGCCGTGGATTTCGACGACCTCGGAGACGAACCGCCGTCCGGGGCGGCGCTCGAGATGCACGACAACATTCACGGAATCACCGACGTTGGTTTTAACCGAGCGGTAAGGCAGGTCCACGCCACTCTGCAACACGCAACTCGTGAATCGGGCCAAGGCCTGTTTGGCCGAAGTGGCATGGACGGTGGAAAGACTCCCGGAGTGTCCTGTGTTCAGCAGCTGGAGGAGATCGAAAGCCTCGCTTCCCCGGATTTCCCCAAGGATCAAACGATCCGGCCTATGACGCAGAGAAGCTTTGAGGAGATCCCGGATCGTGACGGCGGGCAGCCCGTTTTGCGGTTGCCGCGCCTCGAAGCGGACAAGGTTATCCTGGCACATGTGGATTTCCGAGGTGTCCTCGATCAGGACGATACGCTCATCAGAAGGAATGAATTTCCCCAGCACATTGAGCATCGAGGTCTTACCCGACCCCGTAGAGCCTGCAATAAGGAGATTTTTCCGGGCGAGGATATACCCTTCGAGTTGGTGTGCGAGCCAGCGTTCGAGAGTCCCCGCCTGAATGAGGTCTTCGATCCCAAAGTGGCGGGAGTTGAATTTCCGGATCGTCAGCGTCACCCCGTTCACGCTGCAGGGCGGAATGACCGCAGCCACACGGCTGCCATCGGGGAGCCGCGAATCGAGGATGGGTTTTGATTCCGAGATGTCGTCGCCCAGACGGCGGGCGATATTCTTGACGGCGACCATCAGCGATTTCTCGCCCAGGCTAACGCCTTGAACCGGCTCGATGAATCCTGCCTTTTCAATAAAGATGTGACCGGGTCCGTTGACCATGACCTCGCTGATAGAATCGTCGAGGATTAGGTGCTCGATCGGTTTGAGAAAAGGAAGAATCGTTTCGAATCCATTCATCAGAGTTCTCCATCCGCAAGCTGGCGGAAGTAGGATTTATTCACGTCGTTGTAGTAGGGCTTGAGATAGCAAAACATCGGGGGCATCGGATTCGTCCCGTCGTACGCGATCGTCACCGACTGCGCGTTACGCAGCTCCATGAAAGTCTTGGTATCGAAGCGCGAGTCGTGGTGCGGGCTGTAACTCTTCGATGCCGTGATATTCGCTTTGTGCGAGAGAGCCTTACCGGTAAGGAAACTAACATTCGCATCGTGGCCGCTTTCCGAAAGGTTGTAGCTGGCCTTCAACCTGTCCTCTCGCCCGCACAGTTCACTAGCGATGCGCGCGGAGAAGTCATCGGAGAGGGACAAGAAGATCTTCGTTCGAAACGTTTGCAGCAAGGAACGCCAGGATTCACCGGGCAGCGCGGACTTGAGAGAACTGATGCTCTGTGTCGCGACGATCGGAATGCACTTGGGCTGTCGGGACAGACTGAAGAATCGTTCGTCGCCCGTGGGTTCGCTCTCGCCGACCGTGGCAAAGTGCTGATACTCGTCACAGAGAAAGAGCACCTGACGGAAATAGCTTTCCGGGTTCTTCTCCATGGCAGGCACCCGGTTGAGCACGGCGCGCTCGAAGTCCAGCTTGAGCATTACACCGAGAGCCTTGGCGAGGCCTGCATTCATCGCAACCGGGAAATTGAGACTGCATAAATTCCCTTTTTCAATCAGCCACGCAAGCGATGGCAACGGCTTCCCGAACTTGAAATCCGCGTTGGCTTGCAGGTCGTAGCATTCCGCGGGCGGACAGAAGGTGCGTTTGACATCCGGGTTGTCATCGAAAAGGGAAAGAAAGACCGAGATGCCTTCGACAATCGAGGTGCGCAATTTGGGTTCGATTCTTCTCCAATCGTGAAAGAACCAGCGCTCCACGGCCTCCAGTTGCGCCCTCTTTTGATCGGAGACGGGGTTCTTACGCGAGGCGTTTTCCGCCTCCCACTGCAGCTGCTTGTCTTTTAACACTGCAATAAGACCGGGCGTCAGGGGCGCACGGTAGCGGTTGGATTCCTTGTCGAGCCGGAAGTGAAACGGGTCGAGCTCGCGCGGGCACTTCAGATACTCCTCTTCCCAGAGCAGCGCAGAATCGGCTTCGATCAGCCGGCGCTGTGCCTCCTTGATCCTGCTTTCGAGCAGATCCGGGTTGATCGCGCATTCGTAAACATCGAAGAGCGTGACGTAATCGAAAGCGACCTTGTGCAGCAGGATGATGAATTTCACCAGGTTGGTGTAGGCCTGCTGCCAGAAGGGTTCCTTACCCCGGCCGAAGAGATTGTTCAGGAGCGAAGCGATGTTATAGGCGAGCGCGTAGGCGTCGAGGTCATTATGGAGCGGGTTATAACGGTACTCGGAGTCGAGGCTGATTTCGACGTAGTCTTCAGCGCGGCCATACCGCCTAAGGATTTCTCGTACTCTTCCGCAGAAGTCGCCTTTCACCTCCAAGACAAGTCCGCCGATGCGGCGGTCGGGATCTTCGGCGCGATACGCCAAAATCTGCTCGGCGAACGGATACATTGCCGACGCCGTTTTCCCCGACCCGACGGCGCCCACGATGGCAATGCCGGTGAAAAGCCCTCGCTCCGGGATGACCAGCCAATGTGGTGTTGCCGAAGGGATTTGTTTGCGGGGGTGATGGACCTCGCCCAGCACCAGAGAAAGTTCGATCCGTGTCCGAGGGTCTGCATAGTGCGGCAATCTACCTGCTCGAATCTTGCTCCCGGCCTTTAGGGCGAAAATGTAGATGCCGGAAAGTAGGATCGAATAGGCAATGTACGGCGTTGTGTAAAGGAAGAGGGTGCAGGAGTACTTGAAGAACAGAAACGCGTAGTGGGCCCGCAAAGCCATCACTTGGAGGAAGAGATTGGAGTCGGGGAATGGCGCCCGGAAGTAGAGCGCCATTCCCGTGGCCGCCGCGAGCAGGCCAGCGACGAAGTGTCTCGCGTGGAGAATACGCTGGATCATGCGCGCGCCGCCTTTGCTGCAGCGTGACCATCCTTCCTGTCCGCCTGCGTCTGCTGTTGCTTGCGCCAGCGGCGGAAGTCCACGTCTCGCCAAATCACCATCTTCAGCGCGGAGTTGACGACATGGTCTGGCGTGCTCTGGATAAACGTTGCGTACTTCTCGACGGCGACCGCGATTGGTTCTTGCAGTTCATATTCGCGTTTCACCATCTCGGGTGGTTTGTTAATGATCGACATGATTTTTCCTTCCTTATGTCTTTTTCCTTTGCCTCACTGGACGCAGGCAAAACACATGGGGAACTGAGTCTTTCCCAGTTCCCTGGGCTGGAGCGACCGCCGCGGTTTCGGCGGCAATGCAATGGGGTCGCTCCAGCCCAGCCGGGTGTTTTTCCCGCGTCCAAAAAAAATGTCGCGCCATGCGCAACCTCTAAGCTCCCAACAACTTCGCGTCACCAACGAGGTGACGCGAACGGTGACGGGAAGGGTTACGCGTGTCTTTCACGCACCCGTCACCGGGCCGACAGATTTCTGCGAGGGGTGAACCGTGCTGCTTCACTAGGAAAGTATCGAAGAATACGTGGTGATCAGGTCGGAGCTGCGAGAATTCCAGGCGCAACTCTCGTTCGCTGATGTTCCCTGCGGCCCACAACTCGTAAAGACTCTCGAAGCGTTCGCCATGAAACCGCCGCCGGCCCTCATTCAAGAACTCGAAGTCTTCGGTAACAGGCACGACATACTCGTGCCGCTCCCACTTCGCCCGGATTTGGAAGTACCGCAGAATCTCACTCGACACATCGGATTCGAGCGGCATCTTCACTACTGCCCGGAACCGTTCTCCCGCCCTCCGGAAATAGACGTCCTTGGCCGCGATATACAGGAACTTGAAACTCCTGAGTTCCCGGAAGAGTCCCTGGTAGGCGGCAAGATGCGAAGCAAAGTTGGAGGGCGTTTCAAAGCCAGAATCGACATAGGACAGGGTGACCACAGGAGGCGCGCCGGAGAAAGGCGGGGCAACAAAGAGAGGAAACTTATCGATGAAATAGCGGAGCGTCGGTTTCGAGTGTTGGCCGCCCTCGTAGACCTTTGCCGGAAGGGCGTCTTTCGGGATACCCAGTTCTTCACAGAAAAACCGCACCTTCTCTTGCTCGGTTTCGAAATAGTTCAATTCCTGGTTGGCGAGAATGAAGTCGAGAAGCACAAGCCGTGCGCGCATGAAATCGAACGAATGTTTTTTGCGGTTGCGCAGGTAATCTTTTTCGATCTGGCCGTAGACGATCCTCGAGAACAGATGAAAGATGGAACCCCTGCGCAGGTAGTCCCGCACGGTGGCGTGCCCTTGCTTCAAGAGCTTTTGCGCAAAGGAGGTGGGGCGTTTGCCATAGCCGGTGTTCGTGAATGCCCGGAACTGGCCGAGGGTGAAGTAACCGGAGTGAATGGCCACGACGTAGAGGAAACGCGCCTCCGATTCGCTGTAGCCGAGTTCCTTGATGCGTTCGATGTGTTCGGCTGGAAAGTTCATAGCGACAAAATCTCCGCTGTTAATTCCCGCTGGTCCAAAACGCGCCGGAGCTTTGAGACGTCGCTCGGATGGGCGTAAATGGAAAATCCGGCCCGTACCTTCTCAACAAGATTGCGAAGGCGGTAGTGGCTCGTGGCAAGCTCGATGTCCACACGGGCTCGTTCGCCATCGGCGCTGTCGTACTCGATGCGCACATCGGGAAGTGGGATCTTTCCGCGCACCAGTTGCAGCCCATGCTTTTCGGCGACGGTGCGCTTGCTCTCGGCGGAAGCGCGATCCGGGCCCAGTTTTGCTAGGTCGTGGTAGACGCGTTTCTTCAGCTCATAGTCGAGGACGACGCGAAGGTTCCGTCCGCCGGCGCGCTCGATTTTCCCCGCGGCTTTCTGATAGAGGCGGTAGAGGTCGGCGTCATGGTGAGCTTCGCGCGGTTTGGTGAATCCGTGGTAGAGAACCTGTTCTTTACGCACAATCTGCGCTTCCTTGAGCAGGCGGTGGCCCGTCTTCGTGAGCGCGAGAAATTGTCGCGAGCCTTTGTCCTCGTGAGGAACGGACTTCATCTGGACGAGGCCTTGCCGGAGGAGGCTTTCCACATCCGGCCGCATGCGGGCTTTATCACCGTCGTAGGCAAACTCCCTCAGGTCTTCCATTGCAATGGCGCGGAATTTGCCGACTTCGACCATGGCCGTGATTTCCGAACTCCGGAGACGGTACGTGCGGCCACGGATCTCGTAAGCTTTGCGCGGGTCAGGAGAACGCGTTTCTTCGGGGCTCGTCAGAGAGCCCGACCTCTGCCCACGCTCTTCCTGCCTTTGATCGCGAGGCTGTTCACCGCGGTCTGGCTGTTGGGCCTTCGGCTCGCTCCCAGCAGAGACCTGGTGCGGACGGGCGAACCCGTCGGGTTCGTAACCGCGCGCCATTTCAGTCCGTCTCCTCTTCAATCCAGAGCGCGGGCACTTCGGTTTCCCCGAGCTGAAGCTGTTTGTCGAGATGGAAGAGTTTGCGTCCTGTGTCCTTGAGGAAAAACTTGCGGATAAGAGCCAGCGTGCCGGCAAAGAGATTCACGAACAGAACGCCAACATAAATCAGGATGGGTTGTCCGTATTCCCGGATCAGCAGGGTTTTATAGGGAATGAAAAACTTCAGTTCCCCCATGAGCCAGAAACCGAGCGCCAGCAGGAGAGCAATCGTAAGGAATAGGGCGTTGGCGATCATTCCTGGTTCCTTTGAGGCCGGATCATCCGATGTTTTCTCCTTACAGCACTCCGGGGATTCGAGAGCGGGCGGAAAGCCGGAAAGCACCGGAGGCCCTCCAGCAGCGCGCCTGGGGTGTCGCGGTAGGGGATCGATCGGAAGGGCTGTGGCGTCGGTCGGGGCAAAGGCCGATGGGCTGAAGTGGGCGCGGCGCGCGGAGGTTGGGCCGAGGATGCGAGGCGTCCGCCAGCGACTCTTGTCCCAAATAAGGAATCGACTCTCTTCATTTGAACGCCTCGTCCTCACGAAAATAGGTGACGCTCAGCCCCAAGGGATTGATGGGGATGAGGTCATTCGGAACGTGGGATTTGAAAACGAAGACAAAGTTCGCGGTGTAGAGATCGCGTTTCAACTCGCTATGGTCGACGGGCGAGTAATAGACGAGGTAGAAGTCCACCCGTGCGCGGAAGGGAGGCGTCTGCATCTCTTCGAGTGCAACTTTCTTCACATCTACATCGATTTCGGGCGCGGCGGTATTCATGATGAATTTCTTGACGATGTCATCTTTGCGGTAGGTGTCGAGGATGCCGTTCGCAAGCTTCCCGTCGAGGAAGTAGAGGGACTTCGCAAAGTCGTCCTGAATCATGTAGCGATTGCGGCGGTAATACAGGGTGCAAAACCGGGAAAGAAAATACTTTGCCTCCGCATCCTGGGGTTTGTATTCGAGGTTGTGGTAATTGATGGCTTCGGCTCGGCCGAGATCGTCAATGCGGATCACGAGCGGACGGAAGTTTTGGAAGGTGCGAATGGTCTTCAAGTGGACAAGCGCCAGTCCCAAGGCCACAAGGGAAACCAGAACGAGCGCAATTTTGAGATAGGTGTTCGTCACCATGGGATCCCCATACGATTCGAGATAGAGGCGCTTGGCGTCATAGAAGCTTTGGTCGTTGTTCATCCGAAAACCCTTTCAATGATTCCGACCGAAGACCCGCCAGCCGTGCCGCTGAAGATGTGATTGGTCAGCGCGGGTACTTTCAGGAGTGTGTAGATCGAGGCGAGAAACGTAATAAAGAGGACCGGGAACCAGGCGATGAGCTGAACCGTCGAGAGCGCGCCGGCAGGCGGGAGGCGGAGCGCGCCCAACATGAGGTTCCCGATGATAAATACCACCGCTGCGGCAATCACCTGGTAGAAGGCATATTGGATGAAGCAGCGGAACCACCCCCAGAAGAGCCACTCCATTTTCGGAACGATAAAAAACGGGACAAAGACCGGTCCTACCAGCACGCACACCGCAGTGGCGATGAATCCATAGGCGATGACCACAATGGCTGCAGCCTGGGCCGCAGCGAGCAGGATGGTCACGACAACGTAGATGGCCGTTCCGAGAATATCTCCCCAGGTCGGCGAATCCATGCGCGACTCGAAATCCGCAACTTGCGACACCACATTTTGCAGTTGGGCTTGATCGATCTGACTCGACAAGAATTGCGCTTCATTCGTGACAAGGTTGTGGAAGCTGACACCGACACCGGGAATGGGCGCGTTGTAGTAATTGACCATGGCAAAGCCGAAGCTGATGGTCAGCAGGAGGCTCGCGAAGTTGTCGAAGTGAAAGGGGTGCTTGCCGCTGGCGGCGGAGAGCGCGGATTTGATGCCGTACCAGGCGATGAGGATCGTGGCGAACGAACGAAACAGATTCTGGCCCATAGCGTCGAAGAAGCCGAGGTTCTGGGTGAGCAGGGTGTTGATGGCTTGGAAGATGTACTGCAGATAGTCGGTTTGCACTGCCGTCAGCTCCTGCGACGCCCGGGCGTTCGTCTCCGCGCACCTTACGGCATGCGGAAGGTTTGAAGGGAATTGGTCAGGGTGCCTGTCGTTTGCGTCATGTTGGCGACGAGGTTGGCTTGGCGCTGGATGTCGGCGTTGATGGAGTTGGTGGTGGACTCGCGCTGCTGCTTGGCAAGGATGGTTTGCATCTCGAGAAGAGACGCGAGGAGTTTGTTGGAGTCTTGCACGGTACGCAGCGTCAGGACTCCCGCCGCGTTGATCTTGTTCAGGACGGACACTTCGCTATTGAGATTGGAGTCGCTCGAGAACGAGTCCTGTTCGAGGTTGCCGATCTGTGTCTGGATGTCCTGGGCGCTGCCCCGGATGGACCCGATGGTGGCCATGGCGTTGATGTTGGCGCCGTCCACGAGTTGGACGGTGGCATACTGAGACTGCACGCGCTCCAGTTCGAAAGGATCCATCCCGGAGAGATGGTCCGGTCTGTACGGGAGCAGTTGGGTTGTGGACCGTTGGTACCCGGTGTTGATGTTGGGCAATACGCCGGTGTTGATGCCGTTAATCCACGACATTGTGTTACCGAACGTGTTGAGCGATGTTACATTTCGCCACTGCGAAAACAGGGCACGGTAGCGGGCGGGCATGTTGCGGATGAAGGTAGCCATCTGCATGGCTAGATTGAGTTGGTTGGTGATCTGGCTATAGCTTTTCTGTAATTGAAGAAGGTGCTGCTGGAGCTGTTGGTAGCGAAGCAGCGCGTTTTGATAGTTGGTCGGGTCGTACACGATCCCGCTCCCGAGTTGCGCGGAGGCGGTACCGACGCAGAGAATGAGAACCAAGAGAACTGCCGGAATTTTCTTTTTCATCGAACTTTCATCCCTAACTTTCTTGCCTTCAGACGTCGGAAGGCATTTTGTGGTTGAGGTAATCGGGCAAGGCGAAGTCGCCCGCGAGATAGACTTTCACGCGGTGGCCTTCCCTAATCGTCACCGTGGGCATGACGTTGAGGAATTTGTCGAGGATTTGGGACGCGGACTGAGCCGTGCTGACGGCGAAGCCTTGACGCATGAGATCGTCACCCGTTGCGTTGAGTGCCCCTCCGGTGCCGGCTTGGCTGACGGCCCCCAGCGCTCCAACGGCTAGTGAGACTCCGAAGATGCGCAGGTAGTGGTTGTTGACTTGATCCCGCAAACCGGTGTCGCCGATCTGGTTGAGACCCTTGAACTGGTCGAGGCTGATGGAATATCCGTCGGGCATGAGCAGGCGATGAAACACAACGGCCAGGCGTGTTTGGCCGAAGGTGTCCACCTTCTTGGTTTCACCCAGCAGCTTTGACCCTGCCGGAATTAGTAGGTGCTGGCGGTCGTTGGAATAAACATCGGTTGAGAGCAGACACTCGACGGGGCCGGCAAAGCCGCCATCGAGACGGTTGATGAGAACGGTTTCGAGGATGGTTCCTTCAAACAGGACGTAGGTTTTTCCTGCCGCCGCATTGGCGGAGGCGGCCGACACGGCGGCAGGATTCTTGACTTCCTCCTTTCGGTCCTTTGTTGTTTCCGCGGAATTGTTATGGGCTGGTACGGGAGGAATCGAATTGGACTGCATCTCTTTTAAGAGTTGGGAGATCTGTAAGCTGTCGGGAGCCGAAGGGGGCGGAACCGGAACTGTGACAGGTGCCTCCGTCGCTGGGACGGGATTAGTCGCCGGAGGCTTTCGGTAAGTCAACGCGACATTTGAGGAGAACAAGGAGACGTAGGCGCGACGCTTTCGTTCGGCCTGGATCGGGTCCTCTTCCGGGCGCTGCTCACCGTTACCAACGGCACCAGGTTGTTGAGGCTCGGCCGCGTCATGCACTGCGACTCCAAGCGAGCGGGTCTGCTGCGCGAGCGCGGTCTGGGCGAGAAGTTGCTGACGCTGCAAATCCTGAATGCGGTTTTGCATTTCGGCTATCTTGGTTTCGTTGACTTCGAAGGGCGCCTGCACGGGCGCGGCGGACGACGCTGCTTTCGCTGGTGTTTGTGATTTTTTGCCGCCGGTCAGCCACATGATAGCGACCATGAGAAACGCGAGCCCGATGAGAAGCCAGGACTGGACGTTCTTCGGCAGAAGGCCCTGCGGCTTTGGGGCTTTTTCCTGCACCTGAGGTTGTGTCGGTTGATTCATTTTCTACCCCTCAGTTCCCAGCCGAGTGCCGCGCAAACGGCAGTTTCTTTTTCCCGATGGCGAGGTAGCCGGCGTCGATGATCTTGGGTGCGATATAGACGCCGTTCTCGACCTGGAACGAGATCAGGTTCGGATTGCCGTCCTTGATTTCATAGAGGGCGGGCTTTTCCCGCGCGGCGCACTTGATGTAGGTGAACGAGTCGTCGTGGTAGATGGCGGAAACCAGGAATGGCTCGCGGCTCGCTTTCGGGTCAAGGGGATAGTCAAACTGGAGTTTCGTTGCATAGGTAGAGCGGAAGTGGTTCGTCTGTTCGGCGGACTGGGCCTGCGCGGCGCGTATCTGCTCCGCGGTCTGGGAGCGGAGCGTTTCGAGTTCCTTCTTGTATGCTTGGGCTTCGCCCGCACTGACATAGCCACGCAGCCCACTGTTGGCCGCTATGCCAGAGCCTTCCTTCGGCTCCACAAAGAGCTTGAGATCGGGTTCGGCATTCGGCTGGTTGCTAATTTCGGTGAGCAGAAACGAATAGACGTGTCCGCTCGCGGTGATGAGGTTCAGATTGCTGCGGATGCCGGCCTGCGCGGGATGAACGTAGCAGAGGTTGTGCGCGCCATTGATAACCCAGAATTCCTTGTCGCCGGTGGTGAAATCGAGAATCTCCTCGTCCTCCGGTAGAACGATGAGCGTGGAAAATCGGAGTTTGGCGTGGACGGGTACGATGTCCTCCTTCGCGTACTTCACGACGCGCGCGGCGGCCTCCGTCGCGGCGTGCGCGCCCGAAGCGTGGAACACGGCTGCGCCCATAACGAGAACGGCGATGAGCCGGAGGAAAAAACTATGTAACGGACGGTGAGGGATTTGCTTCACTGATTTGCTCCTTTTGAGATGGAATGGTGTTTCCGGAAACTTTGGTCGCGATCGGAAAGGAGCCCGAGCAACTCCTGCACACCGAAGATGATTGCGGTGGGCAATCCCGCGAGCGCGAGGGGCAGGAACGCGTAAAGGGGATCACGCGCCACCATCCCTGGTTCGAGAAAGCAATCGAGAATCACGGCAGCGGTCCCGCCAGGATGTCCAAGCCTTTTTCGAATCCGTAGGTCTCGAACGCTTCTTTGCGTTTCTTGTTGTCGTAGGGGTCGTTCGTGTACAGCCAATAGCTCTTGGGATCGACATGAAGATTGGCAACTTTCGCGAGTTCCGGCGTCTTGATCAAGAACTGTTGCTTGGGAAGCAGACCTGAAATCATCTCGACTTCGGTGTCGTTCAAGTGGAACTGACGCCGGTAGAGTTCGCGATCCATATCTGGATTCGCGAGAAAGATTTTCGTCGCGCAGCTCTCGATGATTACGTCGAGGATGTCCGAGCGCTTGAGTTCGTCGAGAGATTGCGTCGAGAGGACCATGGCGGCGTTATGCTTGCGCCAGGTTTTAAGTGCCTCGACGACGTATCGCTGGATGGCCGGGTTTTTGAGGAACACCCATGCTTCGTCGATGAAGAAGGCTTTGAAGACGGAAGAAATCTGGCGATCCGCGATGACGGCATTGGCGCGATGCAGGATGTAAAAGAGCAGCGGTTCCAGAAGTTCCGGGTACTGGCTCATGCGCTGAAAGTCGAAGCATTGGAAGCGGGAGAAGGAAATCGTGTCATGGGCGTTGTCGAAGAGAAATCCGAACTGGCCGCCGCGGGTCCATTTCGAGAGGCGGCTCGCCATGTCATGCCCCAGTGTGTTCCCGAGCACGCTGAGCGTGCGCAGTGCCGGATCCACCTCATAGAGGTTTTCGATTTGATGGAAGAGGTCGCGTTCGGTCGCGGGATCGAGTTCGCTCGCCCGTTGCCCCTGAATCAGGACTTTCAGGAACAAAGCGAGGAAGTCCAGATTTTCCTTGGTCGGCGGCAGTGAAAACGGGTTGATCTTGAAATCCTCGGATTCGAGGCCCACGCGGACATACGAACCGGCGAAAAGCTGCGTGAGGCTTTCAAAGCTCCTGCCTAAATCGAAGATGAAGGTGTGCGGATCGTATTTCTGCAGGTTGGTAATCAGGAAGTTCAAAAGGAAACTTTTTCCCGCCCCGGTTCGCCCGAGAATCATGGTATGGGCCACATCGCGGTAATGGAGATTTAAGAAGTACGGGGTGTGGTGATTGGTCTCAAGGACCGCCAAATATTCCTGCCGGAGATGAGCATTGCGAGGTTCGCCACAGTGAAGAGTGAAGAGAAACGAGAAATCCGCATAGTTGGTGTTGAGCAGGTATAGGGAACGCAAGTTGTGAGCGTGGTTGCCGGGAACCGCGGCGAGGAAAGCGTTGAGCAAGTTGTATTTTTCTTCATACAGCTGGGCATCGTGGATGCTGAACACCTTATAGAAGTCGGCGGATGCCCGGTCCACCTTGGCCATATCGAGGTCGTAGATCACGACGCTCAACGAAAACTGGCCGAAGTAGTTTCCGTGCAGTTCGATTTCCTTAATGCCCTCGCCAAGTTCCCGGACCTGGGATTCCTTCGAATCATCGAGGAGCACGTCTTGCGTGGGGGCGTCGTTGAGGCTGACTTGGCTTGCGAACGAACGCTTGGTGTTGTGAAAATGGCGGCGCTTGGCCTGGATGACCCGGCGCATCTTGCCGGAGTCTTCTTTCTTCCACTCCGTCACGACGTAATAGTTCGCTTCGACTTCGAGCAGGCGTTTGAAGATCAGGGGAAAGCTCTGGGCGGAAGGCTCCTTGAGCGTCAAGACCTTGACGTAATAGTCGTCCACACGGAGATATCCTCGGTGGCATTCCACAGAAGATTCCGGGAGGTAATAGTCGAGAAAAGTGTCGTATTTCAGTTTGGCGAGTTCAAGTTTGGCGGGATGGAAATTGAGCGTTCTCTTCAGAACGCGGAAGGCGTCCTGTTTGTCGAGCATGCGGATGGCGAGGAAGTCGCTGACCTGGAGAATGAAACTGCGCGCTTTCTGGAGCAGCGCAGCCTGGGCACTGCCGAGGTGCTGCCCGAGAACGACAGTTTGCTTTTGGGATGAAAAATGCGCCCGCAGATCGGAGATTGCTTTCTTCGCATTCTTGGGAAACTCGGCGAACGCGCCTCCAATCTTCTGGGAAGCCTGAAATCCTTGGTAGAGCACTACGTAATAAAGCGAAAGGGAGAAAAGCGTGTCGGCCTTGCTGCCGAGGTAGGCGATGCGATTCTTGATCGCGCTGTCTACGATTGGGTTGCCGTAGAGCTGGTACGGGATCGCTTCGTTGTTGCGCTTGAAGAGATATTGGTAGACGCGGTAGTTTTCGTCGAACAGCTTCAGAGCGGATTCGAGGCGCTTTGTGAGGCCGTCGATCACCGAAGCGTCGAGGCACTCGTAGTCGACGCCACGAATTTCAAGAATGAGTCCGACCTCCCCGCTTTTGGTAAGAAAGATATTCGGGTCGATGAAGCCGTAGAGATTGATCTGCTCGCTGAGAGAGCCGGTCTCGTTGTAGTTCTTAAGGATTCGGCTAAGCCTGAGCATGGCCATCCCTTCGGACCGCAATCGGAGTGAACTTTACGGGGTCGTATTGGACGTGGAGGTTTCCGGCGGTCAACAGAAAACGCAGAATCTGCGGATCGGTCTGGGTGGCCCAGCGGGCCAGGAAATACAGCAGCAAAAACATCAGCAGCCCGCCGAACAAACTGTTGAGCAGGTTGAAGGTGGCTGCGCCCAGGCACATGGCAAAGAAGAAGAGTTTTCGCTCGGCCCCAAGGATGGTCAACGGCCGCGACAGCGACCGATGCACCCTGTTGATTCGCCTGGCTTCTGCCATGTGGTTCTCCCTTTGGGACGCGGTGATCTAGGCGCCGGGGAACAGCCAGGCCAGGAAATTCACCGCTGCGATGGCCATGCCGACTCCGAACAGCACGCCGGCGAGCACCCGTTTCGAGCCGCCTTCCCCAAAGGCGAAGGTCAACCCGGACACGACGATGGCGACGAGTGAAAGCCCTCGGGCGATGGTGCTCGTGAAGGCCTGCTGCAGCACGTTCACCGCGTTTTCCCACGGCGAGTTGGCTTGCGCGAAGGCCGGAACGGCCAGAGCCAAGCTCACCGCCGCGATAACGAATCCGCGCACCAGCAATCGAAAACGGCGGACCAGTCCAGAACGACGTTTCATGGAAGAGCTCCTTCCGAATCAAAGAGGAAAAACGAGAGTTCCCGTCCCGGCTATCCGGGGGAAGGGATCGCGAACCGTGCTGTCAACGTTGAGGGTAAGAGACACCTCAGGAACAGCGTCGGTCGTCTCCCTCTTGCCGGGCGCGGGACGGGAACCCGATCTGCATGTACCTATATCTGTAGGCGGCGGGAAATTTGTGTCGCAGAAAAATAAATACAATGCGCGCGCCCGAACAAGGACACCTAAAACAAGCGAAGCTGCCGATCGTCGACCTTCGCCCGGCGCGGACGCTTCGCGGCCCGCCGCAGTTTCCCGAGGAGCCTCTTCATCCTTTGCCGCGAGGCGTTGGTGGTGTCGGCGCTCGGCAACTCGCCGAGCTTGAACTGGACCAACATTTCTAGGTCTTCCCCCGAGAGCACTCCCCGCTGACGGCAGCGATCGAGAAAGTGGCGGAGTACAGCCACGCGCTCGATCGGTTGCGGCCCGTCGCCATGGGGTGCACGCTCGAGAAACTCGGTCCCAGCGAAACCGCGCACAGCACTGCGGCTTTCCCGCTCAGCCCAGGCAAAGGCGTTGCGACGCAAGAGCCGCGCGATCGCGAAGGCAAGGTGAGAGTCGCGGGCCGCGAACTCGGCTGAATCGAAGGATTCAAGAAGCGCCGTGACGATGTGCTGCGCCACGTCGTCCGGCGGAAGAAAGGGACACCGCGTGGCGAGCTGCCGGGAGATTCGATGCAGCATAGGAACGAAGGCCAAGAGCAACAATTCCCGCGACGTGGCAGACCGGCCGTTGCCACTCGTCCCGCGCAGAAGCTCCGCCAGAATCCCATCCTTCGAAGGAGCTTTGTTGCCCGCACTTTGCTCCGTGTGGAGAAAAGAAATGAGATCCGAAGCGGCCGGAAATGCGGACAACACACGGGAGTCATTTGCGAACTGGCGGTACGTCTCCTGCCCTTCGCGTCCGGCGAATTGTTCGGTGAGGTGGCGTTCCATGCCGCAGAGAAGGCATCGGCAATGCGATTCCCGATTCATCACGGTTCGCTCCTTTAGAGAGGCGTTGGCGCGCTATCCGTGGCGCTTCCTTTTTTCACGTGAGAGAAACTGCATCGCCGGAAGTGGGGACGAAACCGGCGATCCCTAAAGGTTGGCGCACGAAAACGCACGGCGCGAAACCCGGCCGAGCTATACCCGGAAACCCAAGCGGGCGGGTGGACTTTCTTTTTTCGACCGCAATTGCGGACGTACCAAAAAGGAAAAAGCCCTCCGGCGCTGCCGGAGGGCTTTTTCGAGTCCAGAGACTAGAATGCTCCGCCTTCAGAAGATTCGGACGAATGCTCCGCAGTCTCGGAAGCGGGCGCCTGCGGTTCCGGTTCGCCGCGGTCGAGTCGGCGGACGGCGTCGGCGCGAATCGACCACGACGTGATCTTCGCGGTTTTGTTTTTCTTGCTCTTGCCATTCACGGGCAGGTAGACGGAGCTGACGAGGGAGCCTTCGACGAGCACGTGCGCGCCCTTCTTGATGGTCGCGGCGACACGCTCTGCCAAAAGTGGCCGGAACACAACGACCCGGTGCCACTCCGTTTTTGAGCTCCACTCATCATCGGCGTTCTTCCAAGAGCGCTGTGTGGCGATCGACAGCACGGTGAACTTCGAACCGTTGCCTTTCGTTTGGCGCTGCTCCGGATCGGCTCCAACGAAGCCTACGAGAGTTACTGAGTTGAGGTAAGACATGTTTTAAATCTCCTTTTTCTGCCCCATTTTCTTGGGGCCACCCAGAGGCGAGTGGCTTCTGCTTCCAAAGCGAGCGGCTGCTTTACGGGAGGGAACCCAAATGCCGTTAAGGGCGGAACCGGGAAAGCAGAAGCCGCGAAGCTGCCGGACGCAGGAATTAGCCCGAAGCGGTGGCCCAAGAAAAGGAGCGGCAGAAAAAGGTTGGCTTACCGGATTCGACAAACAATCGGCGCGAGAGGGATAAACCGACGGCAATGTCTAAGAAAGAAAAATTGAGGAAGTGTGCCTAGCGACGGCGCACGCTGGAGAATCTGTGCTGGAGCGAGTGAAGCGTGGCCGGGAGTGGTCTCCCGACAGTCAATGGCATGTCGGGATGAGGAACGTGCCACCAGTGAGTGTCGCAAGGCGAACAAGCGCAGTGGCGTGAACGCACTGGCCCAGAGAGGCATGCGTGCGAAGAGGTTGTATGTCTATAGCGGACCTTCTGCACAAGTTAGCGAGCTGATCCAGAGGAGCCGAATCAGCCATGGATCTGGGAAGTGGATAGCCACCATCCATTTCCCGAGCACCAACAGGTCTCGTCCGGCGGTATATTGCTCCGTAACGAGCGCACGTTCCTGGAGTCGCCGCGCTTAAATGCTTCGGACAAAGTCGAGGCAGTCTCCTCGTCGTGAGCACCGATACAGGGGATGATCATTACTGGACAGACAAACCGCGCGGCGTGAACTCCCGACCGACAAGCTTAAAGAGTAACCAGCGTTCGATTGTTTTTATCCATTTCAGCGTTATAGCGCAAGGATACCTAGTTGCAGGGCCTCAACAGCCGTCTTCTGCGCGTACTATCGAATTCCATGGCCTCACGGGCCCGTGTAGGACACGCGAATACTATCGGGGTCGATCTTCTCTGCCTTCGAGATCACCGTGGTGCCGTCGTCTTCGAGCATATTGATCGGTGCTCCAGTCCCGAGTTCGAAGTTGACTCCATTGGCGGTTGCCGCCATAACTTCATCAAAAAATACTTCCCCATATCGCGGAAGCTTTTGCCGATAGTCAATGCCTACTGATCGCAGAGAAGGTCGTTCAACGACGGCTTCTGCACAATTGCCTATCGCAAGGGGCCGAACTGGGAAAGGAGTCACGGGTCCAGAAATCTCGAAACTCGTATACAGCCGTGAGGTTAGATTGCCAAAGCTGCAAAACGCTGTCGGCGTCGGGTCCGCAAAATAATCGGTAATGCATATTGCGAGATTGACTACATCACCGGGTGAAACCGCCAGGTTGGTGACCTTTACTCTCGGAAGTGGATACCACTGATAAAACGCAAAGCACTGGAGTTGGTAGTCTACAAGCTCGGTTGTGGTGCCTACTTGAAGAACATCGATTGAGGAACTAACTAAGTTAGAGGTTCCGTCAATTCCAATCCAAGCGGATGAGAAATAATTGTGCGTCGTATCTGGGTTTGGTCGGTAGGCGTTAGGTACTGTCCACTGCCCAATGACAGTGTTGAACTTATCTTTTGTGGGGTCAACAAAAACCACCGCGCCACACCAGTTAAATGATCGACGGCTCCCATCTGCAAGCGGCGCTCCAGACTGGTCGTCGGTATTGTGGTCTACATTGGGCATTTCTTGAAATTCTGGCGCTAGGTGAGTGAATCGCAAGTCTCGATACAGGGTCATCGCCCGTGTCCATCGCGCGAAAACTTTTGGCTCCTTTTTCTGGTCTGGCAGTCTGGGAAATCCGTGATGGAGAAGCGTCGAAGGTGAGGCTTGTAATGGGTCGAAGCCAGGGGACACAACTTCAAACGTGCGAATCTTGTATTTTCCCACAGTCTTAGTCGGCATAGGCGAGTCTCCCTCCCACTCTTTCAAAGACACTTCCCTTATGATCTTGAGGACGTTAGTAAGTGTATATTAAGTGTTTATGATTTCACGCAGGTTCCCGCCCCGATTCAATTGCTGCTTGGTCAGTCCTTTCTTCTGTACTTTGGTTTCGCTGCCATCAGAACATATTCAATTTCTTGCATCAGTCGTTCACCGACCTTCTCTTAGTCTGCAGACCAATCAAATCCCCAGCTTCGATAGAAATGCCGATCGACATCTCAATTTGTGAGGCGAGCGCGTACCCGTGGAGCGTCGGTAATCGAGAGCACATCCCCCGGGTCCAAGGCAATGTACGCATCCGGCTGCGAGCCAGAAACCAGTGCCTTCGGCTCACCAGTGATGTGATCTTTCGCAAGAAGAAAGAGCCTCTGTTCACCAGGCTTAAACTTGGGGGAATTCACCCAGGCCACATCATAGGATGATGCGAAGCGGAGAACGATCTTTAGGTGGGATTCTGCTCCTTTGAGCGCCTCCTGGATCTCTAGAACGGCTTCTTGCCATTGAGGATCATGTTCCGAGATGTAACGCCGTCTCGTATCAGAGCTTGGCGCGGCCCAGGGTCGAATCTCAAGGACTTGGGCGACAACAATGATGTCTGCAGAGTTGACGCGACTTCGGAGATCTTGATCTTCGATCTGCCTATTTATCCTTTCGGATAATATTCTTTCCTCATTGGCTGCTAGAATTGTTTCCCTAATCTCGTGCCCCAATTCCTTCACTGAAACACCCGAGCCAAAAATCCACCCATCTGTATAGAACTTCGCATGTGCGCCCCTCGGGAATTTAGCCGGGTCCTTTACAAGAACGGTCACATTCTCACCTTCTCTAAGCATAACCGCCGTGGGCTTTTTTAGGATCAGATCAACTCGTACCACAATTGTGTAGGTCGATTTCGGGACATCGGCAAACGAGGTCTCCCCTTGTAGCTGGACAGTGCCCAAAAATATGATGCTCGATTGTTTTGAAACCGCGATCGCATCGTCCGTGATTTCTTGAGACGCCGTCACTGCGGTCGCGAGCATAACTGTGCACAGGACCTCTCGAATTAGATATGACGTGACCATGACCCCTCCTTCACTCGAGAGTTCACGACCGATTACGGGATTACCGGAACGCTGAAGTAGAACGGGTCGATCGAAATCGGTACGCTATTACCGTGCTCATCGGTGAGTATCCGTTTGTTGAAATCGGCTGACCTTTGGTACTTTACTCCGCTAGGGAAGTTAGCGAGATCGGGTGTGTTGTTGGCGCTGAAAACGCCCCTAAACTCATTTCCAATCGAACTTAAGCAGTCGTAGTCGCCCAGGTAGGGCAAGGCAACTAAAGTAGGTTCACTGGCGGGAACAGTTGCCAGAATGGTGTCTCTGAATGTCGTGAATGCGTTTTGCGATTGAACGAGGTGAGTGACCCAGCGGTCATTTGTAAACTGTTGGTACAGTAGACCTACAACGCCGTTGTCAGCGACCGCGATCGCGATGTTTATTGCATTTCTGAGGGTCGTGTTTGGCAGATCCGAGCTAGACCACGTAACACCTCTATCAGTCGATCGGCGGACATGGAGGGTATAAATATTGCCATCGCCCGCCTGGTCTCCCCAACCTATGTAAACGTCAGAGCTATTGTTCGGGTTCACGGCAAGCGAAAGATTCGCACCGATTCGCTCTTGACCCATAGTTGGAACGGTTGGTTTCCACGGGATTGTAAGTTTTCTTACCACCATCCTTCCGGCCAGATTATCGAATGGATCTTTTAATGCCTGAAAGGGGTTCGCCTCGTTGCCCCCTACATCATCGCGGACAACGACCAGATCTAGGGTTGCGGAAGTTCCGCCGGGCTGAAATTGCCAATCACCGAAGAATGCAACATATACGGTCTTATCCGCTGCCGTTGCAAGGCGAACGGGAGGAGCGTTGTATGGAGTCTTTCTCTTATCGAGCGATATGGACTTGAATGTTACGCCACCGTCAAAAGACACATCTAGTGTTGCGGTAGGTCCAGTTTTTGGCCGATTGAAATCATTAACGCCAACATAGATGCGATCTTCGTTGGAAATAGTACGTGCCTGCACAAACGGCTGATCAATCTTGCCTCGGCTGGACTGAATGCTCATCGTCATACCAGACAAAGGATTAGCAGTTTCTGCCTCGTACAGCGTCGAGCTGTCTGGAAATGGAAGGTTGTAGTTGCAGCCCAGAGCAGCGGCATGCGTGTCTCCTTGCGCGTGATTTTGACCGGTTGGTATAGCGACAGTCACGTCACAGGTTATTTGCTCAACAGGAAGGGTGTTCTCTAAATTCCAAGTGTCGCCTCCATCGTTGGAGAAGTATATCGGAGCGTTGCCAGTGCTAAAGACATTGTTGGGGGTGTGTGCGGATGCCACCATGATTCGCGGGTTGTCGGTCTGGACAGCCAGAAAGGGCTCGCTGTCCTGGTATGTTTCAAGACTGAGTCTTGCCGGAATTAGGTTCACAACCTTAATCTGGCCCGATGGGCGAGGAGGGACGGGAGGGGGGCAAGCAATTTCAAGTTCTCTCCGATCCGCCGCAATTTCAGATTGGTCAAGTGCGATCGCGTTTTGAAATCCAGTAATTACGCCTGGGCTGCACGAGCCCAAGTGGTTTGTACAATTCTGAAGTGATCCTATTTCAATCGCGAGACTAGCCTCTAGGCGCGATATCTCGGCCCTGATGGCAACGCACGTCCTTGCCTGGGCTTGAAGAATAGTTGATGGCGTGGTCACACTCGAGACAACTATCAGGAGCGAAAGGGTATGACTGACGATCCGCATTGTCATTGTTCTTCGCATGCTTTCACGTCCCCATCTGTAAATTGTTCCGACCGTGCATCTCTTGCGCTATACGCCCCTGTTTCATTCCTGGTCAAGATACCAACTAACAGCCTTCGCGGCTACACAAGAAATGAAAACTGGAACGGACGTAAGCCCGAATCCGCCGCCGGGGCTGGGGCACGCTAATCGGAATGTCTGGTTGGTCTGTTAAGGAATGCTCAGCGACACTCTCTTCGGTCGACAGTGATGCAAATGTTGCGGACGGCGGCATTCGCAAGGGTACCCGCTCGGACGAGATTCGCCCGATAATTCGCCCCTGGTCACTCCCTCCGCTACGACCTAAGCGCGCCGCCTCCGGCTTCGCAGGTCTTCGCTACGGGAGTGGCCAGGGCAAGACAAACCATGCTCTAATGTCGGAAGCGTCGGCGGGCAAACCTCAGCTGAAGCTATTCCACTTAACATATAGGTAGGACATTTTTAAATCTCCTTTTTCTGCCCCATTTTCTTGGGGCACCCAAAAGCGAGGGCTTCTGCTCCCAAAGCAAACGGCTGCTTTATGGGAGGGGCCCGCGCTGTTGTTCGGGAGGAACCGTGAAAGCAGAAGCCGTGAAGCTGCCGGGCGCAGGAATTGGCCGGAAGCAGTGCCCAGGAAAATGAGTGGCAGAAAAAGGGTGACTTGCGAACCTCAGTCAAGTCCGCCGAGGACCAAGACCTGGTGCAACATCGATGATGGACGAACGGGGAGAAGACTGTGCTCCTAGAGTGCGCTTTGAGTCGAAGACCGGCGGCTCTGTACGGGCTGCTAGTTCCCAGTGCTGTATCGCGATCAAGAGGCAATTCTCTTCGACGCAGCGAGACCACTTGAACTGGGTCTCCCCTGCCAACGGCCATGCAAAAAGGCGGGTTCCGCTTCCAATCGACGCAAGGGTTTCGCTAGCAGCCCCCGACAGGTGAATGGTGCCAATCAGTACTATGGACACAACAACAGTCACCTATAACGATCTAAGAGCAAGGTTTGCGGAGGTGACGGTGGTCTCCAGGCTATGGATCACTTTGCTTTACAGCGTGTCGTATCTCGCCTGCATGTATTCCCCTGCCTTGGGGCAAGAAACGCAAACTCAACCGCCGAAAAAGGTCTGGACAAACGATGATTTGAAACGACTCCCCTCCGAGCCAGTGGCTAACGCGAAGGGCGAGGCGTCATCAGAGAGTCCTGGTGATCAGAAGGCAAGTGAACCATATCGAAGAGAGAAGGACCCACAGTGGTATGCGGGGCAACTTGAGCCTCTTCGTCGAGAGTTGGACGCGGTTGAGGATAATCTGCGAGGGCTCAGAGCGGCAAGTACGTCTGGAAAGGGCGGTACGGGCGTCGTCAATTTGGGCCAGGAAGAGGAAGGAGTGACGACGGACGGCCAAATCACGCTCCTCCAGAGGCGCCGCGAGCAATTGCTAAAGCGTATCGATGAATTAGAAGAGCAAGCGAGGCACCATGACATCCCTCCGGGAGTGTTGAGAGCGGGTCACGAGGCGGGAGGGCGGCCGCCTGCGCCTGGGAATGGCGCGGACGCCGCGAGCGGAGTGTCCGGCGAGATGAGCGAGAAGAATAGTCGTGCGGCAAAAGAGCTTGAGGATGCACTGGCTGCTGACAGGAGGCAACTGGAAGATGCCAACAAGGAAGTAGACCTGCTTCGGCGAGATCAGAAACTCGAGGAGCAAAAGGAATTTTCAAAGCCCGAGACAATGTCCCGTGGAGCCACACCACCAAAACTCGCGGAGATAAGCAGCGACCTCCTTGAGAAAGGGACCAAAGTCCAAGAATTAGAGCAAAGGATTGCCGAATTCGAAGATCGCCTGGAAGACGTGAGAAGGCGTTCTTCTAGTGAAACTGGAAAAGACGCTGCCTCTGCCGGTGATTTACCGAACCAAGTGGGGGATGGCAACAGCAAGAGCTCCCAAAACGATAAAGAGTTCTGGAGAAGGCAATTTTCAGAACTCGACTACAAGATTCGAATGGCGAAAAGCGAGCAGGATATTCTGCAGCGGGAACACAATGTGCTGTTGCTTCAGTATTACTCGAATCCTGCAACAGCGATGAAGGAGGGCGTAACCCGGAGAGACATCAATGAGCATCGAAAGACCATTGAAGAGAAAGAAAAAGAACTCGCTGAGTTGAAGAAGCAGCGCGAGGATCTGGAAGACGCATTGCGCCACGCAGGTGGACCTGCGGGGTGGGCACGTTCGCAATGATACCTCCTCCCGATGAAGGCTGGACGCTCCCTGGTAGTGGGTCAGTTTGAGAGTGGTTCCATGAGTTCAATTCGATTTCCGAAAGGGTCTTCAACGTAGATTCGGTCATAGCCCTCCAGAGGTTCGTCCGTCTTGACGGTATACCCGGCAGATTCAATGAGCGTCTTAAGGGCAGAAAGATCCTCTACCAGAAGGGCGGGGTGAGCATTGCGGGCCGGCCCAATGAACCTTTAATGCGTCTCGAACGAACCAACAGCCGCCCCGTTTCGCTAGATTTGGTGGTTTTGAAACTTCTGGTATGCCGAGAACACCCTCATAAAAAGCGCGCGCTTCGGCCTCTCTACCGGATGGCATCGCCAACTGTACGTGGTCAATCTCTTTGATACGCATTAACCCTCACCTATAGTTGATTTTCTGCTACAGACTGTCAGTTTTCAAACTGACCCACTACCAGGTCACGATTGCATTGACTGCGGATACAGCGGATTGCGGTATGTGGCAACACATTCATCATCGCCGTATCCGACGAAGAGCAGGCAGCGGGTTCAGTGATCCCTGGCTGGCGGCGCGTGGCGAGTGGACACCAGCAGACAGCGGAGGATGGGGCGTTAGGAATCTTGGTTCTCGCGAAGTTCGAGTTCTCTCAACGCCATCGTCTCCATAAGACTCTCTTCCGAGCCAAATAGAGAAAATGCATTCAAGTTATGCGCATCCAGGGATTTCAAAACCTTTACCCTCTCCGAGGAGGGAATGTTGAATTTCCAAAGAAAATCTTGGCCGCGCTTTGACCGGGCGAACACCTGTTCGTGCTGGACGAAGCGTACTGGACTTTTGAAAGCCAGACACGAAGTGTACTCGCATTGTTGAAGGAAATGTCTTCGATGGCTTCGAACATAGGGCCCGTGGGAGATGATGACCGGCTCATACCTCGGCAAACGCTTGCGCTCGTTTGGGTGCTCACAATATACGTAGATCGACGCCCTCCGCACGTGCTTGACGGACCGCCGGAAGGCGAAATACGCGGCAATGAAGGGAGACCGGGTCCAATCGAGAATCGGCGATGGAAACCCGTGATGCCGGAGATAGAGCATGTAATCGTACCCGGGGAATCCCTGCGCGTTGAAAATGTCGACGGAAAA
Source organism: Candidatus Acidiferrum sp. (assembly GCA_035693545.1). Classification (GTDB taxonomy): domain Bacteria; phylum Acidobacteriota; class Terriglobia; order Acidiferrales; family UBA7541; genus Acidiferrum. The sequence goes on from DASSGJ010000055.1 coordinate 29,385, forward strand.
TTCTCCGGGCTTCGCCATGGCTTCCCTCACAGCGGCGTAGCCCGGCATCTTCTCCCAAACGCCTCCGATCAACGACTCGACCTGAGGCCGGACGGCCGTCATGAGCCGGTAGTAGTCGGAAAATAACATTCCATGGTGCCCGGCCCGCTCCAAAGTCGTCTCCAAAGGCCAAGCGGAGTTTTCCTGGCCGCGGAACAACAAGTGCGGCTCTGTCCCGGGTCTCGCGCGACGCAATCTTCCTTGAATCCCGTGCACTTCCTTTTCGAACTCTTCCCAACTATTCACATTCTTCTGGGGCTTTCGCTCGCTGACGATTGTCGATTCCTTTCGACGCTGTGTCTCTGCCGCTACCGAAACCACGTTGGGCATGAATCCTCCAACCGCCGGACAGGTCATCCTTCCGGTTCCTTCTCGACTTTCCACTCTTTCAGAGACTTGAAACGTGCAACTTCCTCCCCGCCCCGAAACATCTTGCGACCTTCGCGACGGTAAACCTCACCGAGTTGGCGCGGCTCCTGGCGCAGGAGGGCGGGGTCAATCCGTAACTCGGAAGCGTTCAGGAATTTGCCGCAGAAAAAGTTGTGATAGGCCCCGGCCCACGCATATTTCGGCCAAACCTTAGGGTCGGAGGAAAACTCTTCGAGGCACGCCCGGATCAGCCCTCCGTGCAGTCTGAGATCACTGAGGAATTCTTCGGGAATCTCCTCAGACCCATCGATGGGAAAGAAGAGGTAATTCAAAAACAGCTGACCATCGGAATCCACCAGGAGCGAAATGTTGTGAGGCGTCTCCGCCACGTCGGCGTAGTACGCGAGATGATGATGGACCATATCCATGGCTTCCGGCGCCAAGACAACTCTGGGATCCCGGGCCAATTTCGATTCCGCCTCATGCGCGTCCAACAACCCTTTTCCGAAGGCCATATCTTCGTCCATATAAAGTTGTCCCGCGGTGATGCCCCCACGGATGAAAAACCCGTGCTTGAGAAGACTGAACTGGTAGAGGCCGACAATTTGGATCATTCTGCCGAACTCGCTCTCGCCATCGTCCCGGATCGGGAAGCCCAAGACGATATTGTCCGTGAACAACTTCACGACGTAGGGCGCATCCTGAACGGCATAGGGGAGATAGTCGTTCGGATCGGGAATCAAGTCTCGTTTGGCTTCCTGCAAAGCCGCGCTCAATCTCGAAAGCAAATCCGCCGCGCTGCCGTCGGCCGTAGCCTTCAAGATTTTTGCGCTGAATCCGAGAATATCCAGGAACACCACCCAAGACTGCCGCATCCAGGGCTTGTCTTTGCTTGTGCGATAAGGATTTTTGAGCTTTGCGGTCACGTGACCTCCATGCCTCTTCGAAAGCAGGACGACGGTCAAAGAGAATATATCTTGTTTACGGCGCAGTGTGGGTGAACTCCGGGACGAGGCGAAGGTGCGCGAGTTGGTGGTGAGAGCAAGACCTAGCTTGAATGCAATCCATCCTGCGCCCGATACGCCATGAAGGGAGAGTCACGAAAACGGAACCACGGCACTTTTTCCAATCGAGCCGGGGAGCCCGATGATCTGCGGGGGCAGAACTATTGGGACGACAGCGCTCGCAACTGTTGTCACGGTTTGATGAGTGAGCCCCAAATTTCGCGGCGCATCTCCGAGATTCATTGCCTCTTTTAGCGCTCGCGTGATCTTGCCGATTCCTGATACGAGTTTGCGGAAGTACTTCCAAACACAATTCGCAATTCGTTTCATGGTCATCCTCATTATTCGTCGCTAAAAAAACGGGAATAATGAGTTTCGGTGGAACAACTGACCATAAGGCGAACGATGTAATGGCGTCAGGGTTGTTTCGACAAGCGCGACTCATCTGTACCTGCAAATTTCATCTATTTTTGCCCTTTTTCTTTGGTCGAAAAAAACACTTTCACATGGGAGAGAAGAGTTGTACTTTCAACGCAGTTTTCCGTTTGTGTCCTCCCCGCGGTGTACTTGGCACATCGGGAAGAGCGTGAGGTTCGGGTGAGTTCAGGATCACCAGAGCGGCTGCTGTGGTTTCCGGCGGTCTCGGGACGGCGTGTGAGCGCGGCAGCCAAAGACGAAACTTCCGCGGGACCGGCCGCTGCGAGCGATGAAGCATTGCTGGCGCGCGTCAAGGCCAACGACCACGACGCAGTCGCAGTTCTTTTCGACCGTTACGCGGTGTTGTTTTTGAGCATCGCCTTCCGCGTCCTGCAGGATCGCTGGGAGGCGGAAGACACTGTCCAGGAGATCTTCCTCGAAATCTTCCAGCGTTCGAATACCTTCGACCCGGCGAAAGCCTCGGGCCGGACCTGGATGGTGCAACTGGCCTACTCCCGGTCCTTCGACCGGCGGAAGTTTCTCCATCGAAGGTTTGTCTACGGCGGTACAGAAATCGAGCGCTTGAAGAATACTCTTCGGGAGGTTTCGCGTCTCGAAGACGAGATCGTCGCGCGGCTCACAGGAGAGCAGCTCCGCGAGGCGTTCGCCGAGTTGAACGAAAAGCAAAGGGCGACACTGGAACTTTACTTTTTCGAGGGCTGCGACTTGCGGGAAGTGGCTACTCGGCTCGATGACACCTTCGAGAACGTGCGGCACTATTACTACCGCGGTCTGGATCGCCTGCGACGGACCACGATCGCGTTGACCTTGCGGAACGGAAGGCCATGAAAGCCGATCCTCACATTCGGTCCGGGTGCACGGAAGAGTTCGCCGAGCTTTGCGCGCTTTCGACCACCGGCGCCTTGAGCGCCGAGGACAGAGCCTTCCTCGAGAAACACCTAACGGGCTGCGGACGGTGCCGCGAACTCCTGGCAGATTACGAGGCTGTCGCGCACTTGGGCATGGCGCGGATTGCCGCAGAGGAAAATGTTCTCGTGCCCTCTACGTCCCCACCCTTCCCGGAATGGAACCACGAGCAGGCGAAGCGGGAGCTGCTCGAAAAGCTCAACACTAAAAAACCGACAACTGCAGATTCAGAACCAGCGCCTGCGCCCGAGACGCCACAAGTATTCCCGAGGCGCCGGGCCCTTGTTCGTGCTCTGTCGATTGCGACCGTCCTCATTCTTGGCTTGGCGGCTGGTTACAAGTTCGGCGTCTATCGCGCTGCTCGACCGTCCGTGACTACGCCGGCGCAGGTAGCGAGCACATCGATCGAACGACAGCTACGCGACATTGAGTCGCAGCGCGACGCGTTGAACGCGGCGCTTGCGGCGAACGCCAAGACCATCGAGGATTTGAACCGTCGCGCCAAGGAGTGGGAAGGGCAGAGGTCCGCACTGCAGGCGGATAAGACTGCGCTCGAAGCGAAGGCACAACAGGCGAGCGTCACGAGCCAAGAACAAACGCAGGCGCTCTCCGGGGAACGCGACGGACTCCTGCGTCGCCTTGCGGACGCGGAACAGTCGCTAAAGAGCGTGAAGCAGGCATTGGACTCGGTGCAGCAAGAACGGCGGCAAGTGCAACTCCGCACCGTGAGCCTCGAAACCACGATCGACGATCTCTCCACAAGACTCCGCGAGCGCGACGAAACCGTAAAGCGAGACGAAGAGTTTCTGGCCTCCGACCGCGATGTGCGGGAACTAATGGGCGCGCGGCAACTGTACATCGCGGATGTGTTCGACGTGGACCAGAGCGGCAGCAAACGTCAGCCCTATGGGCGGGTCTTCTACACCAAGGGCAAATCGCTGGTCTTTTACGCCTTCGATCTCGATCAGCTACCGGCGTACCGCGATGCGAAAGCGCCTGCTTCGAAGACCTTCCAGGTCTGGGGCAGTGCCGGTCAGGACAACGCAAAACCGATCGGTTTGGGTATCTTCTATTTGGACAGCGAAGCGAATCGCCGGTGGGTTTTCAAGTCGGATGACCCCAACGTACTGGCGCAAGTGAACGCGCTGTTTGTGACCGTGGAATCGAAAGAAGGCAGCAAGAAGCCGAGCGGCAAGCCGTTCCTGTACGCTTATCTTCGTACTGCTCCGATTAATCATCCCTGACAGGATAGGTTTTAGGTGATAGGGGACAGGGATTAGGCGACAGGACAGGTTTCAGGTGCGAGGGATTAGGTGACAGGGAACTGCGAGAACAAGAGAAAGATCAATCCTTAAGGCGTTTTCGTAGAACCGCCAGCATCTTGCTAATTTCTGTGATCAGCTCGAGCGCAGGTCTCGCTTCTTCGCGAGTTACATAGTTGAGCCTCGCCGCTAGCATCAGGAACGTTTCTGTTTCCATGAGCGATCCTCTTGCAATTGCTACTAAATGCAAATACTCCTTCCTTGAAGCCCTCGCATGACCTTCTGCCATATTTGCCGGCACCGACGCCGCACTCTTGCCGACTTGCGCTGTAAGTCCATACGTCTGTGCCGACGGAAACTTCGAACTCAACTCAAAGACCATTACTGCCAACTGCATAGATTTTTGCCAGACGATCAAATCCTTATGCGAGCGAACTTTCAAGGGCGCATACATATCTCTATTGCGAAGTAGCATTCTCGATTTGGCCATGATTCGTCCGAGAGGGTTCCAGGTTTTGGGGAATAGGTAATTGTAGGGGATTGGTACAGAGGACAGGGAACAGTACAAGTCCGGAAGAGAAAACGAAACAGCATTACATGATGAAAGATGCGGCGCGTGAGCGATGCTTGGTACAGAGGCGTCATGACTGGCGAATACCCCCGTAAGCAGTCAGAAATCACAATGGGGAGTGCCTAGTGAAAAATCCTGGCCTGCTAGTTTTGGCCCTTTTGGTATTGCTCTCAGCGCGGTGCGTATCCGCGCAAACGGAGAACGCCACAATTACGGGACGTGTGGCTGACACGACGAAGGCTGTCATCGTCGGCGCTCAAGTGACCGCCATCAACACAGGGACGAACCTGCGCTACGAGGGAATCACGAACAATGCTGGCAGTTATCTAATTGAGGCGCTACCGCCTGGTTCCTACCGAATCGAGGTCGGGAAGACCGGCTTCAAAACCATCGTCGAAACGGGCACCGTTCTTCACGTTCAGGACACTCTCGAGTTGAACTTTGAGATGGCGATAGGCTCGGTCACGGAATCGGTCACTGTGAATGCGAGCGGCGTCAACATGAATACAACGGATGGTAGCGTCAGCACGGTGGTGGATCGCAATTTTGCTGAAAACCTTCCGCTGAATGGCCGCAGCTTCCAAAGTCTAGTGCAACTTACTCCGGGAGTTGTTGTCCTCCCGAGCAACGGAAACGATAGCGGGCAGTTCAGCGTCAATGGCCAACGGGCGGCCTCAAATTACTGGATGGTGGATGGAGTGAGCGCCAATGTAGGAGTACCGGCGGTTTTTACGCAAGGCAACGGTATCTCCGGGGCAGCTCCAGGATTCAGTGTTCAGGGTGGTACAAACGGCCTCGTTTCGGTTGATGCCATGCAGGAGTTTCGTATAGAGACCTCAACATACTCCCCTGAGTTCGGAAGAGTGCCAGGCGCGCAGATCTCCATTGCCACGAGGTCTGGAACAAATCAGTTTCATGGCACGGTGTTTGAATATTTGCGAAATGACGCCCTTGACGCGAATGACTGGTTTGCTGACCGTGATGGCCTACCGAAAGCCCAAGAGCGACAAAACGATTTTGGGGGCACGCTTGGAGGTCCCATTCTCAAGAATCGAACCTTCTTTTTCTTCTCTTATGAAGGTCTACGGCTGCGATTGCCGCAAACCCTCGAGACAAATGTTCCTGATGTTGCCGCTCGGCAAGCTGCCAATGCCGCAGTACAACCATTTCTAAATGCCTTTCCACTTCCGACGCCTGGGGCTTCTGACGACCCCATGAGAGGTGTCGCGCAATTTAATTCAAGCTTTTCGAATAAATCGACTCTGGATGCGTATAGTCTTCGCTTCGATCACAGAATCAAAGATAAGCTAAACATTTTTGGGCGGTACAGCTACTCACCATCTGAACTGGCGCAACGAGGCTCTATTGGGACACCTTCCCAACTTGTGACCAGTCGAATCACCTCAAACTCCATTACAGTCGGCTCAACTTGGCTCGCCGGCTCGACCGCTGTGAACGATGTTCACTTCAACTACAGCAGGACGCACGGACAAAGTCAAAGTGTGTCTGACAACTTCGGCGGTGCAGTTCCATTAAGCCCATCACCGCTTCCTGAACCATTTACTGACCGGGATTCTTCTTTTATCTATCAAATTTTTTCTCTTCAAAGCGGCCTGGATATAGGCCTGATCGGAGAAAACATACAGCGACAGATAAACATAACCGACAGTCTTTCAATTTCGAAAGGCGCTCACGTTCTGAAATTAGGCTTGGACTATCGTCGACTCTCGCCTTCGTTCGAATTTCCTCAATACATTCAACAGGTGATATTTAGTACTGTTCCGGCTGCGGCTTCGGGAAGTACTCTGATTCATATTACTTCCTCTGATCGTCCGGGCGCTTTGTTGTTTCATAACATTGGCCTTTTCGCACAGGACACCTGGCATGTTGTACCGCGGCTGACATTAACCTACGGCTTGCGCTGGGATCTCGATGTGGCTCCATCCTCAACCAATGGCGTTACACTGCCTGCACTAACGGATTTCTCGATCAATAATCTGTCCAGCGTAGCGCTTGCAGCGCCCGGAACCTCACCATTCGGAACGAGCTATAAGAATTTTGCACCCCGCGTCGGCGCTGCCTATCAGATGACGTCGAGCCCACGTTGGCAGACCGTGCTTCGTGGAGGTTTTGGAGTCTTCTACGATCTCGTAACTACTGAAGTGGGGAACAGCTTACATGAAGGAGGCTACCCCTTCGGCGCGATCAGCTTTGGTTTCGGTGGTAACTTCCCCCTGGATTCCGCTTCGGCTGCCCCGCCGCCGATCTCGGAGGCACAACTAGCCTCGGGACTCCTTTTCGCTTTCGATCCTCAACTTAAGTCACCCTACAGCCTGCAATGGAGCACATCTCTGGAGCAGGGCCTGGGTACTGATCAAACGCTGTCGCTTTCATACATCGGATCACGCGGGCGGCGCCTACTTCAAACGGCGTTTATCAACAACCCAAACCCGAACTTCGGCTCATTACAAGTAACCACGAATGCGGCCACATCCGACTACGATGCGCTGCAAATGCAGTTTCATCGGCGCATGTCCGCCGGCCTACAGGCACTCGCCTCCTACACGTGGGCACACTCGATTGACACAGCTTCGGCAGGGTCGGTGTTCGGCAACGAAGCCAATGCACTTGTGGGTGGTACCGATCCTAAAGCAAATCGCGGACCATCAGATTTCGATGTCCGCCAGGCGTTCTCGGCCGGCCTGAGTTACACACTGCCCGGTCCAAAATGGAGCAGGGTAGCCCATGCAATGCTTCAAGGATGGTCTTTACAGAGCACGATCCAAGCCCGTTCTGCCCCACCGGAAGATTTATTCGATTCGAGCTTGTTTTTCCAGGGAGATCAGGCATTTACCGCGAGCGTTCGTCCCGATCTTGTTTCTGGCCAACCTCTTTATTTGTTCGGAAATCAGTATCCCGGTGGCAAAGCATTCAATGCTGCAGCGTTTGTTGATCCCCCTACAGACCCCAATACAGGCGCTCCACTGCGCCAAGGAACATTGCCCAGAAATGCGGTCCGAACTTTTGGCGCAGCGCAATGGGACTTTGCAGTTCATCGTGACTTTCCGGTGCATGAATCTTGGCGCTTGCAGTTTCGCGCAGAGATGTTCAACTTTTTGAACCACCCGAATTTTGGAGCCCCCGTTGGCGATCTGTCTAATACAACCCAATTCGGCCAGTCCATTCAGACGCTGGGCAGAAACCTCGAGAATGGCAATCAAGGCGGGGGCAGTCTCAGTTCTCTCTATCAAATCGGGGGACCTCGGTCCATCCAGCTTGCTTTGAAGCTGTTGTTTTAACCTACAAATCCTCAAAAGGAGGAAAATGCCTTGCGTCTCGATTGGAGAGTTCTCCGCTTGCTTGTTTTGTTGACAACTCTGGTGTTACTCGATGCCACATGGAGTGCAGCGGGACAATTGCGGACCTTTACCATCAAGGATTCTATCGAACTGTCTCATATCATTGATTCGGAAGTGTCAACCGCAGTTGAGATTCGGGGGCCATACCCGCCCGGTGACGTTCTGGAATCACCCAACCATTCAAAGCTGCTGATCCTAACAGAAAGAGGGGTCCTCGCCACCAACTGTTTGGAAGCGACAATCTGGACTTTTGATCGCAAAGCAGTGGCCGAGTATGTTTCTGGCTTGTCAAACGAAAGACCTCTTGCCAAGAAAGTTGTGGTGTTCAGCTCACAGAGCAATACGCCCGTGATTTCAGACGTCCGCTGGTTTCCGGATTCGCATCGGGTTTCTTTCCTCGGAAAAAATCAATCCACCTACCAGCAGTTGTTTGTAGCCGATATAAACACAGGCGAGGTAAAACAGATCACCAAAAACCGTGGTTATGTCTCTGCCTACAGTATCAGCGGGAACACGATCGCTTACACAACGCTCGATACGGAGGCGCCCTCGAGTCCTTCGTTAGATCTCGAAGTCGATCCGGTAAGCGGCGATGAGGTGGTTGACGTTCATGGCCAAAACCTTTTTCTTCTCCTCTACCCCAAACGGCAACAAATCGAAGATGTTGATGAAGCAGAATTGCTGCGATACCCCAACAAGCTACACCTTATTCGTAATGGAAGAGAGCTAGATGTCGACTTCAAATTCGATCGTAGTCCTCTCCGGGTTGTGCTGCCGGTCCTATCCGTTTCGCCAGACGGTAAATCACTCATTACCTTGGCATTTACTCCAGAAGTGCCGACAGACTGGTCCCAATATGAGATGGCGTTTGATTTGCCGACGAAATTCAATTTGAACCCTGAACATCAACGCGAGTTGGAACAGTTTGACGCGCACCGCGCTTCACAGTATGTGCTGGTGAATCTTGACGCCGGGACAACAACGCCTCTGGTGGATGCCCCTGCGGCAAGATGTCTATATTGGTACTTTTCTCCGAATGAGGCGCTTTGGTCCAAAAATGGACGGAGCGCTGTTCTGTCGAATACGTTCTTGCCAGTCGAAGCATCGCTTGACGAAGCTGAACGCAACAGGCGATACCGCTTGCCGGTCATTGCCAACATAGATTTAGCAACGCGACAGCTTCAAAGAATCGTTACTTTGGAACGCCCACCACGCGGAGCCAAGCAAGAAGATTTTCGCATTACGCATCTGGACTGGAATGACTCGGCGGGTGATCTCCGCTTAACCTATGGAGGCCGAAAAGAGGAAGGACAAGGCCCACGAATTGTCGATTATAAAGTGGATCTTGCGGCCCAAAGTGCAGCTTTAGCCGACAGCCAGCCGGAACAGCCTGCGCTTATATGCTCCGTCGAAGAGGAGCTTGATCAACCCCCTGTTTTGAGTTGCAAAGATACCCGTACTCAGCATAGTGCTGTCATCTTTGACCCTAATCCTCAATTGAGTAACATAAAGCTAGGTACAGTAAAAGTTCATAAATGGACTGATAATAACGGACATCAGTGGCATGGCCTTTTGGCTTTGCCCCCCGACTATGACCCGAGTCGTCGTTACCCTCTTCTGATCCAGACCTATGGTTATGAGCCGCACCGTTTCTTCACGGATGGACAACATACGTCTGGTTATGCAGGGAGAGCCGCCAGTGGAAATGGCATCGTTGTGCTGCAGATGGAAGATGACGCATCGGTGGGAATGACCCCAGAAGAAGGTCCTGCCAACATGCGCGGCTTTGAATCAGCCATCGTAGAACTTTCGAACTCCGGGCTTATCGATCCGTCGCGCGTAGGAGTCCTTGGTTTCAGTCGTACCTGCACCTACGTTCTCTACGCTTTGACGCACCGTCCAGAGCTATTCGCAGCAGGTTCGATTTTCGACGGCATGTCTTGGAGCTATGTTCAGGACGTCCTTTCGAGTTTCGGTGCCGGAGTTCAAGAACAGACGGATGCTGTAAACGGCGGTCCGCCATTTGGTCCTATATTAAAAACCTGGCTGGAGCGTGCACCCGGATTTAACCTCGACAAGGTCGTCGCTCCGCTAAGAATGTACGAATTTGAGAGGACCGGTCTTGCATTTGACTGGGAGATCTATTCAGGACTGTACAGATTAAAAAAACCCGTGGATTTCCTGTGGTTACGAAAAGAGAACGCTACTCATATTTTGATACGACCACGTCAACGATACCTCGCGCAGCAAGGAGCAGTGGACTGGTTCTCCTTTTGGCTTTTGGATAAAGAGGATCCGGATCCGGCGAAAGCCAAGCAGTATATTCGTTGGCGCGAGTTGAGAGGACTTCGCGATGCGCAGATCCACTCGCGGAGGCAATAGCAAGCGCGTCTCTCCTAACGTGGCTGAGCTTAGCCGGTGTTAACGCTCCGATGAATGAATGCTCAGTCGCGACGCGTTCTTCTGGTAGTGGGGCCGGCACGTTAGGCATGATGCAAACTTTTTTTATGAACTCGAGATGAGGTCCGCCGTTCGTGGCGGCTCCTCAATTTCTTCAGGAAACCGTTGGCACGAACGACGGAGATAGTCCGATGATTGGTATCCGGTCAGTCAACTTCCTCTAGCTTGAAGTTTAGAACGGGCTGGCCGTTCTCGCCGATGAGCGAGTCCGCTCGTTCTGGGGAGCGCAGAGTAGTCCACGACGGGTAAGATCGCGCAACCACAACTCTAGGGAAAGTGCTTTCAGCAGCCGAGTGAAATAAGGCGATGCCTGCCCGTTTCGCATTTCGAAGGATGCTTGCAAAATTCGTTGCGGGTCACAAACGCCGAAAGCAGAAACCATGGGGGCGCGAAACATATCATTTACAAGGTCCCAGTGCTTCTCAAGTGTCACGCAATAGCGGCGAAACCGCGTTGGCTTTGGTTTTGCGCGACACAGTCTCAGCAGGGAGCAGATTACCCAGCGCTCTCCGCATCAGTGAGCGGCGCTCGCCTCGGTTGTAGTTCGGGGATCGATGATCCACAGTGCTGGCACAGGAATTTGCTCTCCCAACGGCGACATTTCTTGGGATAGACAAATAAATTCTATGCGAGAGTTCCAACGAGGACTCCAGGAAGCAGCAGCAAATAGGCGACCGAGAAGATCGCCATCGCTTCTGAGAGTTTTCCGCGTCCCGAGAATGCCATGACGACAAAGAAGCCCATGAGCCACAAGACCACCGGTGCGACGTAAGGCGCCTTTCTTGGCGGGGCCAACGTCTTCGACAGCAGGCTCTGTGTCCGGTGTACCGGACAGAAAAGCAGGCCATAGGCCTTAGGCCAGAGGTTACAGGGAATAGGTGAGAGGGGACAGAAGAGCATGAAGCCAGGCCTCAGGCCGTTGGCCTTAGGTCACAGGCGAAGTCACTGTATTTCCTTTCTCTTTTTGTGGCCCGAACGTGGGGCGGCACTGTCACCGAGGGAGATAAACCGAATTAAATTGTATTGCTGCGCTCTACGAGTTTGAATCAACGCACAGTCGAAGGCCTTTTGCGATCACGCGCGACCAAGAACCGCATATTCATTGAGAGCGCGGAGCAGTCACCAAGGCAGTGATTAACGGTCGGTGGTGAGCCAGAACTCGGGACGACACCCGCGCTACGGTTCTTCGCGCAGCAAGCAGGGCGGAGACGAGTAGAAGGAGGCGACGAGGGATCTCGACAACAAGGCGCATCGTGATGATCAGGGCGGGTGCCTCGGTGTTGGGACACTGCTGCCTAAGAAGCACTCGAAGGGAGTTCCTCGAAGAAAATTGTGTTGCGGAGAGTTAGGACGGAGCGTCAGTGCGAGTTTGTTCGGTGAATGACAAAAACTGGGTGAAAGTCTTGAGCTTGTGCGCAAAGCGCACGCTTGTGCTGACGCTCTTTGTGTACTTTCTTGCAGTATGCTTCTCCGATCGGTTGTCATTGCCTCAGATGGATTCAATCTCCTCCGACGGTGCTAGTGGCCAGCCCTCGCCGGTGTCGACGGAGCAAGATCGGCGGGAAACAGAGAACGTAGGAAGAGGGCTTTGGAATTTGCAGGGCACATCGCACGATGGTTATGCGCCCGGCTGCGTAAGTCAGAACGACTACGAGATCGACCCGTGTATCCAGATATGGTGAAACATGAAAGCAAGGAGCAAAACTAGACGATGACGCGTAGCGGAGCTTCACACCCTGTACGGTGATTGAATTGGCGGAGTTGCAGCCTATGCAGAATCGAAATAAAGCCGCGGGTCAGATTGCTCACTCTATTTCCGAGCATCTGTCCAGACGAAGCGCGCAACTCCCCGCCGCAGCAACGCTTCCGTTCCGCAAATAGTATTCCTCCGCGCAGGGCAATTTGTATCACCCACAAACAAAAATATATGTCTTGCGCACGCCCTGGTAACGCTGTCGTAATAAGGGCAAAATCAGGGTGTTCCGGAACAACATGTCCGACGATTTTCAAAATCGGAACGGCAACTCAAATCCTCACGAGACGGCGCGTGATGCGCGGTCCGATGAACAATTGATGCTCGAAGTGCAACGAGGCGATGGGGATGCTTTTACGGTGCTCTTCGATCGTTACAACCGTTTGGTCCTTACCGTCGCGCTGAGAATTGTCCACGATGTCGGAGAAGCCCAGGAAGTTACGCAAAATGTTTTTTTCGAGTTTTACCGCGCGGCGAGAAGATTTGATCCTGCCAGAGGCACACTTAAAGTGTGGCTCCTGCAGTTCGCCTATCACCGGAGCATCAATCGGAGAAACTATCTTCTGCTACGGCAGTTTTACAACCGACCGGATTTGGACGATGCGATGGTTTGGGAAGCAAGCGCCAAAACGACCCCTCGAATTCCCGCTCAAGAGCTGAAGCACCTCGTCGAGCAAGCATTGACCACGCTACCGGAGACCGATCGGCGCATTGTCGAGAAGGTTGTCTTCGAGGGACTAACGCTGCGGGAAGTCGCGGAACAAAGCGGCGCCAGCTACAACGCGGTGCGGAATAAATACTACCGCGCACTCGGCGTATTGCGGGTGTGTCTGGTTCCCAAAGCACACCCAGCAGTCAACGAAGGTATCGTCGGTCTCGGGGAGGTCAGCCGTGGAAAGGCATGACCATTTTGAAGAGCTTCTGGCTGCCGCGAGCGTAGGCGAAGCCACGGGTGCGGAGCTTGCCGAACTCGAAGCGCACCTCCGCGAGTGCCCGGCGTGCCGGCACGCGTATGCGGATTTCGTGGAACTGCGCTCCGTTGGAATGGCCGTTGAGGCCAACAACCAAAGCGAAGTGACTGGCGCGGAGGCGATGGGGTACATCGACTCGGCGCGGTTCCGGGAAAAGTTCCTGCAGAAGGCCGAAGAGGAAGGGATTTTAGGTTCACGAAAACAAACCGCGCCAACCCTGCCTCCGCCTGTCATCGGGCAGGCCATGCGGCCGGGTCGGCCCAGGGGGTATGTCCCGTACGCTCTGGGCGTGGCCGCGACAGTTCTGCTGGTACTCGGGGCGGCCGCTGTTTATCGCGGCAAAGTGCGACTACCAATCGCGCCGTCGTCGGCCAATAACACGGCGAAGGAGACTCCGCAAGGACCACCGCAGAGTCTTTCCCCGGACCGAAACCAGCAAGCGTTCTTGGCGCGGCTCAAAGCCGAGAATGAGAAACTTGCTTCGGAAATCGCTTCGCTCAAAGTGTCTCTAGCTAAAGAATCTGCGGCCGCAGAGGAGTGGAAGACGACCGCTGCGAATTCGGAGAGTGACCGGGCGGCACTTCTTTCTGCCGCCAAGGAGCGCGAGGGCAAGATTGGCGACCTGCAGCGACAATTGGAGCAGGCCGAGACGCAAGTGACGAACGTTCGAGGCGAACTCGAAAAGGTGCAAGCGAGTAATCAAGATGCACTTGCGGCGGACCAAGTGAGAATCAACGAGCTGTCCGACCAAGTCGCCGTGCAGTCGAGTGCCCTCGCGCGCGAGCGCGAGATGCTGGCCGCGAACCGTGACATTCGTGACTTGATGGCGGCGCGTAACCTGCACATTGCGGACGTTTTCGACACGGATACGCGAGGAAAGACCCGAACGGCGTTCGGCAGGGTGTTCTTCACTGAAGGCAAATCGCTGATCATTTACGCGTACGACCTGAACGATAAGCGTGTGCAAGAAGCGGGCTATCACTACCGGGTGTGGGGCAAGAAAGAAGGGCCGGGGCAAGGCGCAAAAAGCCTCGGCATCTTCTATTCCGACGACAAAGCGCAGAAGCGTTGGGTGTTTAAGTATGAGGACCCGAAGGTCCTGAGCGAGATCGATTCCGTGTTCGTTACGCTAGAACCTCCAGGTAAAAATCCCTCCGAACCGAAAGGCGAGAAGTTCCTCTACGCGTACTTGCGGAACCAACCGAATCACCCCTGATGAGGCAGTGTTGAGTGGCTAGTGGCGAGTGGATAGTAAGAAAACTCACCGTGTGCTGCGGATGTCTGTGCAGCTAGTAGTTCTTGTACCCGATTACATGTCCGCTGCGCGTTGCGTCAAAAGAATTGTAAGAAATCTTTGATGGTGGGAGATACAAATGGCGGCCCGCAAAGGAAGACTCAGGTAAAGGGGGTCTTCGAAATGACTTCGTCTTCTTCCAGGGGCCTTTCGTTTTTGTGTGCGTTGTTCTTCGTTGTAGTGCTGATCATCGTTTCTTTCGCGTTTCCCTGTAGAAGCTTTGCACAAACGGAGCTTGCAGGCGTGTCTGGAAGGATCACGGATGCGTCCGGAGCAGTCATCGTGGACGCAGAGGTGGAAATCAAGAATGTTGAAACTGGCATTTCGACGGCAGTCAAGACGAACCAGGATGGCCTCTACACGATTCCATCGCTGCATCCGGGCCACTATCTGATCAATGTGCGCAAGACTGGATTCAGAAGCGTCACCGTGACTGAGGTGACGCTCAATGTGCAGGACAACGTCGTGCGTAATTTCGCGTTGCAGGTTGGGTCGATCACGGAAACGGTGACGATCACCTCGGATCAGCTGAACATAAACACCACGGATGCGACGGTGAGTACGGTCGTCGATCGGCAATTTGCTGAGAATCTACCCCTAAACGGGAGAAGTTTTCAGACTCTAATTCAACTTACACCGGGAGTAGTAGCGACTGCGAGCTCGAACGCTGAAGGTGGGCAGTTCAGCGTAAACGGTCAACGGACGGCGTCCAACTACTGGACGGTCGACGGAGTGAGCGCGAACGTGGGAGTAAGCACAACGAACCAGACTGCAAACGGAATTTCCGGAGCGCAAGCCTCATCGAGTGTGCTGGGCGGAACGAACAGTTTGGTGTCTGTCGACGCTCTGCAAGAGTTTCGTATTCAGACGTCGACTTACGCTCCGGAATTTGGGCGCACGCCCGGCGGCCAGATTTCCATCGTCACGCGATCAGGTACGAACCAATGGCATGGATCGCTCTACGACTACTTTAGAAACGACGTACTTGATGCCAACAATTGGTTCGCCAACAGCGCAGGACTGCCGAAACCGCGAGAACGCCAAAACGACTTCGGAGGGATCTTCGGCGGGCCAATCATAAGAGACCGAACCTTTTTCTTTTTTTCTTACGAAGGACTGAGACTTGAGGTGCCTCAGGTTGCCGTAGTAACGGTGCCAGATCTTTCGGCACGGCAGCAGGCGGTGCCAGCTATACAGCCGTATCTCAACGCTTGGCCACTACCCAACGGGCCAGATTTGGGTAACGGAGTAGCACAATTTAGCGCTAGCTACTCCAATAGGGCTGCTCTCGATGCGTACAGCCTGCGTGTTGACCACCGTTTCAACGATCAATTGTCTCTTTTCGCGCGCTATAGTTACTCACCCTCTAGCCTCATACAGCGCGGGAGTTTCTCTGGGGGAAGTTTAAGTGTTGTAACACCGTCTAAAATCAAGCCACAAACCGCAACGGTGGGTTCTACATGGGCAGTCTCTCAAACGGTTGTGAACGATGTCCGCTTCAACTACAGTAGATTTTCAGCTGGTAGCTATTCTTACGCTGACGACTTCGGCGGGGCAGTCCCGCTGCCGTCTCTTCCTGTACCTAGTCCGTTTGGCAGCCAAAATAGTGAATTCGCCTTCCTCGTGATAGGGGTCGATAACCTCGGTCCAGTCTTGGGCGTACAGGGGAGAAATATACAAAGACAATTTAATCTAGTCGACAGTGTGGCCGTCCAGAAAGGCACGCACGCCTTAAAGTTCGGCGCTGATTTTCGTCGGTTGTCCCCACTTTACGGCAACCCCGAATACTTTCAAGAGATCCTCTTTCTCGGTGTGGCAAAGGCTGAGGCCGCGCAACCGTTAGCGAGCTTTGTTGCTTCAACACGGCAAGCGGCCCTCTTATTCCGCAATTTAGGGGCATTCGCGCAAGATACGTGGCGGGTAACTCCTCGACTGACACTTACCTATGGACTGCGCTGGGACCTAGACGTTGCGCCGTCCTCAACCCCCGGTTTAGCAGCAGTAACCGGATTCAATCAGAACGACTTGTCCGGCCTGGCTCTGGCGCCGGGAGGAACCCCGGCATTTAAGACCACCTACGGTCATTTTGCACCGCGGCTCGGTTTAGCGTATCAAGCCCGAAGAAACCAAAATTGGCAGACCGTCTTTCGCGGTGGGTTTGGCATGTTCAATGATCTAGCCAGTTCAGAACTGGGTAATCTAATTTACTTCTACTATTATCCATTCGGAGCGCTGAAAACCGTGCCCGGCGGCACTTTTCCGCTGAGCCAGTCCGATGCGGCACCTCCTGCGATTACAACCGCTGGGATAAGTTCGGGCGCAGGCTTTTTCGGTTTTGACCCCAATCTAACGCTGCCTTACGTGCTCGAATGGAACGCGGCCTTTGAGCAAGGTTTGGGAGCCAATCAAACGATCTCAGCGTCTTACATCGGTTCCGTGGGGCGCCGACAGATCCGGACAATAAGCGTCAATAACCCTAACCAGAATTTCGCTCAAGCCACGCTGGCAACAAATGCGGGTTCATCCAACTACAACGCCCTCCAGATTCAATTTCAAAGACGGCTGTCGCGTGGGCTTCAGGGGCTGGCGTCCTACACGTGGTCGCATTCAATCGACGATGCTTCAGCAGGAGATGCTTTCGACAGTGCGCTGTTGAGCGGAGCAGTGAGCTCGAATCGCGCTTCCTCAGATTTCGACATTCGACACTCGTTTTCTGCTGGTGTGACATACGACCTCCAAATTCCCCGGATGAACCCCATTGGGAATGCTCTCCTCCGTGGCTGGTCGCTCCAGAGTTTTGTAATTGCTCGTACTGCTCTTCCTGTAACAATTACAGATGGCTTCGCGCCGATAAGGAACAATTCGATTCAGCCGCGGGCGGATCTGGTTCTAGGACAACCGCTTTACTTGCATGGGTCAGAATACCCAGGGGGAAAAGCCTTCAATCCAGGCGCGTTCGCGAGCCCGCCCGTAGATCCGACCACTGGCAACCTCCTCCGACAAGGTACGGTACCCAGAAACTTTCTGAGAGCGTTTGGTGCGGCTCAGTGGGACCTCGCCGTTCATCGCGACTTTCCAATTCGCGAAGACTTAAAGTTACAGTTTCGCGCTGAGATGTTTAATGTCCTCAATCATCCCAACTTTGCCCCTCCAGTTTCCGATATCACCAATGTCGCGCAGTTCGGACGCTCAATCCAGACACTGGGAGACTACCTCGCGGGCGCCAGCGGCGGCGGGCAGGGGTTGAGTTCTATTTATCAGATTGGCGGACCGAGATCGATGCAATTTGCGCTGAAACTGAGTTTTTGAGTGCCTTCCTGTTTTTACCTCATTGCCGGGAGAGTGTCGTGCTAACCAATCGAACTTACTGTGCTTTTGCTGTGGCAACAGCCATCTGGCTACTTGGAGTAATGCCTCCTCTGTGGAGCAGGGAAGGCGGTCAGCGCCCGTTTACGGTCAAGGATACAGTTGAATTCTCCCACATCGTGGATTTCCGCATTTCGGAGGAGAGCAGCCGTGTGCCGGGTCCGGTCGTCTCCCCAGATGGCAAGCATTTCTTGCTAGTAACGACGAGAGGCATCCTCTCAAGCAATAAAACCGAGTCGACAATATGGCTTTTCGATCGAGACGCCGTCGCAAGGTTCGTCTCGAAAAGCACGGCAGCAAAGCCAATTCCTAAGTCTATCGCATCCGTCGCTGCAACATCGAACATGCCGGTTTTGTCGGGAGTTCGCTGGTTAGAAGACTCCAAGAGGATCGCATTCCTAGGCATGAACGACAGCCCGTATCAGAGGCTGTTTATCGCTGATACTGGCTCTGGCATCGTGCAACCAGTTACCGATGATCATATGTACGTCTCAAGTTACGACATCAGTGGTGACACGATTGCTTATACGGTTGTAAACACAGAGCGGCCCGGACCTGAGTTAGATCAACCCTTTATTTCCGCCAGAGGCAAGGGTATTTGGTCGCTTTTGTACCCTGAGCCACCGAAGCTCGAGGACGTGGAGCGTGGCGACCTGAACTATACAACGGCGTTGCATATAATCAGGAAGGGACAAGAAACTACGTCCTTCAGCTTACGTGGTAATCCATTGACGATTTATCCGCCAGCTTGGTCGCTTGCTCCCCCCTTATCCCTTTCTCCGGACGGCAAGTTCTTGATAACGGTTGCTCCTGCGGATCACATTCCTTCGAGCTGGGGCGAATATGAGCCATGGGACCGAGCATTTATGGATCGGCTCAAACCGGGCGACCAGCGGCTTCTCGCGGCCGACAATCCGTACAAGCCGTTGCAGTTTGTAGTAATCGACGTGCAAGCGGGGCAAGCATGGCCCTTGGTTGACGCACCTATCGGACGAAACCTCGGTCACATTGTGCCAGTCAAGGCCTTTTGGCTTGGCGATAGTCGTAGAGCTGTCCTGACAAACACATTTATTCCTGAGAACGTGGCGAGTGGTCAATCTGGAGACATACAACGAAGAACGAATCCGGGCGTTATTCTCGTTGAGGTAGCCGATCGCAAACTACAACTCGTTACGTATTTCCATGCATCACCGCAAGGTGCGGCGGAACACGATTCAGTTGAAGACATCTCGTGGGATCCAAGAAGCGACGCACTTACTATAAGGTACAGCAAGGATGCGCACGGGCGCTTACTCCCCCCAGAAACGCACCTTCTTCAAGGGGGGCGATGGGTGAAAGATAAGTCTCCTGCCGGAGCGGTCGAGAACAGGAGTTACGGTGGCATGGAATTGTCAGTTGATGAGAGCTTCGACCAACGCCCAACACTGGTGGGAAGGCTTCCCGGAGAATCGACTTTCTCTACGATCTGGGATCCTAATCCGCAGCTCGCGGATATCGCGCTCGGTAAGGTGTCTCTCTATCGGTGGAAAGATGATGAAGGGACTTCGTGGGCAGGCCTTCTAGCTCTTCCGCCAAACTACGACAAGAGCCGGCTTTATCCGTTGGTGATTCAAACGCATGGCTATGATCTGAATTCATTTTTTCTCGATGGGATTTTCGCAACTGGGAATCCGGGTAGGGCTCTGGCTGCGAAGGGAATTGTAGTCCTTCAGATGCAAGACCCAGATACAAAGGACAGATTCACTCCTCGTGACGGGCCCTCCGCTATTAGAGGTTTTGAATCCGCCATTGAGCAGCTATCTAGGGATCAGTTAATCGATCCCCATCGCGTCGGGGTGATCGGCTTCAGCTACACATGTTTCCACACGCTTTACACCGCTACGCATCGGCCTCGGCTTTTCATGGCCGCCGCGATCAACGATGGAAACAATTGGAGCTATTCCCAGTACATATTGAGAACCCCAGATGATCCGGACAAGGGAATGTGGCAGAGAGTTTCAGAAAAGATGAATGGCGGTGTACCGTGGGGCAATGGTGGCTTGTCCTCTTGGGCGGAGCGTTCGCCGGATTTCAACCTTGACAAGGTCGAAACACCGCTTCTTATCGCCGCCCATGAAAGGGGCGAGTTGCTCGCGCAATGGGAACCATATGCCGGCCTCAGAAGATTGGGCAAGCCCGTTGACATGTTGTGGCTCAAGCATGAAGACGCGAACCACATTCTAAAGAAGCCGTTGCATAAGTACGTCTCACAGCAATCAACTGCAGACTGGTTCGAGTTTTGGCTGACCGGGGAAGAACGGACGGAGTCGAACGGAGAACTGGGCGAGACCAAGCAGAGTCTGGCTGGGCAGTATGAGAGGTGGAGAGAATTGAGGAAGATGCGGGAAGAGAACGAAAAGAAGGCCGCCGAAGCGAAAAGGAATTGAAGGCGGAACGTAAATAATTGCGTGTCGATGCGGCGGATGTCTTCGTAAGATCCGATCGGTGCGGGTCTCTGAATTGCGTATCCCATACGAGCGCCAAGGTGATTTACGTGCTCAGAACAGGGGAGGGGCATTTCTATATTCGAGCGAAAGGCCGCCTGGTTTGATTTTTGGCTCAATGGCCGGAAAGACGCCGATCCGGCCAACCGCGAGCAGTGTTCCCTTTGGCGCGAGTTACGCAAAGTCCAATAGCAAGATGAGATGAGGACGAAATACCCACCCCAAAATGGCGGGACACGAGCATTCCGGACTGCTGACCTATGAGGTCTGCTTCACAATATTGCGCACGGGTGCGAAGACTGCTTCGACCTTCTTTTCCTACGTTTCTTTCGGCCCGTTCTGAATTTGGCGCACAAGATTATTCGGGACCGCCCCGAAGCGGAAGACGTAGTGCAAGAAGTGTTTCTTGCGATTTATGAACGGCGGGAACGCTTTGATCCGTCAGGTGGCAGTGCGCGGACTTGGGTACTGACTATAGACACAGAAATCAGCCCGAAGGTTTCGGAGAAAACTCATCGGGAGATTTTTGCCGCTGCGTATGTGCATGCCAAGTTGTACCAGGCCTGCAAACAAATAAAGTTTGGCTCAGCACGGTAGTTGCTCTTTCATCTCATAGAGTTCAGTTGTATGTTGTCTCTCACTTGTCGTGGATTGTTCATGCTGGGCAACTGTCCATTGCCGACGCAGATCTCCTTTTGGCGTCGTCCGCTAATTCGTCGAGCCGGTGCGGGAGAGGTGGAGATGATTTTCTGGAAGCGACCTCGCGGTCTCGAACAATTTCACTCGCACTCCGATGAGGCTTTGTGCCGCGAAGTCTTGAAAGGAAACCATGAAGCCTTCCTCGTATTGTTCGACCGCTATTGGCAGCAAGTGTTCCGCGTAGCTCATTCGGTGATCCGCGATCAAGCGGAAGCTGAGGATCTTGCTCAAACGCTGTTTCTCGAAGTCCATACGAGCATGCTTCGGTTCGATGAGCAGAAGGGATCGTTCCGCACCTTGCTGCTTCGGTATGCGTACACTCGGGCGATTGACCATCGCCGGCGGCTCGAAAGCAGACGGTTCTATTCCAATGTCGAATTCGAGGATGTTAACCCCGCAATCCTCGCGGAGGATTCGGCCCTTGCTTCGGGCCTTTCCATGGAGGAGGGAACGCGGCTGATCGAGCAGGCGATGAAGCAGTTGGATGAGAGGCAACGCGCGACGGTCGAGGCATATTTCTTCCAGGGGCTTTCTCTTAACGAGATTGCGCATCAGCAAGGCGATTCTTTCGGGAATGTCCGGCATCATCTGTACCGCGGTCTTGAAAAGATGCGCAAACTCTTCACCGCAAAGGAGCAGGCAGAGGATTCGACGGAACCGGATCGAAGCGCAAGAGCGAGATTACCGCACAGCGTACCCAAACGACTCGCTCCGGAGGTGTCAGTTGTCAGAGCACGAACGATTTGAAGAACTCGCGTCCCTAGCGGCGATTGGCGAACTCTCTTCTGAAGAGCAGGAGGAGTTCCTTCGCCACAAAGCTACCTGCCCCCAATGCCGCGAAATCGTCGCCGAAACCAGTTCCCTCGCGACCACGGCGTTCCTCGCAAGTTCGCCTAACGACGAAAATGCAGCTGTCGAAGATGAACGTCATCGCCGGGTACGAGAGCGCATCGCTCACCGCCTTCCCCCGGTTGTTCCCGCCGCTACCACGCGGCGGTATAAACGTCTCGCCGCGGCGGGGATCGCGGCCGCATTTTTGCTGGGAGTGGGAATTGGGAGTGCCGCAGCAATACGCCGAGTGCGACCGGCAGAAACTACAAAGAACTCCGTCGGGGTTCCAGTCCAGGCGAAAACTCAACCGCGACCGACGACCGTTGCCGGGCAGAGTGACGGCGAACGCTTGCAGACGGTTGTGGCCGAGCTCCAAACACAGGTGGAACAGACGCGTGGGGACAATCGCGGGTTGCGCGACAAACTGGCGTTGTCGGATCAACATGCCGCCGAGCTCGAAACCCGGTTGGATGAGGTTGAAAAGCAATCAGGCGCACGCACGGAGGAAGTGAGCCAGGCGAAGAATGAATTGAACGCCGCCCGCAGGGAACTATCTCAAGCGAAAGAATCCATATCTGCGAGCGAGACAACCATCCAATCGTTGCAAAACAAACTGGCCGATCGCGAGGCGCGTTTGACAGAAGTTTCAGCAAGTGTTGAACGTGAGAAAGAAATGCTCTCGGCGGGGCGCGAAATTCGCGACATTATGGGTGCCCGCGACTTGCACATTGTCGATGTCATCGACAGGGACGGAAAAGGCCGGGCGAGAAAAGCCTTCGGGAGAGCCTTCTACACGCAAGGAAAGTCGCTCATCTTCTATGCCTTCGATCTGCCGGCAAAGAATACCGCGGACGGAAAGTTCGTGTACGCCGCCTGGGGAAGCAACAGTAACAACCTGAATAACAAAGCGGCTCACAGCTTGGGAATCTTCTACAACGATGATCAGACGCAGCACCGCTGGGCGATGAAGTTCGACGATCCAAAGCTTCTCGAAGAGATCGATACCGTCTTTGTAACTTTAGAACCTGTTGGAAAGCCCTTTGCGGCACCCACTGGAAAACCAATTCTCGAGGCCTACTTCGGTACACCTCCCAACCATCCGTAGGTCCGAAATGCCGTGACTCCCGTGGGAGAACCACTGAGTTGTGGTCCGAGATTGACCAGCCGATACGCAATACAACTTAAGACGAGCAGAGACGAACCATTCCGGGGATTCCTCAGAAAATTTTTTCAACAGGGTGACAAAACCAAACGGTACAAAGCGGGTGGCCGCGTGCGCAATAGAAGCAGAGGAAAAATCATGTCTACTGCCCTGCGAATCATTTCGCTGTTTGCGTTCCTGGCTCTTTGTGTCCTAGCTGGCATTCCCACGTTCGGGCAGTCGGAGACGGCCACGCTCAGTGGCGTCATACAGGATCCAAAGGGTGGCGTTGTCCCCGACGTAGAGGTAACTGCCACGCGCATTGAAACCGGAGCCGTCGCGACGACCAGGACCAATGGGGCAGGCATTTACTTCTTTACAGGATTGATGCCCGGGCATTATCACTTGACAGTCCGCAAGCCAGGCTTCAAGGAAATTGCCATCAAGGACTTCGAGCTTCACGTGCAGGACAAGCTGGAACAGAATTTTTCGCTCGAAATAGGCTCAGCTTCGGAGATCGTGACAGTTACAGGCGACGCGCTCGGCATCAACACGACGGATGCCACCGTCAAAACTGTTGTAGACCGGCAGTTTGTAAAAGAGCTTCCTCTTAATGGCAGATCATTTCAAACTCTGTTTCAACTGACGCCGGGGACAGTCATCGCGACGACCAGTTATGCCGAACAGGGCCAGTTCAGCGTCAACGGTCAACGGACCAACGCCAACTACTTCCAGGTCGATGGTGTGAGCGCAAACGTCGGTGCGGCAGCCGGAAACTCGCCTGGCCAATCGGTTGGAGGTTCTCTGCCGGCGTTGACGGCGGCAGGCGGAACTAATGGTGTCGTCTCGGTCGATGCACTGCAGGAGTTCGCCATCCAGACTTCGACCTACGCCCCGGAATTCGGCCGCACACCGGGTGCCCAAGTTGCGATAACCACCCGGTCGGGCACGAATGACTTTCATGGCGATGTGTTCGAATATCTGCGGAATGACGTGGTGGATGCGAATGACTGGTTCGCGAATCAGTTTGGACTCAAGAGGCCGCCCCTCCGGCAGAATGATTTTGGTGGTGTCTTCGGCGGGCCTATCTTGAAGGCCAAGACATTCTTCTTCGTTTCGTACGAGGGGCTTCGGCTCCGGCAGCCGAAGACTACGCTCAGTGATGTTCCTGACTTAGCATCCCGGCAGGCTGCCTCGGCAACAATTGCGCCCTTCTTGAACGCATTCCCACTGCCGACCGGACCGGCTGAAGGAAATGGCTTGGCACCAGCAAATTATTCCTATTCTGATCCGTCTCAGTTGGACGCGGGGAGTATTCGCTTAGATCACCGGTTCAATCAGGAGCTCACTGGATTCGTTCGATATAACTTCTCTTCGTCTTATTTCAAGCAGAGGAGCGGTGGCGCCGAGGCGCTCTCGAACATTGAAGTGGTGCCCGTCCGGCTTCACACAGGGACTGCTGGGATGACATGGACCATTGCGCCTTACTTATTCAACGACCTGCGGTTCAATTGGAGCCGGTCTTCGGCTTCGAGCTCAATTGTGAACGACAATTTTGGCGGTGCCGTGCCGTTGTCGTTATCCAGCGTTCTGCCGAGCGGACTGGATCCGTCCACAAGCGTCTTTGGCTACGGCTTTGAGAGTGGCAATCTGACCATTCTAGATACCGGCAGAAACGCGTCGAACTTACAACGGCAAGTCAACGTTGTTGACAACCTGTCCTGGCAGGTCAAATCCCATGTTCTCAAGTTCGGGGTGGACTACCGAAGGCTTACGCCACAGGAGAACTCAGCTAACTATTCGCAGTTTACGATCTTTGGGACTGTAAATGACATGCTTAATGCATCGCCACTCGAGGCGATTCTTGCATCGTACGACGGTCCCGTGAGCATCACATACGACAATTATTCTATTTTTGCTCAAGATACCTGGAGAGCGAGCCATGCCTTGACCGTCACTTATGGTCTGCGTTGGGACTACAATCCTGCTCCCTCTGGGAGTGGCGCAAGTGGGTTGCAGCCTTTGAAAGTTGTCGGGCTCGATGACCTAGCAACTGTGTCGGTGGTTTCCGCGAACCCTGTGTACAATGCAACGCGCGATAACTTTGCGCCTAGATTGGGCTTGGCGTATAACCTTGAGCGCTTGACTCGCTTCCCGGCCGTAGTTCGAACCGGATTTGGGGTCTTTTACGATATGGGTACTGGTCCAACTGGGGACCTGTTCAATCAAGCTCCGTTCAAACCGATCGAATTCGTGTTTCCATCCACATTCCCCTTGACTCCGGCGGATGCAGCTCGGCCACAACCATCGACTGCCCCTCCTTACAACGAAATTGTCGCTTTTCCTAACACGCTTCGCCAACCGTATTCCTATCAATGGAATTTGGCCTATGAGCAGTCGTTGGGAACAAACCAAAAGGTCACGGCTTCTTATGTTGGCTCTGCGGGCCATAGCTTGATCCGGACGGACTTGATCCAGGGAGCTACTCTGAATCCCGACTTTGGGCAGATCTTCTTCATTAATAATCTTGGATATTCCCACTACAACGCATTTCAATTGCAGTTTGCTCGCCGCCAATCAGCTGGACTGGAGATTCTCGCTTCGTACACATACGCGCACTCGCTGGACAACGTATCGCAAGAGTCAGCGCAGAACCCGCCATCCATTCAGGTGCGTCCAGCCCTTGACTATGGGGATTCGGACTTTGATATCCGACATACCGGGTCTGTTGCAGTTGACTACGAACCGCCGTTCCGGCGCGGGCCCGCATGGATGAGGAAGGTCCTCGGAGGGTGGGGCATTAACACCCTTGTGATTGCTCGGAGCGCGACACCGGTCAATGTGACGGTCTTTCAGAACACTGGTTTCGGGTTCAATTCTTACCGGCCAGACGTTGTTTCAGGTTTCCCGTTCTATCTCGATGATCCAGCGGCGGCCGGCGGTCGTCGCATCAACCCAAAAGCCTTCGCTGTTCCCATCGCCGTTCAGGGGGACTTGGGAAGGAATTCTTTGCGCGGCTATCCCCTATTTCAGCAGGATCTTAGCCTTCGCAGAAACTTTCATCTGGCAGAGAACGTTAGATTGCAAGCTCGATTTGAGGCATTCAATGTGCTAAATCATCCGAATTTCGCCCCACCCAATAGTTCTCTGGGATTCGTATCGAATGGAACCCTCATTCCTAGCTCAAGCTTCGGGCAATCGCAGGCGATGTTCGGAACAGGAGTCAGTTCAGGCGGTTTGGGGTCGGGATTCAATCCTTTGTACCAGGTAGGAGGACCGCGGTCGCTCCAACTGGCGCTGAAGGTAGAGTTCTAGCGATGACAAGACGGCGGATTGCGATTGCACTGTTGATCAGCAGTAGGATAGGAGATAAATGTTAGACGTTCACAGGATAGTGATACGAATTGCTGCTTTGGTGAGCAGCTTTGCAGGCCAGAGTAGAAGCATTCAACGCGTTCAATCATCCCAGCTTTGCCTCTCCGAACAACCTGCTGGGAATTGTGGTGGGTGGAACCATCGTGCCTCTCAGCTCCGGATTCGGGGAGTCGCAGGCCATGTTTGGGTCAGGAACGGCCTCGGGCGGCCTTGCCTCCGGATTCAATCCTCTTTACCAGGTCGGCGGCCCGCGCTCGCTGCAACTCGCGCTCAAGCTGGAGTTCTAAGAATGAATGGTCTCGTTGCGGTGAGCCTTGCCATAATCATGCTCGCGGGTAATGTTTCGGCCGGTGTTGTCCCTGCGGACGACGGATCGCGGCCGAGCGTCGAAGATTTCCTGCGCCTAAAGAGCTTTCCACTGCTGAGCCCCATCAGTCTGTCGCCAGACGGCAAAGAGGTGGCATATACGGTTCAGGATGGCGCGCGCATAGGCGAGAGCACAGACCCGGAGTCTATCGACGAGCGGCCGGAGAGCGGCCGCTTCACACGCGGCTGTGAGGTAAGGGTTGCGGAAATTGCCACTGGCCATGAGATGACTGTCAGCGTCGCAGGCGGCAGCAGTTGGGCACCCTCGTGGTCGCCAGATGGCAGAATGATCGCTTTCTTTTCTGACGTGGGGGGCAAGGCCAGGTTGTGGGTGTGGAATTTCTCTTCGGGAAAAGCGAAACCCATCGGCAATACTCGCCCTCAGGTTGTGGATGAAAGTGATGTGCCACGCTGGACAGCCGACAGTAAGCACGTGTTATTTCGCATTCCTTCAGCGCAGTCTGCCGCCATTGCCGGGAATTCGAAGACGGAGGCGTCCAGTAAGCAATCTTCCGTGTTTCTGCTCGACTCCCCTCAGGATCCCAGTCAGCTGATCTCGTCGCCGGAGTCCAGGAGCACTTCTGGACTCGGTGTCGCAAATACCTTTGCCGGCGATCTCGCCGAAATGAACATCGACACCGGCGAATTGACCACACTCACACATGGGCGCCTCATCTACAGTTATTTCCCATCGCCTGTACGCGAGCGTGTCGCATTCACAGTGGTTGTCGGTTATGAGGCGGGTGACACCGACTGGACCCTGTTTGACATTGTCGTCAGAGACCTCGATTCCGGCCACGAGGTTACGACGCACCGCGTCATGCTGGACAATTCAGGATCGGCCATTAGCTGGTCTCCCGATGGAAGCGAACTGGCATATGGCACTCAGGTGCATGACAACGGGACCCGCTACTGGCTGTGGCGTGCCGATGAGAGGCCGGCAGAAAGTATCGGTGATGCCACGACTGTTACTTATCCGCATTATCCATTGTGGAACCGGAAGGGTGACAGACTTTACGTGGCTTCCTCCGATACCGTTTACGTTTTCGGACTTCACGGTGAATCGCCTCGGGTAATCCATGCCGCAAAGGACTCCGCGGTTTCGATCCTTTTTGGTTCTCAGCGTGATCGGACGTTGTGGACTGATACGCAGGAAGGAGATTCCATCTATCTCGCGGAACGCAGGATCGACAGCCTGCAAACGGAGATTCACCGCGTCCTGGTTGCAAATGGCTCCGACGAACGGATCATGAGTCTCAACGCTGCCATGGCCCTTCTTCCGATGCTGGTTACGGAGACTTCTCGTGACGGCGGCGCGCTCGTATTTCCGATGGAATCGCCAAATGCTCCGCAGGACCTCTGGGTAGCGAACTCGGGGTTTCGCGCGTTGAAGCAGCTGACCCATATCAATCCTCAGCTCGAGCGATACAGGTTTCCCGAACGGCGTCCTATTGTCTGGACTGATTTTGACGGGCATGAACTCAGGGGAACGCTCCTGTTTCCGTGGGGATATCAGGAAGGAAGACGCTATCCCCTCATTGTCGACCTTTACGGCGGAGAGAAGCAATCCCGCTGGGCCAACCAGTTCAGCGCAACCTTTTCGGGAAGCGTAGAGAACATGCAGATTTTTACGGCGCACGGCTACGCTGCTTTTGTTCCCGATACACGGATGGGGACGGAAACGCCCGTATTCGACCTGTTCAAGAGCCTTACGCCCGGCATTGAGAAAATCGTGAGCATGGGAATCGTCGATGGGAACGCCATAGGCATCATCGGACACTCCTACGGTGGTTATAACGTATACAGCCTGCTGTCCCAGACCACGCGGTTCCGCGCCGGAGTTGCGCTTTCCGGAAGCGGCAATCTGTTGAGCCATTATGGCGAGATGGATCCGAGCGGATTTCCGACGGGAATAGCCTGGGCGGAGAAATCGCAGGGACGGATGCTGGATACGCCGTGGAAGGCGCGCGACAAATACATTGAGAATTCGCCCTTCTTCTTTCTGGATCGGATCAGCACACCGGTTCTGATCGCTCACGGAGCCAGCGACTGGCATCCGGCGTACGAGGACCGCGAAATGTTTGTCGGTCTTCGGCGGCTGGGAAAAGTGGCCGAATATGCCGAATATCCGGGCGGTCATCGTATTGACGGATGGCGATATGCCGATCAGCTTGATCTGGTGAATCGTGTGCTCGGGTGGTTTGACAAATATCTGCCGTCTTCTCCGCCCGCGACTTCAAATGAGGAGAGCGCGCGCCGCAGCAAAAGCGGAAGGTGAGCGACCGTTCCCGGAAATTCGCCGCGGACCCGCAGGACAAGCCGGCAAATGACCTGCGCGGTGTCGAGCCAGAACAGGCGCGCTGCGGCCTCAATCGCCGCCCGAAGGTCCGCTGCTGGAGAGAAAGTCAGCCAGGGCTCAAAGGGCCAATTCGCTCAACATGCGCTGCTATCGGCCGATGTTGCGAGCTATATCAAAAACTCGCCACTCATGTATGCCTCAAATATCGACGGTCGAGTTTTATTGATTCAGGGAATGGCCGATAGGTTATGGCTACAGCAAAATGAAATATATGTTGAGGCTCACTCGTCTTGGCAAGACGGTGCAATATGTGCGATATCCTGGAGCAGGTCACACAGAGCAGTATTGGTCTACATCCCAACAAATCGATTATTTGCAGCGTTTACTTGCCTGGTTCAACAAATATATTGGAACCCTTACGGACAGCTCGCTTAACTTACACCCTTCAACGCAACTCCTGTAAGAGTGGTTAAGGGAGGTCAGCGAATTTAAAATGTCCTTTGTCCCGCAAAATCGTAAAATCAGAAAAGTCGGAATACAAGACAGGTGAAAACAAGCCTCTTTGAAATCTTCAAGATCGGCATTGGGCCCTGAATGTGCGTTTCCATTTTTAGCATATGGATCCGGGCCATCATGTGTACCAAAGTTTTTTCCATTAAATTGCAGTAAAAGCCTCCGAAAAACCTTCTCCTTCAGGTCAGTCTTGTTGTATTTTCACCTTACCTTGCGAGGTGTTTGAACGCGACTGTTGAGGCCATCCCCTCGAATTTTGCCAGTGGCAATTGCCGAAGTGAGATGCATTTGAGTATTCCGCCCGATGAACGCACTCTTCTTTTCCCTCTGGTGTGGGAGAAGCCTCGCCTGCATTCGGAGTCTCAGGCTGAACAAAGCGAGACCGTTTTGGCCTCCGTTTCCGATGAAGAGGTTCTCGCGCAGCTTCAGGCCGGTGACCCGACCGCGCTCGGCCTTTTATTCGAACGCTATGCCCGCATCGCGTTGGGAATTGCCCTGCGGATCGTTCACGATTCCGGGGAGGCTGAGGACATTGCGCAAGAATCGTTCTTGTACATCTACCGGAAGGCTTCGCTTTTCGATCCGCGCAAGGGCACGGCACGCTCCTGGATACTTCATATCGTGTATCACCGGGCGTTCAACCGCCGTGCGTATCTCGCGAGACGCGGATTTTACGGTGGTACAAATGTCAACGCCGCTGAGGATGTGCTACTGGGGACAACCGACCTGGACCGAGAGGTAGGCGCGAAACTAGACCGAGAACATTTCAAGAAAGCCTTTGCGCAACTCGGAGAGCGGCAGCGACGGACGCTCGAGCTTTTCTATTTTGAAGGACTAGACCTGCGGGAGATCAGCGATGTTCTGGGAGAGCCTCTGGACAACGTCCGGCACCACTATTACCGGGGACTGCAAAAACTCCGGAAGAACTCGTTCGTGAAGAAGCTCGGAAAGAAGTGAACAGCGATGAGTGATCTCGACAAGACCGGCCGTGCAAGCGAGTACGAAGAACGCTTCAGCGATTTGTGCGCTCTCGCGCATTCGGGAAGCCTGTCCCACGAGGAAATGACGCAGCTCGAAGAGCATCTGAAGACTTGCTCGGACTGTCGCGAGGCGGATCAGGACTACTCGATTCTTACCAATGAGGGCATGCTGTCGCTGGCCGCGGAGTGCACGACCCGCCAAACAGACATGGATCGTGTGAGCGACGAACTGGTCACGGCGACCGAGCGCCGAGTGTTTGATCGGTTGCCGGCCCTGAACCCCGCGACCAAGGCGGTTCGCATGCGCCAACACGTTCCCGAAATGGGTCCGCGTGTTTCTCCGCCCGTGTCCCGGAGAATTCTCGCGCTTGCCGCGGCTGTCGTGTTGGTTGCGGGGCTGAGTGGAATCTCCTATCGTCTGGGGCAAAGCGGAGATCGAGTTCAGGAGCTTCCACCTCGCATTGCCGATCCACGCGTCGCCAGTCTCAGTTCTGAAAAGATGATCGCGGAGAACCTCGCGACCAGTCAGGAGAGGGAACTCGATCGACTGCATAAGGGCGCGGAAGAGCAGGCGAAGCAATTGGCCAAGTTGCGAGGGCAACTAACCTCGACGGAGAGCGATCTCCACCGCGCGGTCGAGGACCAGAGCGCCACTGAGGTGAAGCTTCGCGAGCAGCGCGACGGATTTGCCGAGCAGATCCGGCAGAAAGAACAGGCCTACGACCAAGCCCAAGCGGAGCTGACGCGTCTGCGCAGTGAGCGCGACAAGACATTGCTGCAGCTTGCCTCGCTTAAGCAGGAAGTGGACAGCCTCTCGGCGGAAAGAACGGAAGAGTCGCACCGCGCCAAAGAGGCGGAGGGATTTTTGTCGGCAGACAGAGATATTCGCGAACTGATGGGCGCCCGGCAGCTCTACATTGCCGACGTATTTGACGTCTCGAGCGACAGCCGCACGCGCAAGCCTTACGGGCGCGTTTTCTACACGAAAGGCAAATCGCTCATCTTTTACGCTTTCGATCTGGACCGGCAGGCGGACTTCAAGAACGCCAGCACGTTCCAGGTGTGGGGCAAGAACGAATCGGCGCAAGACCGCCCGGTGAATCTCGGAGTCCTGTATGTGGACAGCGAAGCGAACCGCCGCTGGGCGCTCCGCTGCGACGATCCCCAGCAACTGGCGGAAATCGATGCCCTCTTTGTCACCGTGGAACCGAATGCGCATGGCCGCAAGCCCACGGGCAAACCATTCCTCTACGCCTCTCTGCGCAAAGCGCCCAATCACCCATGATTTGACCCGAGCGAAGCTTGGCTCCAAGTCTTTCCTGCAATTTAGCAGCAACTGCTCTCTCTAAAAAAGACGGACCACCGCTCGAATTTGGAATAATCATAAAGAATAACCGCGCGCGTGCTTACAGAAGACTTCTGGAAATGCGAATTCAGGGTTCATGAAATCTTCATGTCCGGACTTGGTACAGAACACTCCGCCCTCTTGTATTACCCAAACGAAACAGGAAATCAATTTCGGTTCGCAGTGGCGGAGGGAACTTCCGATGCGAAGGCTTCTTTTTCTCGGTGTGTTGCTAATCGGCGCTTGCGGACATCTTCTCGCGCAATCTACCAACGCATCGTTGACCGGATATATTACCGACCCAGCCAAGGCGATCATCGTTGGTGCGAAGGTCATAGCCATCAACGTGGACACCAACATCCGGTACCAGGGAATAACGAACAACGCTGGAGACTATGACGTTACGAATCTTCCGCCTGGCAAATACCGGATCGAAGTTGAGAAGCCGGGTTTTAAGACTGTCGTGAAGTCAGACGTGATCCTCCATGTGCAGGACACGATCGCCATCAATTTTGAGATGGTCCTCGGTTCGGTATCGGAGATCGTGACCGTGGAAGGCGGCGCGCCGGTCATCAATACGACGGACGCGTCGGTGAGCACGGTGGTTGATCGAGAGTTCGCTGAGAATCTCCCTCTGAACGGCAGAAGTTTTCAAACGCTGATTGAGCTGACGCCGGGAGTCGTGCTTACCCCAAGCAACAGCAATGACGGCGGTCAATTCAGTGTGGACGGACAACGCGCCGCGTCTAACTACTGGACGGTTGACGGTGTATCCGCAAATATCGGCATAGGATCCACCTACTTCAGCCAGGGGAATGGGGTTTCGGGAGCGTTGCCATCATTCAGCACTCTCGGTGGCACCAACAGTCTGGTGTCGGTTGATGCTCTTCAGGAATTTCGGATTCAGACATCGACTTACGCGCCGGAATTCGGAAGATCGCCTGGAGCGCAAATCTCCATCGTTACCCGCTCTGGCACGAACCAATTTCATGGAACCCTGTTCGACTATTTGCGCAATGACGTCCTGGACGCGAATAACTGGTTCGCCGATCGCGACCACCTTCGGAAGCCACAGGAGCGCCAGAATGACTTCGGCGGAACCTTCAGTGGCCCGATTCGAAAAGACAATACGTTCTTCTTTTTTTCCTATGAAGGCCTGCGCCTTCGTCTGCCGCAGGTTACCGAGTCCCCAGTGCCCGATATGCTGGCTCGCCAGAATGCCGTGGCGGCAGTATTGCCGTACTTCAATGCCTTTCCAAAGCCCACGCCGGGAAGTCCGGACGACACTTCCACGGGCATTGCAGAGTTTCGGGGCTCGTATTCGAATCGGGCGTCACTTGATGCTTACAGTCTCCGCATTGACCACAAGGTGGGAAGCAAACTCGGCCTGTTCGGGCGCTATAACTATTCTCCTTCCAGCCTGGTTCAGCGCGGGGTGAACGGGGGTGGATTGAGTTCAGTCGTTCCTTCCGATATCAACACGCAAACCGCGACAGTCGGCGCCACATGGTCCATATCCCCGACTACCGTCAGCGACATTCGACTGAATTACAGCCGCACAAGCGGCGAGAGTTCCGCATACCTGGACAACTTTGGCGGTGCAGTGCCATTAACTTCTCTTCCATTTCCAGCTCCGTTCAGTCAGAAGAACGGGTTGCTGGCCTGGCTGGCTGGGTCTCTGCCGGGGTTGCTTGAAGGAACAGAAGGGAGAAACCTGCAGCGGCAGATAAATCTTGTGGGGAACATCTCTCTTCAGAGAGGATCTCACAACTTCAAGTTCGGAGCCGATTTTCGCCGGTTGACGCCGATCTACGAGGCACCGGCCTATTACCAGCAACCGCTCTTCCTCGACGTGCCGTCAGCCGAGGCCAACAACCTTTTTTTGTCCTTCATAGATGCAGACCGTGAGGGCTCATTGCTGCTCCGAAATCTGGGAATGTTCGCGCAGGACGACTGGAGGGCAACACCGCGGTTGACGATCACGTATGGGGTGCGATGGGACATCGATTTCTCTCCTTCTTCCAATCCTCCCTTATCGTCGGTTACGGGTTTCAACCTGGGCGATCCTTCTAGTCTGGCGCTCGCTCCCGCCGGAACAGCGGCATTCCGCACCGCGTACGGAAATTTTGCGCCAAGAGTTGGCGCGGCTTATCAGATCCTTGCAGGTCAGCGATGGGCAAGCGTCCTGCGTGGAGGCGTCGGGCTCTTTTACGATTTGGCCACCTCGGAGGTGGGCAATACCTTATTCCTTGGCTCCTATCCTTTTGGAGCGGTCACGACGATTGTGGGCGGCAGTTTTCCGCTCAATCCTCGCGATGCCGCACCGCCGCCGATCACTGCGGCGAGCTTGAGCTCTGGCACACTGTACGCATTTGATCCCAATCTCAAGCTGCCCTACACGCTCGAATGGAACCTCGCCATCGAACAGGCCTTAGGCTCGCATCAGGCCCTCTCCGGTTCCTACGTGGGTTCACGAGGCCGGCGGTTACTGGAGACGGCCTTCGTGAACTCGCCGACGCCCGACCTCGGCTCTGTTCAGGTTGTGGCCAACGCGGCCCAATCCGATTATGACGCCCTTCAGGTTCAGTTTCATCGACAGCTCAGCAAGGGACTGCAGGCGCTAGCGTCGTATGTGTGGTCTCATTCCATAGATACGGCCTCTGCTGGTTCGCTCTATGGGAATACCGCCAATGCGCTTCTGCCGGACAGTATCAACTCGAATCGCGCTTCCTCCGATTTTGACATTCGCCATTCATTTTCCACCGGGGTGACGTACGCGCTGCCTTCCTGGAAAAACGGACCCGGCTCGCTGGCAAGAGTTTTAGCCGGGTGGTCTGTGCAGACAGTTCTCCAGGCACGATCCGCGGTACCGGTTAATCTCTTCGATGGCCAGTTCTTCTTTCTCAAGGACCACTATGCTGAGGTGAGGCCCGATGTGGTTTCGGGACAGCCCTTTTATCTTTTCGGGCCGCAGTACCCAGGCGGCAAGGCCTTCAATCCAGCGGCTTTCGCCTCACCACCGACCGATGCCAACGGAAATCCACTGCGACAGGGAGACTTGAGCCGAAATGCGCTGCGAGCGTTCGGTGCTGCCCAGTGGGACTTCGCGGTACACCGCGATTTCGCAATACGCGACACCGCAAGCTTGGAATTTCGAGCTGAATTGTTCAATGTCCTCAATCATCCGAATTTCGGGCCTCCGGTTGCCGATACCAACAATGTGGCTCAATTCGGCCAGTCAAATCAGATCCTCGCCGGGTACCTCGGGGGAGGAAACCTTGGAAGTGGTGGATTCAGCGCCCTTTACCAGCTTGGAGGTCCTCGTTCCATCCAGTTTGCGCTGAAGCTTCGCTACTAGAGTGGCGTATTCAACCACGAAATTCCCCGTCATTTTGGAGAGAGTAAACGAGAGATGATACACGTCACGGTTCCAAGTCTACCTCGACTCGATAACGCCTTGCGATGCGGCTGCACACGCCGAATGATAAGGATCCTATTCCTTGGTTTGTGTGCCTGCTGGCTTCTCGGTGAGAGGGCGACTGCGGTGACTGACATCGCAGGAGAAGCGTTTACGGTCAAAGACGCGATAGAAATCTCTTACATTGTCGAGCCAGAAGCGTCGACCCTTATCGAATTACGCGGCGCATATCCGCCGGGCAGCCCGATCCTGTCGCCGGACGGGAAACGAATAGCGATTGTTACACAGCGCGGCGTTCTGGCCACGAACTCTCTGGAAGGGACTATCTGGCTGCTTGACCGGCATTCCGTTGATGCGTATCTAAGAGGTAAAGCAAGCCGGCCGACACCCACAAAGCTACTGAGTTTTAGAGCACCCGGCAACACCCCGATCATTTCTGATGTGCGATGGCTCGGCGGTGGCCGGCAAATTTCGTTTCTGGCAAAACGAAACAGCCCTTACCAGCGGCTCTTTATCGCCGATTTGAGTCATCCTGGAATCCGGGCTATCACCCCTTCCAATGAATACGTGACAGCCTACGATGTCAGAGGCGCGACTGTGGCATACACGGCTCTCGCTGAAGAAGAGACCCTTCCCCAGGATCAGCCCGATTTGATCGACGTGACAGGCAAGGACATATATTCCTTGCTGTATCCGCAACGAAAATCAATCGCGGATCTCGATGAAGGCGGACTACTGACTTATCCTAGTGCTCTGCATGTCATTAGGAGCGGAAAGATATCGCCGGTTCGGTTTTCGGCAGACGGCAAACGATTGAAGCTGTTTCTTCCGACCGTGGCTCTTGCTCCCGATGGATGGTCCGTGGTGACCGTAGCTCCCGTACACTCAATCCCGAGCGCATGGGAGATGTTTCAGCCGGCCTACAAGCTGGATTTTCTTCCTCTGAAGGCGAATGACCCTTATGCCGTGGCTGATCGCAACCCATGGAGAGTGTCTCAGTACGTGCTGGTGGATTTGCGGACCGGCCGCACTCGTCCGCTTGTGGACGCGCCGGCGGGGCGTAGTTTTGTCTTCCTGGCACCCAACAAAGCATTTTGGCTGCGGGATGGCCATCGCATTATTCTCACGAATACCTTCCTGCCCTTTACAACGGTAGCCAACGAAGCTGACAACCTGCGAAGGCGCCGCTCTCCAGCGATTGCTCTGATCGATCTCCAGACCCAAACGGCTGAGCCGATCACCCATATAAAGCAGCCGCCTGTTGAGGAAACAAACTGGTATCAAGTGAAGCGCGTGTTGTGGGATGAAGGCAAAGAGGAACTCACTGTGACTTACTCCGGTGTCGGCGAGAAGGCGGGCGTTCCGCCAGATGAAGCCTGGCGTTTTCACGCGGGGACGTGGACCAGAATTCTACTTGACGCTCCGAACCACACTGCCAGGGATCAGAGCGGGCTGGAGTTTTCCATCCAGCAGGACCTCAATCATCCTCCTGTGCTGGTAGCGAGAATCACCGGTACCGGCGACCGGTCATTCACCTGGGACCCGAACCCGCAACTGCAGAAAAGGAAACTGGGCAAAGTTTCTGTGTATCACTGGCAGGATCCCGATGGTAATCCGTGGACAGGACTTTTGGCTCTGCCGCCGGATTTCGACGCCAAAAGGAAATATCCGCTTGTCATACAGACGCATGGCTTCGACGCGACAACCTTCTTCTCCGATGGCCACCATACGACTGGCAGTGGAGGCCGGGCGTTAAACGCAAAGGAAATTGTTGTCTTCCAGATGTCCACCATGGAGAGGACGTTTAAGACTCCAAAGGATGGCGCGGTGCATACCGCGGCATTCCGATCGCTCATTGACCGGCTTGCCGCTGATGCATCGATAGACCGAAGCCGGGTGGGAGTAATCGGGTTCAGTTATACGTGTTTCCACGTTCTCTACGCGATCACTCATGATCCCGCGCTCTTTGCCGCAGCTTCCATTACAGACGGAAATTTTATGAGCTATATGCAGTACGTCCTGTCGGCGGATGCCGACAATGGAATTCAGAGCATTTCGGAAGGCACGAATGGCGGCATGCCGTTTGGCCCGGATCTGACGAACTGGCTATCCCTCGCTCCCGACTTCAATCTCGACAAAGTTCGAGCACCGCTCCTTATTTCTGCACTGGAGACAGGAGAACTCATCGCGGAATGGGAAGTGTACTCCGGCTTACGCAGATTGAATGATCCAGTAGACATGCTCTGGCTGCGCAAGGAGAACGCACCGCACATACTGGTTTCGCCCCGCCAGCGCTATTTGTCCCAGCAGACCGCGGTGGACTGGTTTGATTTTTGGCTCAATGGCCGGGAAGAGGCCGATCCGGCCAAACGCGAGCAGTATTCCCGCTGGCGTGAGTTACGCAAACTCCAGAAGCAAGATGAGGGAAAGACGAAAGAGCAATCTCGGAACTGAAGCTGCGGGCTTTCTATTTTGCTCAGTTCACGTACACACGCGTGAGAAAGGCCTGAGAAGTACAACGAGGGCTTGGCCCTGCGCTGCTGAGCGAGAAGAATTCGAGTAACGAATCAAGCCTTAAGCTAACTAAGAACGTCTGGAGAGGGCGGTGTGCTACTCGACCTGGAGCACGAACGGCTCTTGAGAGTGAATGCGGTTGGCGTCGAGATATGGAACTTGCTTCGCGCCGAAGATTCCGAATCGCAAATTGTCCTCAAAATTGCGCTAAGATACGGAGTTGACCAGTAATGCATGGCGGGGGAATGGGCAAAGCACAAAGACGGGACGATTTTGTCTACAGATACTCCATGTCATGAAGTAAAGAGCCGCAGGAAAGTACAACACACGCTCTATTGACTCTCCGAGCGAGGCATACCACATGGAAGAGAGCCCGCGAAGCGAGGCACGTACCTACGGCTCAATTTCTGCGCATGAATCGGACTGCTCTGCGGACGGCGTACAAATGTGCGGACGAAGGGGTAGGTCCCTGAGCGCAGCTCAGGGACGCAGACACAAACGCAATTGCCGTTTAGAAATTAGTAATTTTAGGGCGCTCCGAACAAACAGCAGTGGATGCAAAAAAAGGTATGATCCGCAGGCCGTACTGCGGGTTAAAAACTATCTCCTTGCCGGTTAAGAAGACGGATGTCTGCCGCGCGAGATAGTGTCGCGCGACGAGAACGGCCGGAAGAGAACGACGGTGGACAGACGAGAAGGACTACTTTGCCCATCCAGTTCCTCAAAAGGAGCCGGATACGATTTTGAACCGTCCTAATCCATGGTTCCATTGCGTTGCCGGAAAGGGACAGTAACTGAACGTAAACTCAAGCGAATGCTACCTGCCTGCTCAAACCGAGTCAACCTCAGTTATCGTGATAGAGCTAACCTTCAAACGTATTCCCTGAAACCGTCGATTTGTCTCACCTGGAGGGAAAAATATTTCCGGCAGTTGAACCTTGTTGGGGCTCATTCTCGCGCTTATAATCCTGGCCAAAATGGCAGCACATGAGCACGTGGGACTGTTGACCGATGAAGCGCTGCTTCACAACGTCGCACACGGGTGTGAAAGTTGTTTTGATCTTCTGTTTCTGCGTTTCTTCCGGCCGGTCCTGAATTTGGCCTACAGAATTATTCGCGACCGGACGGAAGCCGAAGATATTGTGCAAGAAGTTTTTCTTGCCATTCACGAGCAGCGGGAACGGTTTGATCCCTCGGTCGGGAGCGCTCGGACTTGGGTCCTACAGTTTGGCTATTACAAAGCGCTGAAGCGCCGCAGGTATCTTTCGAAACGACAGTTCTATGACAAGCATGTGGGTGTTGATGACGATCAAGGTGATGCGCTGGTGGCCCAGCCAGAATTCATTCAACGAAGCGTGGAGTCGAAAGAACTGATCGAACAGGCTCTTGCGTCGCTTACGGCAGGGCAACGCCGGGTCGTTGAAATGTTGCACTTTGAAGGCCACACATTGCGTGAAATTTCGCAGTTGCAAGGGAAAGAATTGGCCGGAATCAGGAATAGCTATTACAGAGGGTTGAATGCGTTGAAGCTGTTTTTGGGTGGGGGCGCCCGACGAAGTGAGGAGAAAATCAAAGTTGCGGCTAAAAGGAAGGAAGAGTATGAAATCGAGCTTTAGCTCATGCCCCCAACACGAAACGTTCGAAGAACTAGCGGCTTTGGATGCTGTCGGCGAATTGAGCGGACTCGAACAGCAGCGTCTGCGCCACCATCTGACCGAATGTCCGCATTGCGCGGACTGGTATGAGGCGATTGCTGATGTCGCGGCAAACGATCTGGGTGTAGTTGCCACGAAGCGCGAATCGAATGCGCGCGGCATAGAGAGTGCAGACGACCCGGAAGGCCGAGAGCACCTCGAACGACTTCGGCACCGCCTCGAAACGGATCGGGCACGAATACCGAAGGAATCTGGTCAGCTAGGGTTTGGTATGGAATTGATCAGTAGCGCGCGTGAGCGCCGTGTGTCTCGGGCGACTTATCGGCAAGTCGCGTACGGGATTGCCGCAACGCTACTGCTGGCCGTTGCCGTGCCAGGTGGGATTGCGTTGTGGCGGTGGGAAAGGGCGGCGGTAGCAGCGCGGACACATTCGCGGGAATTGCAATTGGCATTGGATTCGCTCAAACAGGACAAGAAAGCGGAGAGAGCAGCGTCAGATAATGCGGTTATCAGGTCCCTCGAAGAGAGTCAGCGGGCGCGCGATACCCTGCAGAAATCTCTCGCAGCCGCTGAAACGAAAAATGGGGAACTACTGGCACGCGAAACGGCGACCCAAGAGAAACTGGCCGGAGCCATTGCCGCGGCTGAGCACCTTAGACAGGAGCTTCAAGCGAAGGAATCAGATCGAGACCGGTTAGCGAAGCTCCAACAAGAATCGGATACTAGGCTCCACGAAGCACTCGCAGAGCTACACCAAGCTCGGCAGGCGGGCATTCAAGGAGCGGCGAACGCCGAAGCGCACAATACGAATTTCACCTCAAACTCGCAGCCTGCCTTGGTCGGAAGTCTAGTTCCGGTTTCGGCGAGCGAACTCGAAGCGCGCAACCTCTTTGGTGCTCGCGATCTACACATCGTCGATGTGTATGACGTAGCCGGTGACGGTCAGACGAAGCGC
Organism: Candidatus Acidiferrum sp.; assembly: GCA_035693545.1. GTDB lineage: Bacteria > Acidobacteriota > Terriglobia > Acidiferrales > UBA7541 > Acidiferrum. The sequence goes on from DASSGJ010000055.1 coordinate 69,751, forward strand.
ACCTATGGGCGCGTCTATTACGTTGAGAAGAAGCTGCTGGTGTTCTACGCGTTTGATCTCGAGAACCGACAGAATCACAAGCGCGGCGTTTTCCAAGCCTGGGGCTATCGCGAAGCGAACCTCGGCAAACCTCAGAGCTTGGGTCAGTTCACGATTGATGACAGTACGGCGAGCAGGTGGGTTCTCACCGTGGACCGGGCCGATGTTCTTTCACACATCGATGCGGTCTTTGTCACCGTGGAACCCGATGGCGGCAGCACAGCTCCCCGAGGCAAGAAGGTACTCTACGCAAACCTCATCGGCCCTCCCAACCATCCGTGACAGGCGCAGTGGCTAGCTTATAGCGGCGAGCAGCTAGAAAAGAAAATAACAAGTCCTCGTTGTCCCTTCCCGAGACCAACCGAACTCCAGAAAAACTTTGCAATGAGCGCGGCACAAATCGAGTCCAAACGGGAATAGATACACTGACGGTCTGAAATCAGGAAATCTGTGGACGGAGATGCGCCCGTGAAACGATTTGCTATGCGAGTGTTCGTGTTGGTGTTTGCGTGCTTGGCGTGCTTGGCAGTTTGCAGTGCCGATGAATTGGCTGCTGTCACGGGACTGGTGACGGATCCAGGTGGTCGGAGTGTGCCGGGTGTCAACGTCATCCTCACGAACCTTGCCACGAATGTTGAGTCTAGAACGATCACGAACGACCAAGGACTGTACCGCGTACCCTCTCTCCAGCCGGGAATTTACCGAATGACTCTCGACAAAGATGGGTTCAAGAGCATTGTTAAGAGTGGGATCGAACTGCATATCCAAGACGTTGCGTCCATCAATTTCGAGCTGCAGGTTGGCTCTGTTAGCGAAACCGTGACGGTCGAGTCGGGCGCGCCGGTAGTCGATACCCAGAATGCGGCTGTTAAGACCGTTATCGACCGTCAGTTTGTGAAAGAGATACCTCTCAATGGCCGTTCATTTCAAACTTTGTTTCAGCTCACCCCCGGAGTTGTGGTTACACAGACGAGCAACGCGGAGCGTGGCCAGTTTAGCGTCAACGGCCAGAGGGCAAACGCGAACTACTTTCAAGTCGACGGAGTGAGTGCCAATGTGGGTGCTGCCGCCGGTGGCTCACCAGGACAAACCGTTGGCGGGTCGCAGCCAGCGCTTACGGCAGGGGGCGGAACTAATGCCCTAGTATCCGTTGACGCTCTCCAGGAGTTCGTTATTCAGACGTCAACCTATTCTCCCGAATTCGGTCGAACCCCAGGAGCTCAAGTCGAGATCAGCACGCGTTCCGGGTCCAATGAGTTTCACGGAGACCTGTTCGAGTACCTTCGGAATGATTTGTTTGATGCAAACGACTGGTTTGCAAACAGCCTGGATCTTAAAAAGGCCGCGCTCCGACAGAATGACTTTGGGGGAGTCGTAGGAGGGCCAATCGTCCGCAATCGGACTTTCTTCTTCTTTTCGTACGAAGGCCTTCGGCTTAGGTTACCGACTACTGGACTAACGGAAGTTCCAAGCGAGGCTGCCCGCCAGTCTGCGCCCGCGTCGATCCAACCTTTTCTGAACGCATTTCCAAAGCCGACAGGCGCCGACGAGGGAAATGGCTTAGCCCCTGGTAACTACGCGTTTTCCGATCCTTCGGGAGTGGACGCAGTGAGTGTGAGAGTGGATCATCATTTTAGTTCCAAGATATCTGTGTTCGGCCGTTACAGTCATACAAACTCATCTCAGGATCAGCGGGGTGCGGGAGCCAACTCACTGGCCACGATCGAATCAGTACCGCAGGGACTTCAGACTGTGACAGTAGGGCTGACCGCCAACATTCGTCCGACATTACTGAACGACCTCCGCTTCAATTGGAGCAGATCCACGGCAGCCAGTGTCTTCACGAATGATACTTTGGGCGGAGCAGTGCCTTTGTCTCTCGCTAGCATCCTTCCTGCCGGCGAGGACCCCAACAGCAGTGCGTTTCGCCTGAACATCTTGAGCGGAAACAACGCAGCGCTTGCATACGGACGAAACGCTTCAAATCTGCAAAGACAAGTAAACATCGTAGACAATCTAATCTGGCAGGCAGGGAAGCACCTCGTCAAAACCGGCATTGATTACCGGCGATTGATGCCTCAAGTGGGCGGGGCGTTCTATTCGCAAGGTACGTTCTTCAATGATGTTCCAAGCCTTCTGCAAGGGAGTCCCGCATTCGGTTTGCTTGTCGCTTCCGACTCGCCGGTAAACGCTACTTATTTGAACTATTCGGTGTATGGGCAGGATACCTGGAGGGCAGGAAGCCGTCTGACTCTCACCTATGGAGTCCGGTGGGACTATAACCCCGCCCCAACCGGGCACGGCGCGAGCGGCGAGCAGCCATTCGCTCTTCGGGGGTTTGATAATCTGGCCAACCTAACCATCGCTCCCCCAGGCACGGCGGTTTATCATGCGACAAAAGATAACTTTGCACCGAGGTTGGGTGGGAATTACCAACTCTTTGCCCACAGCGGTTTTGAGGCTGTCATTCGTGGCGGATTCGGCGTTTTCTATGATTTGGGAAACGGCGCAAGCGGAAACATATTCGCCTCGGCACCCTTCCAAAACATTCAATTTACAAGTCCTTCTTCATTCCCACTTTCCGGCACGGACGCAGCGCGGCCCCCGATCCCGGCTACGCCGCCTTTCAACAGCGTTGTCGGTTTTGTAAGTACGCTACGCCAGCCGTACACATATCACTGGAACTTGTCATTTGAACAATCGTTAGGAGCGAATCAGGCGATCACCGCAAGCTACATCGGCGCTGCCGGTCATAGCCTCGTCCGGCAAGATAATATTCAAGGGGGACCGTTGCCGCCAGAATTTCAGCAGGTGTTGTTCACTAACAATCTTGGTTATTCCAAATACGACGCGCTTGAACTTCAGTTTCGCAGGCGTCAGTCGAAAGGCCTGGAAATCCTGGGCTCCTATACATACTCGCATTCTCTCGACAACGTTTCCGCGGATTCGACGCAGAATCCGCCATCGGTGCAAATCGACCCAAGGACAGACTACGGAAATTCTTCGTTCGACATCCGCCATTCAGGGTCTGTCGCAATCGACTACCAGCCTTCCTTGCACATGAGTTCTCGCTGGAAGCGTGCCGTGCTGGGGGGATGGGGCTTTAATACGTTTATTGTTGCGCGGACTGCTCCTCCCGTGAATCCCGAGGTGTTGAGAAATGCCGGCTTCGGGACGACCTTCTATCGCCCGGATCTGGTTGCCGGAGTTCCCTTGTATCTCCACGACACGACGGCCCCTGGAGGGATGCGGATCAACCCAGCGGCTTTTACAGTGTCCAGCGCGCCGAGGCAGGGCACACTTGGCAGAGATGCCCTGCGTGGTTTCCCGCTCTTTCAGCAAGACGTGAGTATTCGACGGTCGTTTACGCTGCATGAAAACGTGAGGCTGCAAGCCAGACTTGAAGCGTTCAATGTTCTGAATCATCCGAACTTCGCCCCACCCAATAGCACGCTCGGATTTTTTACTGGGAAAACGTTGATACCGCTTGGACCGTTTGGTGTCTCCCAAGCGATGTTTGGAGCAGGTGCATCGGGTGGAGGTCTGGGGGCCGGTTTCAACCCTCTGTATCAGATAGGCGGACCGCGCTCGCTGCAACTGGCGCTTAAGTTGGAGTTCTAACGTATGGTCCGAGCGACGTTGGTTTCAGCCCTTCTTGCCGCGTTTCTCTGCCCGACGATCGCCGTCGCACAAGATGCGACAAGAAGCGAGAGACCAGCCTTTGACGTTTTCCTCAGAATGAAATTGTTCCCTCTTCAAATGCCCATCAGCGTATCGCCGGACGGCAAGCGAATCGCTTACACAGTCCAGGACGAGGCACGCATCGGCGATGTCACCGATCCGGAGTCGATGGATGAACGGCCAGGAAGCGGCCGTGTCACGCGTGGCTGCGAGGTTTGGATTGTCGATACGGAGGGTCACGCACCAATTCGGGTCGGTGACCTTGCGGGCAGTAGTTGGGCGCCGGTGTGGTCGCCGAATGGCGAAATTCTGGCTTTCTTTTCCGACAGTGGCGGCCGTGCCCGACCGTGGGTGTGGTATCGGAAAAACGGGCAGGCAAGAGCGATTGCGGACGTTCGGCCTCAGATCGTGCAGGACCAGGATGTACCGGTTTGGGCTGCTGATGGCAAGAGCATTTTCTTTCGCGCGGCTTCCGAACGAACCGCCGCGATCGCCAAGTTCCGATCGTTGACAAACCTGAAGCGCGACTGGCCGCCCCTCGTACTGCACTCCCCTGAAGATCCTCGTCACTCGATCGATGCTTCCGCAACCCAAAATGTAACTGGTCTTGGGATGTCAAATACGTATGAAGGCGATTTGATCCAAGTGCAGATCGAGACCGGTTCTGTGGCGACTCTTACCAAGGGGAGGCAGATTTATAAATACTGGGCTTCTCCCGACGGCAAGCGTCTCGCGTTTACGGTTGGCTTAGGCTACAAGGAGGGAGATTCCGATTGGACGTTATTCGACATTGTGGTCAGAGACTTAGCATCCGGTCGCGAAGTCGTGGCGGCTCATGAAGTCCAGCTTGACAACTCCGGCTCCGCTCTTAGCTGGTCGCCGGATGGCTCGCAGCTGGCCTACGCGACATTAACGGCCGGTAAGGGAGCACGCTATTGGATGTGGGACGGTGAAGAAGCTAGGGCGATCGGCGATGCGCCAACGGTTAGATACCCGGATTTTCCGCTCTGGAATGCTAAGAGCGACAGACTTTACGCATTCTCCGGTGAAACTTTGTACGTCTTCAGTCCAAAGAGACAAGCAGCGCCGCTGGTGATTCATGTTGCCGACCGTTTCCGCATTCTGGCCCTGTTTGGTTCGCAGCGACGAAGAACAGTCTGGTCTGATTCACCAGACGGAGACGCAATTTACGTTGCTGAAAGGAGTCTGGATAATCTGGACTTTGAGGTCCATCGGATTCGGCTCTCCAATGGTAATGAGGAGAGGCTCGCCAATCTCAGCGCTGCCCTGGCTCTTCTACCGATGGATGTTATTGATAGCACGTCTGACGGAAACACGCTTGTGTTTTCCATGGAGTCTCCCAACGCGCCACAAGATCTATGGATCGCCAACCGAGGATTCGGGAAATTGCGCCAACTAACGCATGTGAATCCAGAACTGGAGAAATATAAATTCCCGGAGCGACGCCTCGTTAGCTGGGTTGACTTTGACGGACATGATCTCCACGGAACGCTCTTGCTTCCCTCTGGATATGTCGCAGGGCGCAGCTATCCTTTGGTCGTGTACGTCTACGGAGGGGAACGCGAATCGCGCTGGGCGAGCCAGTTTGCAGCTACCTCGTCGCAGGGCATCCAGAATATGCAGCTCTTTGCCAATCACGGCTACGCCGTGCTTGTGGCTGACACAGTAATGGGCACGGAATCGCCCATGCTGGACCTTTTTAAGAGTCTGATGCCAGGCGTGGAAAAGTTGATCGACATGGGGATAGCGGATGCGAATGCGATTGGCGTCATGGGTCAAAGCTACGGCGGATATAGCGTTTACAGTCTCCTGGCACAGACAGGCCGATTTCGAGCCGGCGTGGCGCTCGCGGGAAGCGGTAACTTGCTGAGCGACTATGGGGAGATGGATGACACAGGATTCCCATCGGGGATAGCATGGGCTGAAAACTCGCAGGGGAGAATGGGCGACACGCCTTGGCGCGTCCGCGACAAGTACATCGAGAATTCGCCATTTTTCTATCTCGACCGCGTGCATACTCCCATTTTTATCGCGCATGGCGATAGCGATTGGCACCCCGCTTATGAAGATCGTGAAATGTTTGTAGGCCTGCGAAGACTCGGAAAGACTGCCGATTACGCCGAATATCGAGGTGGAGGACACCGTCTCTGGGCGTGGCGCTATGCCGACCAACTCGATCTTGCGAAACGCATTCTAGATTGGTTTGACAAATATCTTGTCCCGGAAGGCAAAGTACCGACTAGATGATGAGAATGTAAAAAAAGGTGGTTGGCACACCTCATGTCGGACTTGCAATTATGCTGTGCGTCTAGAACATGTTCAGACCCCCGAGGCTTCTTCAGATCAAGCATGATGAGCTGACCCCAGAAGCGAGGAAGGGTCTCGCTGAGGAGCTGATCAGGTCACTCGGTGAAGAACCCTATCTGCACGATGTTTCGGAGGAATACAGACTGGTGTTCGACCTAGAAGGACGATGCCTAGAAGCATCGGACGCCGTTTGTAGACTCTTAGGCTATCGCAATTCCGAAATACTGGAGAGAACTCTACGTGACTTAACGGCGCCCTCCACGACAAACATACCAAAACACATTGGCGCGGTTTTTCAATGCGATTACATGCAGGGGATATGGCTGTTGGTGCACCGCCATCGAACACGAATTCTGGTGCGGTACGAGTCGCAGTTGTTGCCCGAATTGTTGATCGAGATGCGAATGGACCCGATTGGTGCGGGTCACTGAATTCGTGTCCCACATGAGCGCCACGGCGAACTACGTCCTCACCACAAGGGGACGATTGAAAAGGTGTACTCCGAGAATACAGGTTCGGTCGCCAATCTGGACAGCAAGATTGACCGGTACGTTCGACTTTTGCGGCTGCCTGATTTGTGAGGTGAATGTGGTTTCGCTCATGAACAAGGACAGCTTGGAGATGACGGATGAGGATCGTGTCTTAATATTGGGAATAGTGCGCGCCATCTTAAAGAGAACGCACCGGTTGTCATTACGCATGGCACGGATACCATGGTTCAGACGGGACTGTACCTATAGCGGGCGCTTCCGGACGTGGATGTGCCAATTGTTTTCACCGGCGCGATGACCCCTCTCGGGTTTGAAGGCAGCGACGGACTCCAGAATTTGACCGAAAGTCTGATTGCCGTGCAACTGGTCCGCGCCGGTATTTACTTTGTAATGCACAATCGTGTGCATCCGATTCATCGCGTCCGCAAGGATCAAGCGCTGGGACGATTTGTCTGGACGGACGAACACGTAAGTTAGGTTGGCCCGCATGGTCATGCGGGGAAATGTTCCGCAGGTATGAGCACTGTTTCACCTCGCATCATGAGTTGTTACCAGCGCTTGAGAAATATATTGTCTGCGATTCCTGGGTCTCTGTATGTAAGTCTTGTGCTAGCGTTTCCCTAAAGTCGCCGAAGTGCCCAGCACATGCCGTACCCGTCGAGGGTAAGGAACGGAAGAAATGGACGATTCGCGCCACATTCTGGCGAGCCAGTCCGATGCGGAATTGGTACGTCTGCTTGTCGCGGGCGACCCAGAAGCCATGGGCGAAATCTTCGACCGTTATTACCGGCTCGTGATGTCGGTCGCGCTTCGCATTCTTCGTAATCCCGACGAAGCGGAAGATCTGGTTCAGGTCGTATTTACCGATTTTTACGTCGGCGCAAAACTCTTCGACGAGTCGAAAGGCAGCTTACGAACCTGGCTCCTGCAATATGCATATGGGAGGAGTTTCAACCGCAAGAGGAGTCTGAGATCGCGATGTCATTCCGAGCACGTCGATCTCGAAGATGCCGAGCGTGAAGAGGGCAAGGAGAACGCCCGACCGGCCTCCCGGCTGAATCCCCAAGATGCGGCGCGCCTTGTGGAGCAGATTCTTCCGCGCCTGAACGCAACACAGCGTTCGGTGATACAACTGGCTTTTTTTGAAGGCTTGAAGCTCTCGGAAATTGCCGCGCGTACGGGAGAATCCCTCGGGAATGTTCATCATGCCTACTACCGCGGAATGGCGAAGCTGCGAACATTCTTGAACGGCACGGGAAAGGATCCAGTCAACGGATCAAGTGGACGAGAAGGCCGGACTTCGTGGCTGCGGGATAACCACAAAGCTCCCGAGCGGCTCGGCGGGGAGGTACAAATTGCCAAGACACGAACACTTTGAAGAATTGGCGGCGCTTGCCGCCCGGGGCGAACTCAACGCCTCTGAAGTGCAGGAGCTCAGCCTGCATCTGGCCGATTGCGGAGAGTGCAGAGCGGTCCACGAAGAATTCGTGGAACTCCACGCTCCGCTCGGTGATTCGATCGATGCTGAACTAGAGGCGGTGATCGAATCGAGACGAGAAAAATTGAAGGCTGCCGTGCTGCGCGCAACAGCGGCGACAATTGCGCCGCCTGCGCTCCCTGTCGTTAGCGGGGACATCTTGCAGAAAGGCAGAGGCTTTTTGGGGCCATTTCGCTTGCGTTGGATCGGGTTACCCGCAGCTGCGGCCTGTGCCTTGGCCTTGGCTTTTGGATTAGGGATGCAGTACGAACGGCGTTCTTCGAGCGGTGTGAGGCCGGATCCAGTTACAAACGCGATTCCGGAGCTCACAACATCCGCTTTGAACACCGCGTCGCAAGAACCTCAGAAACAACTAACGGAAAACGAATACCAGAAGCTCGCTAACGATTTAAGGAGTCAAGAGCAGCGCAGCGCCAAACTAGATGCTGCGCTCACGGAAAAGAATCGGCGGTTGACGGAGTCGGAGAACGTCAGAACCGTACTGCAGCAGCGGCTGGATGCCCAATTGAATGAGACTCGGCGTACGGAGACCCTGCTGGTCGCCAAGACGGAAGAACTGAAGCAGAAGGAGGCCTCCAAGGAGAATGACTCCAATGCGCTCGTCGCGCTCCGATATCAAGTCGAAGACCTTACCGGCAAGCTGAAGGAACAAAGGGACAGCCTGGACCGGGAGAGACAGCTCCTGGCGAGTGGCCGCGAGATCCGCGACATCATTGGCGCGAAGAACCTGCACATCATCGACGTCTACGACACCAGCGCAGAGGGCAGGACGAGCAAATCGTTCGCGCGCGCCTTCTACACGGAAGGCAAATCGCTGATTTTCTACGCCTATGATCTCCCTGCTCGAAGAACCGAAGAGGGAAAGTTCGTTTACGCAGCGTGGGGTGAGAAGAACGGAAATAAAAAGACGGTGCGAAATCTCGGCATCCTGGTCAATGACGACAAAGGCCAGAAGCGCTGGGTCTTGAACTTCTCCGATCCGAAGGTGCTGGCAGAAATCGACTCGGTCTTTGTCACGCTGGAACGAGTTGGGGCTGACGGCGAACAGCCAAACGGCCGGCGCATGCTCACGGCCTATCTCGATAGCCAAGTCAACCACCCCTAGCGTAGTTGTGTTTTCTCGCTGCGGCGGAGCAACGAACGCGTGTCTTTTTTTTCTTCCGACCTGCGCTGCACAAATATCTTCTGACTCGAGTGGTAAACCTATCGTTTCAATTCTGTAATGTTTACCAGGAGGATCACTCGATGATCTTTGGGGTACGTCCGGCCGCGCTTCGTGGGTTTCTCGGAAGAATTTCCCCGTACACCGCAGCCCTCATGCTGTGTTTGCTCGTATTTCCTGGCGTGTTGCCAGCGCAGACGGAAACGGCGTCCGTCTCGGGGACCATTGTTGACCGGTCGGGTGGCCTCGTCCCCGGCGTACAAGTGATCGTCATTAATACGGATACGAATGAAAAGTACGAGAGTAAGACCAACAGCGCCGGAGTCTACAACGTGCCGTCTGTCAAGCCGGGCCACTACCGAATCCTGGTGTCAAAGCAGGGATTTAAGGAGATCGACCTTCGCGATGTGACCCTGAACGTTCAAGACAGCGTGAACCACAATTTCACGCTCGAGATCGGCGGGACATCCGAAGTTGTGATCGTAAGTGGCAACGATATTCACATCAACACAACGGACGCTACAGTTAGCACGGTTGTGGACCGGCAATTCGCGGAAAACCTGCCCATGAATGGCCGAAGTTTCCAGACTCTTATTCAACTCACCCCCGGAGTAATAGTTACTCCCAGTAATATTTACGATTCAGGTCAATTTAGCGTGAATGGTCAGCGGGCAACTTCCAATTATTGGACGGTAGACGGTGTTAGCGCAAACACTGGCGTGAGCTCCGGAAGTGTAGTAGGCAACGGGTTTGGGGGAACACTTGGATCGTTCAGCACGCTCGGCGGGACGAACAGTCTCGTCTCAGTTGATGCGCTGCAGGAATTCCGCATTCAAACTTCGACATATGCACCCGAATTCGGGCGCACACCAGGGGCTCAGATTTCAATCGCGACACGGTCAGGAACAAATCAGTGGCACGGCACAGGGTTCGACTATCTCCGCAATGACGTCCTAGATGCAAATGATTGGTTCGCCAATTACGCTAGTCTGCCCAAGCCAGAGGAACGGCAAAATGATTTCGGTGGCACGCTCAGCGGGCCGATTTTCAAAGATCGCACGTTTTTCTTTTTTTCCTATGAAGGACTTCGACTGCGACTGCCTCAAACTACATTGACTACTGTTCCGGATCTCGTGGCTCGACAGGGGGCAAGCTCTGCGGTCCAGCCATACCTGAATGCATACCCCATTCCCAACGGGCCAGACGATCCTGCAACCGGTATTGCGCAGTTTAACGCCAGTTATCGCAACGCCGCGAGCCTTGATGCCTATAGCTTGCGAATTGACCATAAGCTGAGCGATAAGCTAAGCGTTTTTGGGCGTTATAACTACTCTCCTTCAGATCTTATTGTGCGTGGTGGATCGGGTGTTGCCCTAAGTACGGTCACTTCCTCGGCTATCACCATACAGACGGCAACGGTAGGCACTTCCTGGGCGATTTCACCTTCGATCGTGAATGACTTCCGTTTCAATTACAGTCGGACGTCAGGTACAAGTCAGAGCAATCTTGATAACTTCGGAGGGGCGGTACCATTAACTTCGTTACCGCTCCCAAGTCCGATCACGGCCGATAGTGGAAACTTTTTCCTTTTTGTTCTGTCACTGACCAGTGGTAATGCGCTATCCGCGGGGAATGCCGCCCACAACCTTCAGCGCCAGATCAATCTAGTCGACAGCCTTTCTTTCCAAAGGGGGTCGCACAGTCTCAAGTTTGGGATTGACCTCCGTCGGCTGACTCCGCAATTCAATCCTCCGGTGTACGGACAATCTGCGATATTCAATGATGTGCCGTCGTTTGCGGAAGGATCCGCTTTGCTCGGTCTGGCGCGGTCGTTTCCTCATGTAACCGAACTCTTTCGCAATCTCGGCATGTTTGCGCAAGATACGTGGCGCATAACCCCTCGTCTAACGCTGACTTACGGTCTGCGATGGGATGTGGACTTTGCACCATCTTCATTGAAGGGCCCAAGCATTCCTGCGGTGACGGGCTACGATTTGAATGATTTCTCTCACCTGGCTGTGGCACCTGCCGGAACTTCGCCTTTTAGAACCAGATACGACAACGTCGCGCCTCGAATCGGACTTGCTTACCAACTCGGATCCAGCCAAAACTGGCAAACCGTACTGCGAGGGGGGGCGGGTATTTTTTTTGACCTTGCGAGTTCGGAGGCAGGCTTAGCGATCAGTTTCGCTCGTGCACCCTTTGCGGCAAGCAACTTTTTCTTCTCGGCCAGCTTTCCGTTCGATTCCGCACAAATCGCGGTCCCGCCGCTTTCGCCAACCACAAGGATTTCAGACCTGTACGCATTCAATCCTAACTTAAGGTTGCCTTACACATCTGAGTGGAACCTTGCCCTTGAGCAATCTTTGGGCGGGAATCAGACGGTATCAGTCACTTATCTGGGGGCTGTTGGAAGGCGCCTTCTGCAGACGTCTGTGATTGTTGCACCACCAACGAATCCAAATGTAAATGGAGATTTCGTAGACAACACCGCTACTTCGGATTACGAAGCGCTCCAGGTTCAATTCCAACGGCGTTTGTCGCATGGTCTGCAAGCGCTCGCCTCGTACACTTGGTCACATTCGATCGATACAGCTTCTGCGGGCTCACCATTCGGCAGTCCAGCGAATTCAGGGGGGATGGGGAATGGCAATCGAGGTCCCTCGGACTTTGATATTCGCCACGCGTTTTCGGCTGGATTGACGTATGACATTCCGGCCCCCAAAGTCAACGCATGGACGAGCGCCATCTTGCGTGGCTGGTCCATAGAAAATATCCTGCAAGCGCATTCTGCGCCGCCGGTTGACATTTCCGACGTGAATTTCACTCAACTTAATACAGGCTTTCAAGCGGATATCCGACCGGACATTGTGCCGGGACAGCCGCTTTACGTCTTCGGCGCGAAATGTGCGTCAGTGCTGCAGGCCTCCGGTGCGGTTGCCGTTGGACAAGGATGCCCTGGTGGCAAGGGATTTAATCCGGCCGCGTTCGCTAACCCGCCGACGGACCCCACCACAGGAAATCCTCTTCGACCAGGGGACTTACCAAGGAATGCGTTGAGGGGGTTCGGTGCTTTTCAGTGGGATCTTGCAGTACATCGCGACTTTCCAATTTACGAATCCCTCAAATTGCAGTTCCGAGCAGAGATGTTCAACATCTTGAATCATCCTAACTTTGGTCCGCCTTTGGGAACATTTGGGGCTGGCGGCTTTGGAGTGTCCAGCCAGACGTTAGGGCAGAGTCTGAACTCGGGGTTTGGGGGCAACCTAGGTGGCGGAGCGTTCAGTCCCCTGTATCAAATAGGTGGTCCGCGCTCGGTTCAGCTCGCGCTCAAGTTGCAATTCTAGGCCATTTAATTTAGTTGTTCTCCTTTTTGATATGCGAACAGTACGTTCAGGAGAGGAGCATCCACGAGGTACTGCCGGTTGAAGCAAGGCTGAAGGCCTGGCTAAAACTGTGGCATCGCAAGCATGCCCAAAGGAATAACTGATCGCATGAGAAATATAACGGGCTATTCCCGAGTTTCAGCAACTACTCTTCTTCTGTTATTCGTGACACTGTCAGCAACGGATTTCAATTGCTATGCTGCAAAAAAGCGCTTCACGGTGGTGGACGATATCGAGTTGGCTCACTTTGGCGATCCGTACGGGGATGTAGCCAACGTCCCAATAACAATCTCCCCCAATAAGCAGTATTTCGTGGCTCACACGGAGCGTGGTCAGCTGCGGCAGAACCGGCCACAGTCTAGTCTCTACGTATTCCGTATGGCCACAATTCATCACTTTGTTGAGACAAACGAACATAAAACACGCCACCTATATCTTTGGAAGATCGACAGGGCGAGCTACAGAAATGGCCCTATTATCTCGGATATTCGCTGGTTGAGTGATTCCAACAGCTTAGCATTTTTGGCTAAGACTGCGTCCGGGACGGAGCAGTTGTTTCTTGCCGACATCAAGGCAAAGGCAGTCGTACCGTTGACAGACGAGAATTACGATGTCACAGGGTACGACGTCCGCGACCGAAATCATTACGTTTTTACAGTTAAGAATTCAGACATCCGAGCACGAGCTGCCTCAGAAAGTCACAAAGACAGTATTGTAGGGACGGGGCGCAGTTTACTGAGTCTCATGTTCTCTGCGAATCTGCCTTTCGCCTCAAAGCTATATGATCTCAGCGATCTGTGGGCAGTGGTTAATGAGAAAAGGTTTCGGGTTGAAGATCGATTGTCGGGGCATCCCCTTCACATTTATTCGCTCGGGCAGCATACGCTCACGCTCTCCCCAGACGGACTTTCGGTGATTACCGCTGTGCCGGTTAGGTTAGTTCCTCCAGAGTGGGAAATGCTGTATTTACCATCGCGGCCTGCTTCCGCATACCGGATAAGAGCTGGCCTTCAGGATCTCCAGTCTTTAGAAGGTCAGGGCTATGTCAGCGAATACGCAATTGTCCAGCTTTCTACGGGCGCGGTGCAGCCCCTAATGAACGCACCAATCGGCAGAGCAGCGGGCTGGTGGAGCGCAGAAATGTCAGCGGGTTGGTCCGCCGATAACAAGTTGGTCGTCCTTTCTAACACGTTCCTGTCCGATACCGAAGGCGTTCACCGAGAAACTAGCCACCGCCCCTGTGTTGCCGTAGTTGATCTGCAGGAGCGGCATGTGACTTGTATCGAGGTCCTCAAGGGATCAGCAAGCACCACGAACGGCTGGGAGGACGATTACCATCACATTGATGCGGTCCATTTTGTGAAGGGCGATAGCCGCCAGATCGAGATTCTCTATCACACAATAGACGGCACTAAGGGCTTCACCCGCTACGAACATACGGCATTCGGAGAATGGATAACGGCCACGACGACAGGAAATGGAATGTCTGACTCCGATGGCCCCGTAGACATCTCGATTAAAGAGACCTTCAGGGATCCTCCTGTTTTGGTAGCAACTGATCGAAGAACGAAAGTTTCCCGCACGATCCTAGATCCTAATCCTCAGCTCAAGGACATTGATCTTGGGAACGCCGACATCTACAAGTGGAAAGATAAGAGAGGTCGTGATTGGGTAGGCGGCCTCTATGAGCCGTCAGATTTCACGCAGGGCTACCCATATCCATTGGTAATCCAGACCCACGGCTTCAACGAGAATGCATTTCGCCCCGATGGGATTTATCCATCCGGAAATGCCGCACGGGAGCTGGCTGCTGTCGGTATTCTTGTCCTACAGGTTCCTGATTGTCCGTATTCAATCGACATCGACGAGGCGCAATGCAATGTCGAGGGGTATGCCGCGGCTGTTCAGCAATTAGTCAAGGACGGCCTGGCAGATCCTGATCGAATCGGGATCAGCGGTTTCAGCCGAAGCTGCTATTACGTTCTCAGTGCGTTAGCGATGAGCAGCCTGAAGCTGAGGGCTGCGTCTATTACAGATGGCTTCAATGTCGGTTATTTGCAATATGTCACGAGTGTTGACCTTGCAGAAAACCGGATAGCACACGAAGCGGATGCACTCATCGGCGCGCCACCAATTGGCCGCGGCTTAGATCTGTGGTTTGCCCGTTCACCCGTGTTCAATATGGAAAATGTGACGGCCCCGCTCCTGATGTTTGCAATAGGTGCTCCCAAACTGCTTGTTATGTGGGAGCCGTATTCAATTCTTCGCTACCTAAATAAGCCGGTGGATTTAATCGTGATTTCCGAAGGTACTCATGTGCTGAGTAACCCATCGCAGCGGTTGATCTCACAGGGCGGGAGCATAGATTGGTTCCGCTTCTGGCTGAAGAGTGAAGAAGATCCAGACCCAGTAAAAGCAGAGCAATACGCCCGCTGGCGCGGGCTGAGGAAGCTACAAGAAGAAAATGAGCGCAAAACCGCCCCTGCCAAGGAAAGCGCAAATTGAAAATTCTTTGTCGTTTGCTCATCAATGAGAAACTCTCATCAGCCCATGAAGGCGGAAAGACGTCTTCGTCGGTGACATTCTCCTCGCTGCGGCAAACGATGCAAGGCTTAGGCGGGTTAATTGGGAAAGCGTCCTCGGGATGGATCGGCGGTTTTGTCCTTCGTTTCATCGAGTTTCTTTAGCAGAGTTTGCCGCTCCACCGCATAGATTTGCGCCCATTCATAAAGTCGCGCGTTATGGATCGCGACCGCTGCTGGAATCGCCAGCAATTTTGCGAGGCGAAAATGCTGGGCTGTGAATGCGTGTGGCTGCCTGCTTCCAACCGACAACAACCCGAGGACGGAGTCCGACACGACGAGCGGAACGGCGATCCAGGAGCGAATACCGGAAAACGCTTTATGATCGCGCCAGTCGTCGGCTTCACGCGTGTCGGGGACAGAGATCGGTTTTCTTAGAATAACAACGCGCTCGAGGATGGGGTTGTCGCCCGGCTCGAGCGTAACTACAGGTCGGCTTACCGCTGCGGCTGGCGCCTCGCGGGCGACGAACAGCCGGTCACCCTCCTCCGTCAGTATGACACTGGCCATGTCGTAGGCGACGATCGAGTAAAGAGTCTCCAAGAGCGTGTCGAGCACCGCATCCATGCGCAAGTTCTGCGTGAGGGCAAGAGTGGCCTTGCGAAGGGCTTCGGCCTCCGCACCAGCGGACTCGGCTTCGGCGCGGGCCGCCTCGGCCACTACCAGGTGTTCGGCGACCTGCGCATCGGCGAGTTTCTTTGCCGTAATGTCGAGCGCCGTCCCATAGAGCTGACGGATCACTCCGCCTGGGGCATGCACGGGAGTGGCTTTGACCCACACCCAGCGAGCCTCGCCATCCGGGCGGACGATGCGAAACTCTTCATCAAAATGCCCGGAGTGAACGGCGGTTTCAAGTTTCGCAAGCACGCGCGCGCGGTCACCCGGATGAATCAAATCTTCATAGGACAAAGGATTCGTCTCGATACTTTCCAGCGAGCGCCCAGTAACGGTCTCGTAGGCGCGATTGACAGCTACGATTTTCTTGGTCGATGCGTCGAGAAGCCAGAACACTTCATCGATGCTGTCGGCCATCTGCTGATAGAGGTTTTGCGTCTCACGTGCCGAGTGCTGCGCTTCGACGCGTTCGGTGATGTCGCAGAGAATCATGGCATGCCGGCCAGGAAGATAATGAGCTGTTAGGGTGAAATTAACGACAACCTTAGGACCATTGTGGCGAACGAGCTCCCTGCGTCCGCGCTGAAAGCGTTGCTCAAGAAACGCACGCCACTGTTCTTCAAACTGCTGCGGGTTCTTCAAGAACTGGCCGAAGGAATGGCCGACGAGCACGGAAGGGGGCGCGCCTAAAATGGCGACCGCAGCGGGATTGGCATCGAGGCACACGCCGGTGTCATCGAGAATCAAGATGCCGTCGAGTACATGCTGGTAGATCGAGCTGAATTCGCGCTCCGTATCGTAGACGTTCTTGCGCACGAGAAACCAAGCGCGGGCGTGCAGAAACCCGGCGCACCCCTGCGCGAGGAAGACGGCGGCGAACGCCGCCACTACGAGATTCTCGGCGTAAACGCGGGTTCCGAGCGATAGAAGAAGCAGAGCGGCGGCGAAAAGAAGCAGGACCCGGGAGGCGATCTGAAACCACAGAGGGGTGCGAACTTCGGGGTCGGAACCTCCGCGTGGTGAGGCGCGCATACGGTTAGGAATCATATCCTGGCAGGCAGTAAACAGTTGATATCGTCCACCGTCCGATAGCGATGCTACGCGCGATGAAGAACAAGAGTCAATAGTGACGTTCTGGATCGCGCACGCCCTGTTTCGACGGAACGTTCCGCGTTGTACCTGCAAATTTGGCCTATCTGTAGTGTTTTTCTTTCATCGAAAACCACTCTCGCAGGACACGGAACAGTTGTATTTTGTAGCAGGGTTCTCCGTTGTGTCCTCCCTGCGCACTCCGGTGGATTCAGAAGCACCAGATCGCCTTCTTTGGTTCGGGCCGTCACGCGAAACCAGTGGAAATCAAACACACCTTGTATGGAAGAGAACTGTAAGTGGTACGTGCAACATTGGTGCAGATCGAGTTGAGTGCGCTCACGAATCCGTGAGCGCGGCGAGCATTTCGGAAGCCGCCTGTCGTACATACGATAGACTTTCGATTAGCAGCTGCGCGTCTCCCTGCCAGAGCTGAATGTAATCGCGCGCAGCCGATCCAGTCTGCAACCCGATTGCGTGGCAGACCACGAACGCCGTCGCCTCGGCTTCGGTCTCGCGGATTCGGCGGTTGGTGCCAGAACGCCGGTCGCCTCGGTGGAGGAGTTCGTGAGCAAGCTCGTGCGCCAAGGTAGAGAACTCTTCTGCTGGCGGCTGGCCGGGTAGCAGCGTGATGCGACCGCCGCTCGACGTGCCGCGTGCGGGAGCGATACCTTGCGAGTACTCGATGGCAATGTTCTTTGCCGAGGCGAATGCACGGAGTCGCTCACCGCTTTCGCGCGGATCGCCTTGCACGATCCCGATATGCGGCAGTTCCTTGCCGTCGGTCTGGCTGACATCGAATACATAGGCGGCACGAAATCCAGCGACAGACACAGAAGCCGTTTCCGGATCTTCCTCGGACTCGGGCCGACGGCGAACGATGGGAGCGAGAATCAGTATGCCTTTTTCGCCCTTTCTGACGAATCGCCCCAGCTGATTCCAAGTGCGAAAGCCCGCCACATAACTAGCGTCGGGCTTCTGCGAAGCAATCAGAAAGACATTGTGCAAGCTGTATCGGTGGAATCGCCCGATGGCTTTGAGGTAGCCAGTCAAGGCTTCACTGCGGCCTGCCTTCAAGGCAGCGAGGAGCTGCTCCGACGCTCTCTCTGTGATTTCTTTGATTTGTTCTGATTTCATTTTCCGTTCTCCTGTGCGGGAATTTGGTTCCCTCACTTGAGGAAGGGGAACCAAAGAACCGCGACTGCAGGAGGACGGAAGGAGGCAAATCAAGAACGCCGCAGCGGAGGGCAACCGTCGTGACGCGAGTCTGCGAGTGGCGGGACGGTGTGCCAGCGCAGGCGAAAAGCACGGCGGTTGAGACAGATTTTAGGCGCTTGCACGCAGACCTTTATCCACGTCTGATGTACAGCGTTTCTATTGAAGCGAAACGCTGTGTAGACCTGTGAAACAGCAAAGATGACGCTGTGCTGGAGCGGGTGCTGGCAGCGATGCTCGATACCGATGACCTTAGCGCGTCCGAGGAAGTTGGTGATTATCTTGTGGCTAGAACAGTTTCACTTGGCGCGGATCTGGTTGTTTTTCCGGATCCTCAAATCGGAATGTGCTTGCCTTTAGATATTCCTCGACGGCTTCGCTCGCAATCCAGCGGCGCCTTAGGCTCTCGGCCACTGCGCCCGTCGTATTCGATCCCGCAAACGGATCCACGACCAAATCATTCGTGTCCGTGAGTAGCTTTATGAAGAACTTCGGCAAGAGCGCGGGGAACCGTGCCGGATGAATCTTGATCCCATTCTCCTTGCATTGCTTCGTATAGGAGTCATTCGCGGCATTGTTCCCCATCTTCAACATGCTTTCGGGAAGATCAGGGAGATCTGCCTCCGTTACATTGGTAGGAATGGCTCCACCAGCATCAATCTTGTCGAAGGAATCTCGGATCACGTGACCCGAAGGACGGATCGTGCCCCGCACGCCGTTTCGATTCAGACGAATCATGTCTTCGCTGTATTCCTTGAGGACAGAGAGATTGGATGCTTTCGGCCAAGGTGTTTTCGAGAGCCACCACACATACTCGACGGAGTCCCGCACGCGAACGCGCCGCACAGTCACCCATTCGGCGGGAACGGGCATCTTGGCAGGGTTATACCAGAAGCACTCTTGGGCCAGGTGAAAGCCGACTTCCTCCACCAAAGCAATGAGCAGCTTGAAATGGTACAGGGATCGAGTGGGAGTTCCCGGGTTATAGCTTCCGCCTATGTTTAGGACAAAGCTGCCATCTTCCGCTAAGATGCGATGGATCTCAGTGGCAAAAGGCAGGAACCACTCGACATATTCCTTTTTGCTCTTGTTCCCGTATTCTTTCTTGAAATGCAGGGCGTATGGGGGCGAAGTCACGACGAGATTGACCTTGCCCGTTGGCAAGGCACGAAGAAGTTCGAGCGAATCACCTAAATACGCGGCTCCATGGTCGGCCTGGAAGTAGGGTTTGCTCTTCAGCAGCGAGGCGGGATGTGGGGCGGCAGATTCTTTGACAGGTCGCTTGGTGGTTGCAGTAGAGGCCATGAATCTTCGGTGTCGATTCTCCCTGTGCTTTGGGCGAACGCTCATAGATGATGTCATGATATTACGGTCTCGCTGTGAAAAAGGGTAGCAGAAATAGGGTAACAATGTCAACCCATTTACCGAAGCGCAGTGTTTCCTCCGAGGAGTGGGTTTCCCAGGCCGAGGCTGCCCGGTTGCGCGGTGTCTCGCGTCAGGCGATCGGCCGACTTATCAAGAAAGGGCGATTTCGCGTGCTGCGAATCGCAGGGAAAGTGCTTTTGAAACGTGTTGACGTCAAGGCATTTGAACCGGAACCAGCGGGGAGACCGCGTAAATGAGCCCCAGTCTCGATGAGCTGAAGCACATTCTCGATCAATGTACGGATGAGCAGCGGACCGCGCTCCTGGACTACCTCAAGAGCCGATTGCCCCAGCATCCGCTCGAGAAGGAATGGGGCGTTGGAGCGGAAGTGATCTTGAGCGCCATCGCCCGTTCGTCCGACCTGACGAAGCGTGGAGTTCGGGGAATCATTGCGGAGGCCGTATTTGAAAGGAATGTCCTGGCTGGACTCAAAGGATGGGAGGCCGTTCGGTTCGTGGAGGATCGTCCTTTTGATTTTCTCCTTCGAAGGAGCGGAGAACAAGCCCAAGAAGCCCGGATTCAAGTGAAGTTGCAGCGCATGCTAAAACAGGAGCCCATGTTCGCAGCGAAGGCGAATCGGCACTACCCAAAGGACATGCACGTGGTCGAAGTGCAAAAGACCAGGGGCGGATTTGACCCACAGACCAACGAGGACACGCGCCCCTATCGGTTTGGAGAATTTGATATCCTCGCCGTGAACCTACATCCGTCGACGCGCGACTGGAACCGGTTCCTGTACACGCTCAGCAATTGGCTGATTCCGCGCCATCCGAATAACGCGTTGATCGAGATATTTCAACCGGTGCCGTCGATTGCGAGCGACGTGTGGACGGACAGCCTGCCAACTTGTTTGGCATGGCTCTTGGGGGGCGAGAAGAAAAGGATTTTGAACCTTGCGCCGGAACTTCTCATGCGCCGAGTGCGAAAGCGGAATCCTCCAGCGTAGGTTGTTCGGGTCTTTCATAGATTACACGCGGCGCGCGGCAGCCCGTTTGGTCCAGCCTCGACGATTGATGCGCAGCGCTGGCACATGAACTTTTGCTCCCAGTTGGAGTATTCCTTCCGGTGAACCAGCAAGTTGTAAAGGAACGCGCCGAGAAGATAGGCGGGCAATAGAATTAGATAGGCTATGGACAGTACGCCCGTAATCCAAGAAAGTTTTCCGCGTGCATCGAAAGCCATGAGAATGAAGAAGCCCAAGAGCCAGAGCACAATCGGAGCGGCGAAGGGCATTTTCCTCGGTGGAGCGGCAATTTTCGATAGACGGCTCTGACTCTTTCCGCTGTATCTTCCAAAAAGGAGTCCGTCGCCACTCCCGATGAGCGCGCCCAGTAAGGAGCCTCGCGATTCATACACACCTGCCGCGTAGATTAAGGACAGCTTCTTCAGGTCGGTCGAATTGCAGTTCGGGCAAACCATACAGAGTCAACTCCGACGTGGGAGGAACCGTACCAGAGTTTGCTGCAAAGTGGTGAACACTCGAAAAGTGTCCGGAATTGTGGACATCGCCACAAGCGAAATATCGAAGTAGGAAACTCGAGGGAGAGGCCGCGTCCACTCGCGTGCATTCTGCGATATGCTTTCATTGACCCGGATTGGCGCAATCGGAGCGCGCCTATCCGGGTTCGCTTTTTACTTGACAAATGTCGCAGTGCGACATATATATGAAAAAGGATTGCTCGATTTCTAAGGCGGCTACGATTGTTGGTGTCAACCGACGGACACTGCAACGATGGATATTAGCCAAGCAGATTCCCAGTCCGAAGGTAGAAATCGTGGACGGTAAACTCAAGAAATCTTGGACTGCCGCAGAAGTCGCCCAAATTAAAGAACACAAACAAAGGACGTACTGCGGAAAGGGAATCAACAGAAGAACCGGTAAGAAGGCCAAGAAGAACGAAACGAACTAGCGGGACGCGCTGGTGCTTGAACACCAACGCGCCCCTGACCAAAGTCGCACCGGAGGTGCAACGATGGCTGCAAGAGAACTTATCTATTTCTCGTCTAGGGCGCAACTCTCCGCGCGCCTATGGTTTCCGGCTCGCATCCCTCCTAAGCCGATTGCGGAATCCCCGCCATAACTGAAACTCCACCGATCAAAGGCGAAGGCTAACGGCCTCGCCCTGCTGTGCCTGTCGTTGAAGGTGCTTGTCCGACGCCACCCCGCCGGGATGGCAGCATGACGCGAGGCGGGAACTGCTCGGAGCACGTTACGCTCCAGAGTACGTGGTAGAACAAAGTAGAGGAAGGGAACACCGTGAGAACCGACATCTACATCGAGCTTTATCTCTGGAACAAAAACGTTGATTCCTTGATTCGCGTTCTGCAACGGATCGAATTGCTCGGGATTTCCCCGAAGCAACTGTTGCAAATGCATCAGACGCGACTGGATGAATTGCGGTCGGCGCTGAACGCGGACCTACTCGAAGTACTGCTCACGCAGGAGCGGGCTGACGAAGAGCGCTTCCAACAGCTTGACGCCGCGAGGAGCGAGAACGCGACAGAAAAGAATCACCTTCATTAACGCTTAAAACCGTGAATGCACCGTAGACATGCTGCGAAGGCATGCACCGTAAGCCCACAAAGTGTGCGGCGTTTACATTGTTTGCCTTCGTTGCGTGACGTATGAAGGAATGTGATGGGTGAGTGGAAAGCACCATTGAGTCTACGAGTTCGGCAACAACTGCGCACGGGATTAGAGGAGGCTGCGGCTCGCGATAAGCGCACGCTCGGGAATCTCGGCGAAGTCCTGCTGGAGTGGAGCTTCCAACAACTCCAGGTCGTCGGTTCGACCGAGCGGCTGCTGAAGTACAGGGTGAGCCCGAGAAGTCCACGGCACAGCAGACCGGAAGAGTCCTGACATAAGTCTTACTTTCAACGTCAGAACCCAGGGATAGGAGAGAGTGATTCCGAACTTGTTTGAATAACAGCCATGTCCAGCTTGTTCCCAACCGCCCGATTTCCCGCGCTGCCTCTCGCGAAAGAGCAAGAGGCAGCGACTGAGCATATATCCAGGGATGCGGATTCAGCCGACGAACCTTCCGATGAATCCCTGATTGCCAAGATTTGCGCCGACGATGCAGAGGCCCTGGGCCTTCTTTTCAGCCGGTACGCGCGGTTGGTCTGGACCATTGGTCGAAGAATCCTGCAGAACAAGGAAGAGGCGGACGATCTGTTGCAGGATGTGTTCATGTTGGTGCGCCGGCGGGCAGCTGTTTTTGATTCCTCGAAAGGAACAGTCCGGTCCCTGCTCGTCCAGATGTGCTACCAGCGTGCGCTATCAAGGCGGCGCGATTTGACGCGTCAGAATTTCTATTCTTCCAAGGAGCTGCCGGAAAATGGCGGTGCTGCCAGGTCGTCCACATCCGTACTGCGTTACGATGAGGGCCTCGAGGCACACATTGGCCGGGCGGCCCTCAGGAAAGCCGTCGAAGAGTTGTCTCTCGAACAGCGAAAAACTTTGTGGTTGTGTTTCGTCGAGGGCCATACGCTCGAGGAGATTGCCATGCGCACGGGACAGTCTTACGGAAACGTGCGGCATCACTATTATCGTGGACTCGACAAATTGCGGAAGCACGCGCTAGGAAGGTAAACAGGCGGAGAGGCACAACTTCTGCAGATGTCCGCAATTGCGGACGGAATGAGCAGCGGGTAGCAGCGCACGTCAAAGAGTGATAGCTTTCGGGGGAACTGGCGAGTCAACAAGGATTTCAGGCCATTCCCCCCAAGATTGAGTAAGATCCTAGGAAGCATTCGGTAGAGATAACCTGGTGCGAGTTCAAAAGCAACAATGGTAGAAGGGCAGGGAAGTCGGGAAGGCAAGGCGCGCTCGGACGCGCGCCATCAAGAGTTTTTGGAACTCTGCGCTCTCGCTGCTTCCGGCAGCCTGAGCGAGCCAGAACAGAATAGATTGCAGGAGCACCTTGCCACCTGTTCCGAATGCCGACGGGCGATGACGGAGTTCGAGTCGGTTGTAGACCACGTGATTCCCGAACTTGCTCCCGAGCACAGCGAGGAGCCCCCATCCGATTCCTCTTTTTCCCTGGACCAAGCCGAGGCTTCCTTTCGAACGCGGCTTTCCGACGAAAAAGAGAGAGAACGAAACGGATTCGAAGGAGACTCTTGGCTTTCGCCACTGGTGGTGCGTCGGAGCCGCAGCTTCCGCCGGCACTTTGACCGATATGACCTGTGGCTTCCCATGGCGGCGAGCCTCTTGCTGTGTGTGACGCTAGGGATACTCAGCTATAAGAATGGAATGAGCCGTGGCATCGCATCGGCGCGACTGGAAGAGCAATACAAGGCTGCGGTGCAGGCGGACCGGGGCGACGCGCTAGGCATATCTCCTGCGAATACTGAGGTTCGTGAAAAGGAATTGGTTGACCGTGATGCCTCGCTCAGAGACCTGCAACGGGAAATAAGCCAGAAAACAAGCGAACTCGCGAAACTGGAAACTCTCGCGGCAGCGCAACAGACCGCCCTCGAAACGAGCGCGAAAGACACGAAGGGCATCGTGGGAGAACGCGATCGCCTGCTCAAGCAGGTCTCCGCCGATGAGGTAACATTGCGGGAGACCCAGGAACGGCTCAAGAAACTCGAACGGGAACGCACTGAAACCGTCATTCGCACGGCGAGTTTCGAAGCGAAGATTGCGGACCTGTCCGCCTCACTCGAAGAGCACGAGCGGATTACGACCGAACAGCAGGATCTGCTTGCCAAGGACCGCGACATCCGCGAGCTGATCGGGGCACGGGACCTCTATATCACTGAAATTTACGACGTGGCGCGCAACGGGGACACTCGGAAAGCAGCGGGCCGCGTGTTCTATACCAAGGGAAAGTCGCTCATCTTCTACGCCTACGACTTGAACGAGAATGGGGGCGTAAAAGACACCAGCACGTTCGAAGCGTGGGGGCAGCGCGGGTCCGATTGGAGGCAGGCTTCGAAGCTCGGCATCTTTTACGAAGACAATGCCGCCAAGAAACGCTGGGTCGTGAAGTCGAATGACAAGAAAACGCTCGACCAGCTGGATGCCGTCTTCATCACCGTAGAGCCGAACGGCGAAAGCGAACGTCCCACCGGAAAACCCCTTCTCTTTACCTATCTCAAAGTAGCTCCTAACCATCCGTAGCCGGAAAGCCGTGCAGCCTCCGCTGTTCTCTTGGGCAATCTCGCGTTGTGGTGTCCGCAATTGCGGACACTTTCTCACGAAGCCGGGGAATCTCTCTACGCCGGAAGATAATGGAGTCACAAAGGGGGGCTCGACTCGCCCTAAAGCGATTTTTTGACGGGAATCCGGTACACACAAGCGACAAGCGGGGTTGACTGTGCATATTCCGGTCGTACAAGGAGTTCTCGTGCGCGTGATCTTCGTGAGTGTGTTTGCGATTGTCCTGGGCGCTTCGGTGTTTGCGCAATCTCCCACCGGCTCCATCGGAGGGATTGTCTTCGACCCCGATGCCAAGACGGTTCCGGGCGCGGAAATCATCGTCGTGAACGATCTGACACGCGTGCAGTACGAAACAAAAACCAACGAAATCGGGTTGTACACGGTGCCGAATCTTCCGCCGGGCCCGTATCGCGTGCAGGCCTCCAAGGTGGGCTTCAAGACAATCATCAAACCGGACATCATCCTGAACGTGCAGGGGTCGGTGACAGTCAATTTCATTCTTCCTGTCGGAGCCATGTCCATTGCGGTGACGGTCGAAGGAGGCGCCTCCATGGTCAACACCACGGATGCCGCTGTCAGCACGGTGGTTGACCACACCTTTGTCGAAAATATGCCTCTCAACGGCCGCAGCTTCCAAGACCTGATCTTGTTGACGCCGGGCATTGTCACCAATTCACCGCAAACGACAGGTGGGATCGGTGCGAATGGCGAGTTTAGCGTGAACGGCCAACGGACAGATGCGAACTACTACTCGGTCGATGGAGTGAGCGCGAACGTTGGGGTGTTTCCGGGTGCGCCTCAGTTTGCGTCGATGAGTGGCTCTCTGCCTGTCTCAACGAGTCTTGGGACGACCCAAGGGCTGGTCTCGGTCGATGCTCTCCAGGAATTTCGCGTTTTGAGTTCCACCTATTCGGCGGAATACGGACGAAACCCAGGAGGGCAATTCTCGTTCGTGACCCGATCGGGCACGAATGATTGGCATGGGACGGCGTCCGAGTATTTGCGAAACGATGTATTTGACGCGAACAACTGGTTCAACAATTACTACGGCATACAGAGAACAGCGCTTCGCCAGAACGATTTCGGAGGAACGCTCGGCGGGCCAGCCCGGATTCCGGCCCTGTACTCCGGAAAGAACAAGGCGTTTTTCTTCTTCTCTTACGAGGGGCTTCGGCTGACACAGCCACAGGAAGCGATCGTCAGTTATGTGCCAACGGTTGCCTTGCGCTCGAGTACGCCGGCCGCTCTCCAACCGGTCCTCAATGCCTTTCCACTGCCGAGTTGCCCTGCGGGCGCCGCCAATTGTTCGACAGACCTCGGGAACGGCCTCGGTGAAATCGCCGCGGGGTGGTCCAATCCCAGCCGAATAAATGTGTATGGAATTCGGTTTGATGAGGCGTTGGGCGACAGGACCAGATTGTTCTTCCGGTTCAGCGCCGCTGACTCCTCTTCGTTCGCGCGCAGTGGCGGCAATTCGGGAGCGCCGTCGTCGTTCAGTTTAAACTCGTACTCGACGCGGACTTACACTTTCGGTGTGACGAACGCGGTCACCAGCCGCCTACAGAATGAATTTCGCCTGAACTATACGTCGAACTTCACGAAGGCCACGGACGGTCTCGACAATTTCGGAGGGGCGGTGCCGTATGACCTCGCGGGATCTCAGGGGTTGCCTACGGGAAGCGCGTACATCGTGGCCTTTGCGCTCGACTTCGGAGGTGTTGGCGCGGAGCTCACGCAGGCACAACAGACGGGTCTGCAAAGACAGTGGAACGCGGTGGACACGGCGGGCATTTCCTTCGGACGGCACGTCCTGAAGTTTGGCGTGGACTACCGCCGGTTGTCGCCCAAACAAGAGCCTTGGGCCCCCAACGTCGGCCTACTATTCTTCAGCGAGCAGTCGGTCCAAGCCAATAGCATCGATCTTGGCATTTCGACAAACAACACTTCGGCCCGTCCCGTCTATACAAATTTCTCCTCCTTCGTTCAAGATGAGTGGAATGTGACCCGCCGCCTGCGGCTGTCGATGGGATTGCGGTGGGAGGTCAATCCTCCACCGGGAGCGGCGACGGGAAATCTCCCCTACACGATCGAAGGCAGCCTGAATGATCCGGCTTCGATCAAGCTCGCTCCCCAAGGGACTCCTCTGTGGAAAACCACATGGGCGAATTTTGCGCCGAGGCTTGGCGCGGCCTACGTTTTGCGGCAAAAAACCGGATTCGAAACTGTCGTGCGCGGCGGCGGCGGAGTCTTCTTCGATACGGGGCAACAGGTTGCTTCCTGGGGCTACAACGGAGTGGGGTTCCAAGCGCAGAGTCTTTTTGGCGGAATCGGATTCCCGGTGCCCACTCCGGTGTTACTGCCCCCAGTTGTCAACCCGCCCGTTGCGCCTTACAGAAACGTGTATGCGTTTGCTCCTCACATGCAACTGCCGTACACGCTGCAGTGGAACGCAGCGCTCGAACAGGGTCTTGGCAAAGATCAATCGTTGAGCGTGACCTATGTCGGTTCGCGAGCGAGCCGGTTGCTCCGCGGGCAAGAACTCTCGCTCGGTTCCTTGAATCCCGATTTCCGCTCCGTGCAGTACTTCAGCAACGGATTGACGTCGGACTACGACGCTCTTCAGGCCCAGTTCAAGCGGCGTTTGAACAAAGGACTTACTGCGCTCGCTTCCTATACCTTCTCGCATGCCATTGACTATGGCTCGGACAGCAACGCTTTGCCCTATGTTCGCGGGAATGCCAACTTTGACGTGCGCCACAATGCCGCGGCGGCGCTGTCTTACGATATTCCCGGTGCGCTAAAGGAGAAGTTTGCGCGTGGCTTGCTTTCGAACTGGGGCGCGGACGCGCGCTTTTCGATCCGCACGGGTTTTCCGGTCACACTGGCAGGGCCGTTGTCGTTAGATCGAGGAACGGGACAGGAGGTGCCGGCAGGGCTCAATCTCGTGGCCGGGCAGCCATGGTATCTCTATGGTACGCAATTTCCCGGCGGGCGCTCCGTGAATCCGGATGCCTTCGCGTTGCCCGAGGGATGCACGATCTATCAATGTTCAAATCCTGTTCTGGGTGACGCCCCGCGAAACTTCATTCGAGGGTTCGGCGCTTGGCAGATTGATGTGGCCCTGCGCCGAGAGTTTCCGATCACGGAGCGGTCGAAGCTGCAGTTCCGTGCCGAAGCGTTCAACACTTTCAATCATCCGAACTTTGGCCAAATCACCGCGACCTATTGCTCGCCGAACCCGGCTTCGCGTGCCTTCGCGCCTGGCTGCACATTTGGCCAATCCACCCAGACATTGGCTTCGAGCCTCGGGGTCCTGAGCCCCTTGTACCAGATGGGCGGACCTCGGTCTCTGCAGGTGGCTTTGAAACTGACGTTCTAAATACTCGCCGCAATTGACGCTGGAGCCGGCGTTTCGTTTGCGAAACGGAATGCAAAGGAGAGAGTGTGTTCATAGGCTTGGACAGGAGGTGCAACTTATACGTCGGAATGATGGCAGCGCTGTTTTTCGGCTTCGCGTCGCCAGCCGCGCGATCACAGCACGCCGAAGCGACCGGCGCGAAACGGGCGTTCACCGTCCAAGACGCGATTCGAATGAAGCGGCTCGCCGATCCGGATAGAGGCGCGGCCATTTTCTCGCCGGATGGAAAACAATTTGCAATCCTACTCAAGCAGGGGAACCTAGTTCGAAACACAAACGACTTCTCGCTACAGGTCTTCGACACGCGGGACGCGCTGACCAACCCGAAAGCCCGGCTTCATGTAGAGATGTCGTCTTCATCCAATCGAGATGCGATCAAGCAAGTGAAATGGCTCGCCGACAGTCGGACCATCCTGTTCTTGGGCGAGCAGCCGGATAGGCTTCCACAGGTTTATTCACTCGATACCATCACGGGCCATATCCGAATGCGGACAGTCAGTCGGAAGCCAATCAACGGCTTCGACGCCAGCCAAGACGGGACCGAGATCCTCTATGTGACGGACCATCCAAGAGAAACGGAACCTGAGGCGAACGGTCGAGAAGTTGTAAACGTCCGCGAAGGCAATGCTCTTTCCGATTTCGTCCGCGAGTCTTGTCCGACACCATCGAATTGGCCACAAGGACAAGAACTCTACATTCAACATGGAAGTACAAAGCCGAGACGCGTGGCGACTCCGGAAGACTACCTACCCGACGACAATGTTCCGCTCTGGATGTCGCCCGATGGCGCGCACGCGGTCATACGAGCGGTTGTCCGGCGGATACCCGAAACCTGGAGTGGTTATCGGGATGCGTATGTGCAGCGCCTCACGAGGCAACGACATCCCGACGGATTTCCGATTCTCTGGCTGGCAGAGTATCTGCTGGTCGACACGCGCGAGGGGTCGTTAACGCCACTTCTGGATGCTCCGGTGGTTGACTATGCTCCGGTCGTTTGGAGCAGCGACAGTCACTCGGTATTCCTGAAGGGTTTATTCCTTCCTTTGAACGCGGAAGATCCGGGTGAGCGCGAGGAGCGCTCAAAACATGTGTACGACATTGAAATCCAAATCCGCACCGGAGAATTTCGAAAGATCGAGAGGCCGGAGTGGCCGAAGAGCAACGAGAAGCATGGTCCTCTCGACATCGCGCTTCGCGAGGACCGTAATACTCCTCCGAAGATATATGTTACGAGCGGGGAATTGGGGGCCGACCGCGTGTTTCTCGATCTCAATCCGTGGCTCGCTTCCGTTGCGCTCGCCCATGTGGATGTTGTGGAATGGCCGACTGCGGGCGGCGGACATCGAAAAGGGGAACTCTTTTTGCCGCCGGATTATGTTGAGGGCGAACGGTATCCGCTCGTGATTCAGACTCACGGATTCGCGCCGGAGCGATTCTTAGCCGACGGGCCCTTTGACAGCAGCGCGTTTTCGGCTCAGGCGCTCGCGGCGCACGGGATCATCGTGCTCCAGATGGACTACAGCCGCTCGGAGGCAAATACGACGCGCGAAGGACCGCAGGAAATGGCGGCCTTCGAAGGAGCCATCGATGAGCTGGACCGCCGGAGATTCATCGACCGGGAGCGAGTCGGGATCATTGGGTTCAGCCGGACCGTGTATCACGTGGCGTATGCGCTCACGCACTCGAAGTACCAATTGAAGGCAGCCAGCCTCGTGGACGGCATCGACGCCGGATACTTGCAATATCTTGCCTACGGTCCGGGCGGCAACGTGCACCTGAACGGGGGAGAGCCCTTCGGGAATGGGTTGACGGCGTGGCTCGAGAATTCGCCGAGCTTCCAGCTGTCGAAGGTAGAGAGTCCTGTTCGTCTGGAAGCGCGTGGCTGCTCGCAAGGTATCCTTGGTTCCTGGGAATGGTTCGTTGTCTTGAACGTTCTCGAACGTCCCGTCGAATTAACGTACGTTCCTGATGCGCAGCATGTCGCCGCACGGCCCCTCGCAAAAGAGCTGACCGAGCGGGAATCGGTCGATTGGTTTTGTTTTTGGTTAGGGGCAACGATGGACCATGGGACTGACACGGCGGAGCGTGTGGGACGCTGGGAAGCGCTACGCAAGAAACGAAAAGCCTCGCGCGCGCTGGACTGAGTTAAGCGGGTTGCTGGCTGGAGAGAAACTCTCCCTAGGCCGATGGCGCTTCTAAAAAGGGAACACGTCTGGAAACGTGCTCCCACAGCGCGACGGCCTATTCGTCCGCTTCATAGGCTGAGCAACCTGTCGGGATTTGATGGACCTCTTCGAGTGGACCGATCTTCTGGGTGGTTTGGATGGCATCGAGCGGGTTTCCGAGTTCGATGATTTCCGGTTTTGCGTACTTCATGATATTTCTCCTTTTGTCCGAGTAGTATTCAGCCGAAATGGCTGAATTTTGGTTTGCGCGGGCGCTCCATAAAGCCATCGCCCGCTTCAAGTCGACCGGCGCTAATCACTTCCAGTTCGGGAGCGAAGTGCTCGATTGTGGGAGCATGGGAGCACGTCTGTGAAACGTGCTCCCAGATTAAGGCGCGACGGGCTATTCGTCCGCTTCATAGGCCGAGCAGCCCGTCGGGGCCGGATGATTGTCCTCGAGTGGACCGATCTTCTGGGTGGTTTGGATCGCATCGATCGGGTTTCCCAGTTCGATGATTTCCGGTTTTGTGTACTTCATGGGGTTTCTCCTTTTCTCTGACTATTCAGCCCGAAACGGACTGAATTTCGATTCCGCTGGGCATACCGGCTTGCTCTTTCGGGACTTGTTCGGCTGACCTATATGAATGTCCAAGAGACGGCAACGGGTCACGCTTCGGAGCCAGAGTTCGAGCGTCAGTGTTTTCTTTAGCGGAATGATATTTTCGAGCTGCCCCGCCCGTATCGCTGCGAGCGTGCGGCGAAATTCCTGTTCCCGTACCCAGCCTGCTGCGACAATGTGAGACGAGCACAGAAGGGTTTCAATGGCCGGAGAAGCCGTTTCGAGCAGAACTACGGAATGCCTGGCAACATACGCTTTGCGCTTACGGGCGAAAATCTCGGAAGGCACAATCCCGGCGAGGGCGCGGCGCAGGAGCGAGCGGCGCTGGCCCGGACGCACGTGCTGAGAGCGAGGGACACCGAAGAGAAACGTAAGCAGATCGCGGTCGAGATACGGATAGGTCGCCTGGTGACGCGCAATGGCGTTGGGTTGGATAGCGGAAAGTACACGTCGCAGACGCTCCAGCGCAGAGACGGATTCCTGAAAGGAAGGTGGCGGGCCGGACAGCGTTTTCCGCTTTGCGTCTCTCCAGAATACATCCCGGTTACGCTCGACAAAGGCGTTGGTGAGCCACGGCGCGATCCAGGCATTCGTGCACATGCGGCGAATGGGCTGCGGAAGGAACTCCTCGATGACGTCGCCCCCCAGATGCAGCCAGGAGCGTCGTTGGACGAGGCCGAATCGGAGGAGTTTTCGAAAAAATTCGACTGGCCGCAAAGAAACAAACAGGTCCTGCAGTTCAGGAATGGGAGTGGGCACCCCGCCTGTGACTTCGTCGCCGCCGATGCCGGAAAGGACAAGGCGGCTGTCACTTGCTTCCAGGCAGCGGCGAACGTCGTAACTGCGCTCGACAGCAAGAGCATCAAAGCCCGGCAACGGGAAGAAGCAGTTCTCCTGTGGTTCTTCGAAAGCTCGTTCCATCGCTGCAACGTTAAGGTGGTAGCCCCCTCGTCCGCGCTTCGCTTCCACCAGGGCGAAATACGGCCGCTCGTTCCAGTTCGGCTCGTCGTCGTCGTAAAAAGACACCGTATCGAGCCGCGGAGTCTCGGCCTTTCCGTCTCGCAACAGCTCGTCGGCTACAGAGACGATGGACGTCGAGTCCATTCCGCCGCTCAATTCGGCCACGACCGGCCGCGAGGCGCGAAGACGGCGGTGGACCGACTGCCGAAAGAGATGACGGAAGTGCTCTTCGTAGTCGGAGTCTTTGCCATAGCGGACACGGTGAGCGGGATCGAGCTGCCAATACTTCTCGGTCCGGGTGTGTGAGGGCTTGACTTCGACGAACGTCGATGCGGGAACGGCGTCGACGCCTGTGTAGGGTGTCAGATCGGTAGACGGAAAAGTCGAAAGATAGCCGGCAACGAACTCTTCGTTGATTTCAAAGGGCTGCGCAGCGAGCTTTACGATGGGATCCAGCACGGTCGCCCAAGTGATGCCCCGGTGGGGCTCAAATCGGTAGAAGAGATGCCTTGTTCCGATGAAGTCCTTGGCAAGAAATAGAGATTGTTTGGCTGGGTCCCACAGGGCGAGAGCCCAGTCGCCATGAAGCTTCGGAAAACACAGTGTTCCGATCTGTTCGTATGCTCGGAGCACGATGTTGGCGTCGGTCGACAGGTGACCAGCGGGCGGATGCAAAAGAGAAAGGAGTTCCTCGCGGTTATCGAGCCGTCCGTCCCAGGTCATTCTGATGCCGCTGTCGCTCTGTAGCGGTTGTCGTTCGGCGAAATCCTCACGGGAGACCCACAACGCTTGAAAGTACATGGCGATCGCGTAGGATGCGGAAGCTTGGGTACGATCATGAGGATAGTCTTCGGTGTGCGACTTGGCTCGTTCTAGGTAGTCGGCGCCGACCGGTTGTCCATCAAAGTTCCATCGTCCGAATTGAACATTCATACGCACCCCCTCCATCGAGAGGAACTACGGAGTGGATCCCAGAACCTCGGCATAGTGATCTGCTGCATATTTCTGGACATCGATTTTCCGGTAGTCCCCTCTCTCCATTGCTTGCCGAATCTCGGCTGGGGTTTTTCCGGTTCGGGATTGCTCGTAGATGAAAAAGGCCTCGGCTTGGCACTTCGCGCAACCGCGTCCGTGCTTGCTCGTATAGCAATCGAGCAGGCTTTGATGGCCAGCGAACCTGTCGCACTCGCAATAGCAGGGCTCTTGATAGAGGAGTTCACGGATTTTGGCGGCGACGGAGTACGCAACGAACGCCACCTTGTCGTCTGCAAACTGCGAGGGAGCGAGCGTCTCGGGGAGAGAACCGGTCGGTGGTTCCTGATGATAGGCGGGCCCGCTCGGGACCTCCTGCCCGCGCATTCCACACATGACCGGGTTGGGTCGAGAGTACGCCTCGGAGCGCGCGAGTTTTTCGTTCCGTGGCGCAAGCGAACACAAGGGGAAGGCGGCGAGTACCGCGGCAAAAAGCGGAGCGAGAATCATGAGTCGGGATACGAAGTAGGACATGAGTAACCTCCTTGAGAATGTCCGCGTGACGGACCTCCTACCCTTCAACAAGAGTCGAGCCGAGTATAGATTTCGAGGGTGTAGGGCTTGTCGTTTACGACATGGCCATCGACCTCGACCCAGGCGTGGGCTCTCAGCGGAAAATGCTGAATCCCCGTGATCATCTGCGCCGCCACGCCGTATCGGCGCAGGAGACACACGGTCGCGGCCGATCTCTGCAGGCAGAGCACCTGCTTCGGATAGCAAAAGCAGACTGCGTCTACGGCTGAACACAAACGTGAAGGAAGGTTGTTGTCCGCGCGGGAAGACGCGCAGGGATACCGTCTAACTCGCTCGTGCAAGGGAGGAAAGTCGCGACGTAGCACGTAATACTCAAAACGAATCAATTGCCAGAAGGCCTGCAGATAGACGACCATTTTCTTTCGATCCTTAGCCCGGCAGAACACCGAGCGCATTGCAGAGGAACGACAACCGATCGGTCAGGGCTTCGATGCGGACGCCGATCGGCAGGACGGGCGAATGGCCTCGGAGTTCGTTGTAGTCAAGAAGAACCGGATGAGACGACTTTGTGGCCCCCTGCAGCCGGGCAGCCATCTTCCGTGCGTGTAGCGGGTTGCATCGCGTATCGAGACCGCCCGATACAAGCATGATCGCCGGGTAGGCCGTCCCAGGCCTGACGTGGTGATACGGCGAGTACTGCGATAACGCTTCGAAGTCCCGAGGGTTTTCTGCGGTTCCGAATTCATCGCGCCAGAGGATCGCGTCATCGAAGAGGTGATACCGCAGCATGTCCAGCAGAGGAACAAGACACAGGACGGCGCAAAATAGATCGGGCCGCTGGGTCATTGCGGCTGCAACGAGAAGCCCGGAATTCGACCCTCCGAAGATGGCGAGCCTCGCGGGATTGGTGCCGCGGGTAGAAATCAGCCAGTCGGCGGCGGCGAGAAAATCATCGAAGGCGACTTGGCGATTGAGACGCTTCGCCGCAGTATGCCATTCCGCTCCGAATTCGGATCCGCCGCGAATGGCCGGCAGAGCGAAGACGCAGCCGCATTCCATCAAATATGTCGTCAACACGCTGAACTGGGGCGTGGAGGAGACTCCATAGCCTCCGTAGGAAGTCATCACGAGTGGATGGGTTCCGCTCTGGAGAACGTTGCGTCTTGCGGCGAGAAATACGGGAATCCTGGTCTCGTCGCTCGACGGGAAATGCTCCCGGGTATAGGCGAAGCCACCCGAATCGAAGGGAACGGCACGACTTGACCACGGCGTGGTTCGTCCTGAATCTATGGAGTAGCGGTCAATCGCCAGGGGTTTCGTGAACGATTCTCGTTCGAGAAGAAGTTCATCGTCGTCGAGCCCTGTCGACAGCACGCGCAAGGACTCGGCCTCGGCGGAAATCTGTGTGACGCGTTTGCCGTACTGATCGGCGATGTCTACTTGGGAGTCAGCACCTCGGGTGTAGCACACAACGATGTGGTGGCGAGTCAAGCCCCAACTGGAAATGGGGGTCTCTTTTTCAGGGACTAAATCGAAGTAAAGAGGGTTGAGGTCCTTTCGCGGCTGGACTTCGACGATTCTCCGGTTCGGTGTGTGTTGGTCGATGGCCGCAAGAATGCGTCCTGGAACTAGCCGAGGAGAGAAGCTGTAGTGGGCGTCGCGAAGAACAGGAATTGGACGTCCGGTGCTTCCGCTGCCCCAAAGATAAAAGTCTGTGCGCATCGTGTCGAGGAAGCGATACACCAGGAAACCAAGGGTGCGTGGGCCTGAGACAAGCACGAGGCGGATGTGTTCGCCCTCACCGGGGCAGAAGATCTCCGTGTCCGCGGCCGAAGCGGTCCCGAGAAAATGATGGAATACCGTGTGGCGGGATGTCGCTTTTCGTTCCGTGGCCTCGTGAACGTAGTAGAAGCTCTTGCCGTCCGGCGCGAAGGAAAACCCGCGAAGAAGGCCGTGAGGAAGCGAGTCGGGAATTCTCTCACGGCGAGGGACATCGAGTATTTCAAAGCTTCCCGTGTGTTCGCCGCCACGCTTCACTTCGTAGAGCAAGAGACCTCCATCGGGCGAAACGCGGATCGGCTTGACCGCCGTGTACTCGCCGGTGCCACGAGACGCGGGGTCGATCAACAGTTGGTCCTCGCCTTCTGCTCCTTCCCGAAAATAGATAGAAGGCTGTTCCTGGCCCGGGCGGCGCTTTCGGAAGAAATAGCGATTACGCGCCTTCAAGAAAGAGTCATAGGTCTCGACATCGAGCAGCTCACGAACCCGTTCGCGAATCCGTTCTCTCCCCGGGATGTTGTCGAGATAGGTACGCGCATAGCGTGTCTGCTCGATGATCCAGGCGCGAGTCTCCGGCGAGTTCTGGTCTTCGAGCCAACGGTAGGGGTCTGTGACAGTGACGCCATGCAGCGTGTCCTCAATCGGCTCGGTGCGGGAAAACGGCAGGGACACTAGAGAACACATGTGTGCCTCCGGTTGTTCCACAATTTCGCTTCGTGTTGCATGCGGCGGGCAAGACTGCGCAGGAATGTGACGGTTCGTCCGCGGCTCCTGCGGTCGGGGTCCCGCCAAGGAAGACCGCCGGCGGCATACGCGAAGGCGGCCAGAAGCGGCATAACCGGGAAGTCCAAGGCGATGTCTTGGCTCCGGAAGAAGGAGCGCCACGGCGCCATATACGTTGAGCGGAGCATTCTTTCCGCCTTGAGGTTCGGCTCGAGCCGTTGCTTCCACTCGAGTAGATATTGAAACGTCAAGAGAGGATGGCCGACGGCAGCTTCCGCCCAATCGAGGAAAACGCAGCGGTCTTTCGAAACCAGAATGTTCCCCGGGTTCAGGTCGAGGTGCCCGAGGACGCTCGGAAAGTCGCCGGATTCGAGTTCATCGAGAGCCGAACGAACATCGTCTGCTAAGGCGACAATCTCCTTCCGAGCGAGGGGAGGAGGCGTCGGTTTCGACTGTTGTGGCATGACCTCGGTGACATAATCGAAGAAGGGACCGACAACAGGGCGCAGAGACGAAGGCCGAAGGTCTTTGCATCCGGCTGCAATGAGGTGCAATGCACTGCCGAATGATGCGATTTGCAGATGCGCCAGCGTCTTCGCCGCTTTTTGCCAATCGCGAAGAGAGGATGCTCCGCGCAGGGGATTTCCGCTGACTTCAACACTTAGCCAGGCGTTCCATCCGGAATGTGACGCGATAAGCGGAGGCACGAAGCCTGACAGGCGACGATTCACCTCCAAAGTGATCGAATATTCACGGAGGTTCGGTTCCCCCACAGCTTTAAACCACAATGCAGGTCCGTCGGTTTCGAAACGAATTAAGCTAAACATAGGACTGGCATTCAGCTGGCGGAACTTGCCGTTCAAACGGAGTCCTTCGGCGGCGGCCTGTGCTGCTGTCCATTCGGAAACGCGCTCAAGCCAACCGGTGCGACCAAAAGGTCCTTGTTTGTCGCTACGGCCGTCGTTGAGGATGGCAAGCGCGCGTTCGATGATGCTGTAGCTCTCAGAATCATCAAACTCCTGGAGTGACCGGAGAACTGCAGCGTACCACTCGAAACCCTCCGGAATCGTGGCGCAAGCCGAAGAGAGTTCGAGGACGGCCGTTGGCCGTACGGATCTCGGTTCCTCGGCCGGTAGAGTGAGTAGGCAATAGGTCTTCAAATTCCATCGGCTCTCGATCGCTGACGTAAGCTCCTCGGCGGGCCGCGTGTGGAGAGGGATGGCGATGACCGGGAGTCGAACCCCGTGCGCGGATCGCTCAACAAGAATCTCGCTGCCGTCGTGTCGTGTGATAACGACGTGGAAGCCAGCGAGCTCGGTAGGAGAGAACATGAATAGGCCGTTCAGGAACCCGCGTGTGTCTCCGGGGTTCGCACTTCGATCAGGTGATGGGTGCGCAGATGCGCGAGAAATTCTTGGACGTCACGTTCGACGGTGGCGTGGTCTGCAGAGAACTCCCGTGAGATCACGTCGGCGATTTGCGATTCCGACTGTTCCGAGCGGAGGAGTTCGAGAATGCGGGAGCCGACAAGATTGAGCCGGAACATCTGGCCTTCGCGAATGTGTAGAACAATCGCGCCATCCTGGCCATGGGTTGAACGCACTTCATCGGATAGTTTCATCACGGGGGACTCCGTGCCGGACCTTTCACTGGGAACGGGGCGAGCTTCGCAGAACGAAGAAACGGAATCCACTGATTCCAGAAAATGTTCGCGAATGTGCACCGCGAGCGAGGAAACAGAAGCAATTTCAGGCAAATGCAGCGGTGTAGGGATGGGCCAGAGTAACAAAATGTGTTCGCTTTTTTGCTCTAGTTGTTCGAGAGGTGAGAACCGGACCGATTCTCTTCGGGTCTGATGTTCACGGTGGCGAAGAAAGGGAACGGGCAACCCCTACGATCTCCCCGACGACTTCGGCGTCGACGTGCTGCCGAAGGGGTTGCGTGTGTGCGGCACTATCCGGATACGTAAAGACCGTGAGTCGGCCCCGCTCGATTCCGCAACTCGACGCGAGATACAAGCCGTCGCGATCTTGCAGGAGGTACAGCGGCTGTTCGGATAGCGCGAGCTCAAGCGAACTGCTCGGTTTCTTCTTCCGGTGATTGACGAGCAGGAACAGCGCGCCGCGAAGTGATGGATGTAGAAGCTTCGGCTCACGGCCGACCCAAAACACATCACGCAACGAGACGCGCGAAAGTCCAGCAAGCTCGGGAACGGCGCCCAAGAGAAACAGCGGCAGCTCACCGAACTGACGCTGCAGCGCGTCGAAGAAACTGTCCTTCTGTTCTTCATCAGTAATGGGAGCGTGGTCGCTCGAATTGTCCTGTGAAACAAACGATTCAGAGCCGGTTGCCGGGCTGCCGGTGCCGTCGAGCGTGAGCCCGAATGAACTGAGCAACGCACGAAAGCCGAGTGAATACAGAATCGACACTGTGAACAGCTTGTGGATGTGCCGCGGCAGTGTGTCGCCGGCTTCGTAGTCGGAGAGCGTACCGGGTGAGGCAAAGTAGCGAGGGTCGCCTAGAAGTTGGGCGATCTCGCTGCTCCGCTTCGACGCGCAACGGAAGGAAAGCCCAGCGTGGAGACGGGCCCGCCTGAGCAGCGCCCCCGGGCGTTGCGACGTCATGTGAGCTTCCATGCGTGTAGACCTCGCGGACTCCCCGGGTCCGCTGAGGGCGGCAACAACCTGCTTCGTCGGAGTTGGCTGCTTCCTCGTACTGGAGCGAAATCGGAATTCGAGGTCGATGACTCCCAGGATTCTGGCTTCGGTTCCTAACTCGAATTGCGGTTCGGTGAAAGACAGTTTGGACGCGGTAAAGGCGAAGCGGTTCGGTCCTATAACTCGCAGACGCGTGCAGTGGATTCCCTGGTTGTTCTCGACGAGAAAGTAGTGACGTGAGGCCTCGCCAACGCGTCTCGGCAGCAAGGATGCCTGAACGCGGGTATCGGCGCGAACGATGCTTCCCAAAGAAAGCTCAGGAATCGAAAGTGCGTCCCGTGCGCCGATCTTCGCATAGAGAAACGTGCGTGGTATCGCCGGGAGCGGTGAAAAGGTCGCCTTCGGTCCGCGTTGTTCGAGAATCAGGCTGAGGGGGGTAGTGGCCGCAGCTGTTCCGTGCCCCAGGCGACAATGCAAGAAGGGCAAAAGGGTCTCGGGCCCCGCGAGGTCGTGGTCAATGAGACCCGTGCGCGGCCGCGACATCAGGGCCTCGAGCCGCGGAATCATGTCGAGAGAAAAACCGAATACCAGAAGCCAATCCCGCACGCGGTAGCCCGTCACTTCACTGAGTGCGATCAACTGCTCGAACGTGGGACTGAGGCCTGAGCGTAGCTGCGAATAGAGATTCGGGCGGATGTGGCGAGCAGGCTGGTTCGGGAATCGCATTCGCGTGAGGGCAGCGGCCTTGTAGAGCGTGAGATTCTTTGTTCCGAGGAGTTCACGTACCGCGCGGACAAGCGCAGCGCGCTTCCTCGCATTGGGGGAAAGTCGGGCAGCAGCGAAACCGTGACGATGGAGCATAGGGCGTGTGTGGATATTCCCCATAGTGACCCGAGACGGCGAGGCAAGAATGCGGGAGCGGACTTCCGAGGTGGTGGGATTTCTAAAAGTGTCCGCAGTTGAGGACAGCTCCTCGGTGCCTCAGAAACGCATTAGCCAGGAGGCGACGTAAGTATTATTTATCCTCACTCCCTCGACAATTAACCCGAAGGGCAGTAGGATGCGAGTGCCATGGCCCGGCCCGAATTGATTGTGCGCGCGGGTGCGAAATTACGTGCGATACGGGTGCGTTTAGGCCTGAGCGTGCGCGATGTAGAACGGCTCAGCATGGACCTCGCCAGAGACCGCCATAATCCTTACCTTTCTTTTTCAAGAACCTGGATTACGGATGTCGAAAACGGGCGATTCGTTCCCGGCAGTTTCAAGATGGCGAGCCTCAGTGAGATCTATGGCATGGACCTCGCCGAGATTCACAAGTTATACGGGCTCTCCCGCGATATCACCCAGGAGCGTCCGGTATTCCGGCCACCGAAGACGCACTTACTGATACCAACGAAGGAGCCAACGGAAGGCGAAGCGTCGGCTGAAGACTCTTCCGCCGAGATGAGAATCGAGGAAACCAGTCTTCTCACGGGAATCGTCGACGTTTGGGGAAGCGTGCCCGTACCGCTACTACGGCGGTTCGCCCTCCGGCAGTGCTTGTACGGCTACATCGGAACGGAAGACGAGAGCATGGCGCCCTTGCTGCCTCCAGGGTCGTTTGTGCAGATTGACGCGAAGCAGAACCGCATCCGGAAAGGCCCGTTCAAAAAGAGTTCCAGCGAATCACACTTTGCACGGCCAATCTATTTCTTGGACATTCGCACGGGGTACGCCTGTGGGTGGTGCGAGCTGAAGGATGGCGTGCTCACGCTTGTTCCACATCCGGATTCCGGCGTGGAGACGCGGACCTTCCGATATCCAAGTGAAGTGTCGGTTGTTGGACGCGTGACGGCAGTCACTATGAGTATCGAAGAGGAGCGGTTTGTGCCTCTCGACCAATCGGGGAAAGGGCCTACGAATCCGAAGAAATAGATGATCGAGGTAGAGGAGGTTCCCCGATGGACAAGCTGACAGTTGACCTAGAGAACTGCTACGGAATTAGGAAGCTCCAGCACGAGTTCAATTTTCTGGATGGAAATGTATTCGCGATTTATGCCCCAAACGGTTCGATGAAGACATCGTTTGCGGATACGTTCAACGACTTTGTCAGCGGGAGAAAGACCGTTGATCGCTACTTCCCCGATAGAATTTGTAAGAACTCGGCAAAGGATGAGGCAAACGCAGATTTGCCTCCGACCAATATTCTTGTTGTGCGCCCTTTCGTTGACCAGATGCCTGTCACAGAAAAGACTTCCGCCCTTTTGGTAAACGGTATCCTCCGCGACGAATACGTCCAATTGTGCTCCGAGGTTGAAGCGTCCAAGGGAGCCTTACTAGCTGCACTGGGGCAATCATCTGGATTAAAGAAGGACATCGACAAGGAATTGTCTTTGGCCGTTACGTCGGCACCGAATCGCTTCTACGAAAGCCTGATACAACTCAAGCTATTGGTTGAACGTCAGAAAGACGCTCCGTTTGCTTCCGTGCCGTACCAACTCATTTTCAATGAGACCGTGTTGAAGTTTCTGGAATCGCCAGAGGCTCGAGCCAACCTAGAGTTGTTCGTCGAACGCTACAACTTGCTTATAGGTCAGTCTCGGTACTTCAAGAAAGGCATGTTTGAATACCATCACGCTAAAACCATTGCTGACCAGCTTGAAAAGCAGGGTTTTTTCGACGCCAAGCATACCGTCCATTTGAATGCCAACGATTCTGTTGAAATCATCACCACGAAAGCAGAATTGGAGAAGCTCATCAAGAATGAGCAGGACGAAATAACAAACGACAAAGAGTTGCGCAAGCAGTTCGCAAAGCTATCTGATCAGAGTGTTAAGAACGAAGCTCTTCGCGCCTTCAGAGACTATGCGCTGAGCAATTCGGGCATTCTTCCGCATCTCCTAAGCCCTACAACCTTCAAGCAGGATGTTTGGAGGTCATATCTCAAGGTGCACTTTGATGTGTACCAAGAACTGATGGCCAAGTTCGATTCAATTGAAAAAAGAAAAGCCCAGATCGAAGAAGAGGCTGGAAAAGAAAAAACCAAATGGGATGAGGTGATCGCGGAGTTTAACGACAGGTTCATCGTTCCTTTTACCTTGGTTCCCAAAAACAAAGCGGCAGTAGTTTTGAAAGACGACCCCATCCTGTCGCTTGGGTTCATTTTCAAGGATAAAGACGGAGAAAAAACCGTCGAACAACCCGCGCTGATGGGAGGCTTGAGTCGCGGCGAACTGAAGGCATACTACGTCCTGAATATCATATTTGAAGTCACCGTCAGGAAAGAGAGTGGCGCAGAAACTCTAATGATCGTTGACGATGTAGCGGATTCGTTCGACTACAAAAATAAATATGCCATCGTCGAATACTTGAAGGATATAGCGTCAATCCCTTTCTTCAAGCTGGTGATCCTGACACATAATTTTGATTTCTACCGTTCGCTGCATCTGAGAGGTATTGTCCCGCGCACGCACTGCCTCATGGCGTACAAAACGGACACGGAAGTTACGCTTGTCGAAGCCAAAGGTTTGCGGAACATTTTTGTCAAGGTCTGGAAGCCGCAGTTCGTAACGAATGGACAAATGAGAGTGTCCTCTATCGCATTTATGAGGAATCTCATCGAGTTCAAAGATGGGAGTGGTGGCGCAGCATTTAAAAAGCTGACATCTTTGTTGCACTACAAGCCGGATTCAGAAACCATTCTTCAAAGTGATTTAGACGACGTATACAACAAACTGTTCAGCCTGAATGTTGCGTATCCGGATGCGAATCAAAAAGTACTCGACATGATCCGTTCTGAGGCGGACCAGTGCCTGAAGGCGGGGGCGGGCATTAATCTTGAACACAAGATCGTTCTCTCAATCGCCATTCGCCTTGCTGCGGAACAATTCATGTTGTCCAAGATGCCACTGATCGATGCCGCGACAATCAAATCGAATCAAACCGCCGTTCTTCTGGACGAGTTCATCAAGACGTTTCCAAACGAGGCTCAAGCAATCAGAATAATTCGTAAGGTCGTCCTAATGACGCCCGAGAGTATCCATCTGAACTCATTTATGTACGAACCTATCCTAGATATGTCTGACGACCACCTTCGTAAGCTCTATCA
This sequence comes from Candidatus Acidiferrum sp., assembly GCA_035693545.1. Lineage (GTDB taxonomy): Bacteria > Acidobacteriota > Terriglobia > Acidiferrales > UBA7541 > Acidiferrum. The sequence continues at coordinate 112,343 of DASSGJ010000055.1, forward strand.
AGAGGTCAAGAATCCAAAATAAAAAGCACAGCCAGACACCGCTATTGCTGCCCGTGCTGCTTGAAGCGATCCTTGAACGCGCTGAGAGTCTGACCGATGGCACCCGAGACTCGACGCTAGACGCTCAAGGACATCAAGCCAAGAAATGATTCGCGAGCTGGCAGGCCAACACGCGGCCGTCTGGTGGGGCGGCGGCCTGCTCTCGAGGAAAGGATAGGTCTAGACTTTGAATCCCATGTTGGTGCGGTTCTAACCTGCGTCCCGAAGGCGGGCCGGCGGATTGCAGGAGATTCTGACTTGAACCGCAATCAGTCCGCAATCAGTTCCGCCAAGTCTTGGGATTCACCCGACTAATCCTTTCGATCCCTTCCTGGCGTTCGTGCTCAAATCCATCGAGCATGTCCGAGAGCGCTCTCCCGACGACTTTTGCCGCGGCGAGTGCCGTCAGAGCGCTTTCTGGTTCTCGATCAAGCAAATTCTCAACTTGTTCGATCCATACGCGAGAGTGTTCGAGATCGGCTTCGCGGTGAAGGTCAAAATACCGGCAGGTCTTTGAATCCGCACCATAGAATTCCCGCAAGCCCTTGGCTTTGGCCTCCGCAATCCGTGGTGTGCGGGCTTCGTAGGCATAGAGTGCCGTGAACGCACTCGCTGGAGTGACGACCAATGCTTCGAGAACATCCATGACATCCCGGACGTAGGGATTCACCGGGAGCATCCTCACGATATCCCGGTCCATTCCCATCCCCTCAGCGAAATCGAGCCAGAGATCAGAATGGCACACTCCGTTGATCTCCTCGTCCGCCAGATTGCGCAGAACGGCACGGCGCGTCTCGCCGTCCGGCAGCCGGGAGTGCAATGCGCTCAGGTGCGCCGGGAAGGCCGCGATCTGTGGATAGTAATGGCAGGCGTAGTTCTGCAGGTCTTCGCGGCTCAGCTGCCCGCGAATCCACGCTTTATAAAAGGGGTGCTCGAGGAGGTCATTTTCTTCGAGATCGAGATTTAGTTTCTCAACGAGTTCGTGTTTTTTCACAAAAACCTCCCAGGGGAACTGCTCTCAGAAAGGGCCGCAAGGGACGGAGCCGGAATCGGGAGCTGGCGGAGAACACCAGTTGGCACACTTGCGGTCGAACTTCGTCCAGTCGAGATTCAGGAAGAGCCCGGGACGGTGCGAGACTCTTCCCCGGTTATAACCGTTCGACAAGGGCGCGTGAAATGCGCGTCGAAAGGAAGTGGTGATCCTCCCGGTAGAAGCTGCCCGTCCATCGGAACCCGTCAGGTCCGTCGATGGCTACGCGAAGAATCCCACGGCAGACCCCGATTGAAGCGGTCCAAAATCCCTCGGAGGGATGGAAAATCTCGCGCAGTTCTCGAGAAACCCACAGACAGAGGATCGAATCTTCTACTTTCTTGCTTACGATGCATAGCGGCACGCGGGCGTCTCCCACTTCCCTTGATAACAGAGAGGCGCGTCTTACGAGTTTTAAAGTATTTATTGCAAAGTTCCGGCAGAGGCCGGCGGAAACGCAGCGAACCGGGAATGGGAGGAAATCCTGAACTGGTTGGAGTGTTCGCGAGAGAAGGATGGCCAATTTCGACCGTCTCGGACGCATACAGAAACGGGGAAGTAGTGGTTCCAGACACTCGACCGTGATTGGGGATGTGCCCGGGCACGGTGCTCGAACGCGCCTTTGCGAGGTCATCGGCCATCTAAATTGGCTGACGAACTAAAAGCCTGGGTTCACAAGAGCCTGCTGTCGATTTCGAGTGGAAGCGCATGTTGCATAACACGCACAAGACGGAAGAGCGAGTTGAATAATGTTTATGGGAGAGATCAAGTCCTTAGGGTTTCGAGGGTTTAGGTACTGGACCACTTTGCCTCTTCGGCTCTCCGCAGCTGTCTGAGACCGGGGTACCCCGAGCCTGCGACATTCTGCGCGGTTCGCTGTCGTGTGACTGGCATAATGTCCTCGTTTTACGGGAATACCGGTGCGGTTAGTGAGCTAAAAGACGGAGTGCTCACTCTGATTCCCCATCCCGACTCCGGCGCGCAGACGGAAACGTTCCGCTATCCGGACGAGGTTTCGGTCGTCGGACGGGTGACCGCGATCGCCATGAGTATCGAAGAAGAGCGTTTTGTGCCGATTGGCGGTCCGGATAAAGGGCCGACGGGGCAGAAGAGGTAGGGCCGAATTCTTATCGCTCATAAATATGACACAATATGAGCGATAGGGGAGTGCTCTATCGCTCATGAGCTGGAACTGGCAAAAACCGGATTGGCCCAATTTCCGGTGGGAGTGCGCACGGCCTGAGCAGGCCCCACCCAACCATCCGAATTGATGGGTCCTCTGCGTAACCGGTGTGTCTCAAATTCGAGAAGCACTCACGGCACTTAAGCGCAGATTGCCTGGGTTTGTCTCTCCCCCCTGTGACTGCGTTTCCTCTATCTCGAAGTTCCGGCATCTTGCAGCTGCGCCTCATTGCTCCGATATGGTGGTACTACCCTTGTTCACCTTAAGGGCCATCACAACCACTTTGGCGTGAAGCGTTAGGGTATTCCCTGGTACAGGCGCGGTTCCCCAATACGCAATACAGGCAAGAAGCCTTGGTACAAGTCTGCCTCCTCGTGAGGATACTCAAGAAGCGGGTCCGCGTTTTGGGGAGGGGTGTACCTGGGACCTTGGGCGGGTGGGGTAGGGGCGATGGAATTAATGCAACTGGAAATGTTCGTTGCGGTCGTCGAAGAGGGTAGCGTCCGCGATGCCGCGGATCGCGTATTTCGTACGCAGCCCGCCGTCAGCATTGCGGTGAGTAAGCTTGAGCGGGAATTTGAGGCCCCGTTGTTCGACCGCTCCAAACGGCACGAATACCGGCTGACCCAGGCCGGTGAGGCGCTGTATGAGCACGCTAAGCGGATGCTGAGCCTGCGAAAGGAAACAGTCTCGGTCCTTGGTGATCTGCGGAATCTGCGCTTGGGCCGGCTGCGCATCGGCGCCAACGAGAGCATTAGCCTGCACCTCCTTCCAAAGCTGGCGCAGAGTTTTCTCGCCCAATATCCGGGAATTCACATGGAGGTAAAGTGCGAGCGGTCGAAGAGCCTGCTCGAAGACCTCAAGGATCGCAAGCTTGATTTGGCGCTGCTCTCGTTCCGCCCGGATGGGAACGAACTTGATTCGAAGTTCGTGATCGAGGACGAACTGGTTCTGATCGCCAGCCCGGCGCACGCGTTTGCGGCGAGGGGGCGCGTGAGTTTAGGAGATCTGAGCGGGGAGTCGCTCATGGTCATGGATGTGTCGGAGCCTTCGCCTTGGCATCGGAAGATTGCCGAGGCTTTTGCGCAACTGAAAGAGCCGCTGAACCTGACGGTCGAGAACGCACCGATCGAAATGATCAAGAAAATGGTCGCTGTGGGAGTAGGTGTGGGATTTGTGCCGCTGATGTCGGTGCGGGAGGAAAAGCAGGAGGGGACACTAGCGGTTGTCGATGTCGACGACTTTCACCTGGAGAGGTCTGTGTGGGCAGTGCGCCGGCGTGCCGCGCAATCGCCGGCCGCGAAGGCTTTTCTCGACGCAGTCTTGGTTTTTGGCGCCGAACTGCGCGGAGGGTCGCCCGCGATCGTTCCGAAGGCCACGCGTACGGCTCTCGGAGCGGAGAAGCGAGCCCGCGCTCTGCTGGTTAAGCGGGAGGCGTGAGCCTGAGGAGCAAGCGTTTTCCCGATCCGATTTCTTCGGGGTTGCACTCGTGAGCGCGATGTCCCGAAGCGACTGGCAACTGCTCCCACGCTTCGATGAGGAGGTCTTGAGTGTGGGTCTGCTTGAAAGCGCGGATGAAGATTCCCGCAAAATCAGCGATAAACGCAATTTAATTGACCGCTCTGGGGAAGCGCTTTATTATCAGCGGCCTCGGCGAGGCTTGAAGGATTTCGAGCCTCGCCGGTGTTAATTATTCCTGCCGCAGACCTGCGGCGCTTATCCAGAGTGGCAGAGGGAACAGGCCCGATGAAGCCACAGCAACCAGGCAGCAATGCCCCGGTGCTTCTTCCTGCCCAGTAAGGGAGAGATAAGGTCCTCGTCCGACCGCGATTCGTTACTCGTCGGAATCTCACTTCCTGGTTTCGCGCCTGGGTTCGAAATGCGAGAAAGGCTATGTGTGTTCGACGAGATCTCCAGTGGAAACAGAATCGTAGTCTTAAAGGTGGGAGGGTCCGTTCTCACGGGAACGAAAGCCTTTCGCAGGGTTACACGGTTCCTAAAGCGCCGCTTGGAACTGGCACCGAACGAAAAACTGGTGGTGGTGGTGTCCGCGGAAAAACTGACGACCGATACTCTCGAACGGCGCGCGCGTTGGATCGTCCGCGAACCGGCAGTGCGGGCGCTCGACTTGTTGTGGTCGACCGGCGAACTGCAGTCGGTCGCCTTGCTTGCACTTTACTTGCAGGCGGCCGATGTTCGCTCCATCGGGCTGAACGTACATGAAACGGGGTTGCAGTTTTTAGCGGGGGATCCAGCGTGCTCCGGTTGCCCGCAGCTGACGGGAGGGCGGCTCGAGACGGCCCTCGCAGCTCATTCGGTTGTGGTCGTTCCCGGTTTTCTAGCGACCCGCTGGGACGGTGCCATTGTATCCCTCGGGCGTGGAGGTTCGGACTTGTCGGCGGTTCTCCTGGCCATTGGACTCGGGGCCGTCCGTTGCGAGTTGGTCAAAGACGTTCCGGGATACTTCGACGAGGACCCGCGCCGGAATTCGGGCGCGGTTCAACTCCCGCAGATCTCCTTCGAAAGGGCGCTCGAGATGGCTCGCGGCGGCTGCGAACTGGTACAAATGCGCGCGCTTGTTGCAGCCGGCGAGGCCAACTTGCCCCTGGTGATACGGAGCATGGGTGAACGGGCGCCGATCACGGTGATCGCTACGCCTCGCACGAGTCGAACCGCGGATTCGCTCAATGAGGTGGTATCGGCTGAAACGTGAGCTTGTAGCGACAAAGATCGAGGTCGGCGTACTCGGCGCAACCGGACCCATTGGGGAGCACTTGCTGAGCCGGTTGGACCATCATCCGTGGTTCCAGACTACCTGGGTGTCGGCGAGCGACGGCGAGGTGGGCCGGCGGATGAGGGATGTTCCGTGGAGAGCCTATGGTCAGATGCCGGCGGGGTTTGCCGAACTAAAAATCGAAAGGTTGCGCCCGGGAGCCGCGCCTCGCCTGGTGTTCTCGGCTCTTCCTGCGCCGGAGGCCGGAGAGGCGGAGCGTGCATTTGCGGCCGCGGGGCACTTCGTCGTGAGTGCCACGCCGAACTTCCGGTTGGATCCGCTGGTTCCGCTTCTGGTGGCGGATATCAACCCACAACATCTAGGGCTCCTCGAGTCGCAGAGGTCCGGCAAGCAGTGGCGGGGCTCGCTCGTCACATCTCCCAGCTTTGTTGCGAGACGTTTGGCAACTCTGATGGCGGCTCTGCGGGAGTTCGAGGTAGAGCGGGCCATCGTCGCGAGAGCCGACGGTCCTGCGGTAGGAGGCGAGAAAAACCTGGGTGAGATGGAATGGGGGGATCCGGAAATCGAAGCCGAAACGAAGAAAGTGCTTGGCCGCCTTGTGACTAACGGAATCGAGCCCCATCCGGTGCTGATCAGCGTACAGGGCGCGGCTGGGCGCAGCGACCACGAGCTTGTGTGGTTGGAGCTCGGCCGAAAGATAGGCCGAGAACAAGTGAAAAACGCACTTCTCGAATTCCGGGGCCTGTCCAAAGCGTCGCACCTGCCAAGCGCCTGGGAAATGGCTATTGCGTGGGAAGCCGAGAGTGCCGATTCGTTCTTAGCGGATTCGGACAACCGTCCTGGGTCGGAGGTGCAAGTTGCGGGTTTCCGAGACTCGACCGTATTGGATTTCAAATTCAAGGTGGCTGGACCGGGTTCCGACGATACGGTCGCAGTCGGCGCGTTGCAAAACGTGGAACTCTTGATTGCATGGTCGCTGCGCGCAGGCTGGCGAATAGAATCATGACAGCGACGCGGCTTCTTGCCCCGCGGGCCGACCTCGTGAGCGTCGTTTGACGAGCGAGGCGGTCGCTAGGCGTCTCGACGCAGTGCGGCAGTCGACGCCAGCCGAGTTCGCACGCTTCGGCGAGCCGACCTAAGCGGTGTCTCGAACGAAGGGCTATCCTGCGCCGCGAATGAATCCACAAATCGCTTCAGAGTGTAGGAGCACCCCCGTTCGGGCAAAGCGACGGTGAGCGGTTTGTCTGTGCCTGCCCCTTGCAGTAGACGAAAAGTAATTCCTCGGAGAGTTTTGACCGGGTGGGTTGTGGCCCCAAAAAACGCGGCGTCGATCCCGCGATCCGCGACCTCCCGAAGAAGGCGCTCGGGGTCGCTAGACGATAATTCAATGTGCACGGCAGGGTGGCCGAGTTTGAATTGTTCCGCCATCCGCGCGACCAGTTCGCGGCTACCCGTTTCTGCGGTTCCCAAAAGCAGGCGGCTCTGCGAACCCCCTGGACCCTGCCCCCGGAAACGCACGACAACCTCGTTGCGGATGGCGATCATTTGGGTAGCCTTTTCGTACAGAAGAGCGCCAGCGGGAGTGAGGCGGAACGCGAGTCGGCTCGAGCGGTCGAGAAGCGTCGTGCCGATCTGCTTTTCTAGCTTGCCGAGCGCAATACTCACCGCTGGCTGCGTGCGGAACAAGCGAGCCGCGGCCCTCCCTACACTCCGTTCTTCGACGACCGCAACGAACATTTCGAGCTCTGGAAGGTCCATGGCTTTTTTCTCTCCCGGACAAGTTTCAGAAAAGAAAAAGGCCGCTATCCGGATCGGATAACGGCCTTCGGGTAATGCAAAATCTCGTCGGCCCGTTTATCCGCCCCCTAGCGAGCTAATAATTCGTACCGACACAACGACGAGATCCGCACGTCGCAGACGGCTGCCCACAGTCGTGGGGCACTGAGGAGCAAAGGGCAGTAGATAGCGGCACGCGAACATCATCACCTCTATTGAATATCATTCAGGATTCAGCGGGTCAAATAAATCCGGTTTATGCTGCCGTTCGAAAGCCCTGGTCCTCCTCATCGCAGATCGCCCTGAGAATCTGCGACGCGGCCCTTCGAACGTTCTCGAGGCTGTCGGTCAGGAGTTGCGCATCGCCGCGATACAGTTGAATGTAGTCTTGGCAGGCGGTTCCCGTCTCCAAGCCGATGGCGTTACACACGACATAGGCGACCGCCTCGGCCTCCGTTTCTCGCTGCCGCTTCGAGAGTTCCCCGCGGTTTCGCTCGCGATGCAGGAGTTCGTGGGCGAATTCGTGCACGAGCGTCAGAAAGGTTTCGGCGGCGGCCATCCCCGGCAGGAGGATGATTCTGCCGCCATGGGAGACGCCGTGCGCGGGGGCGATGGCATCGGAGAAGACGAGCGAGATACCTTGCGCAGAAACAAAAGCGACGAGCCTCGTGTGATAAAAGGCCGGTTCGCCCGCGACCTTACCGATGGTCGGCATTTCCGGGCCTTCGGTCTGGCTGTAATCGAACACGGCACAGGCTCGAAAGCCCAGGAGAACGGCTTCGTCCTCCGATTCTACGGACTCGGAGCCCGACCGTTTGCTCACCAACGGGGCAAGGATATAGATGCCCTTCTCTCCCTTCTTGACGAAGCGTCCGAGCTTCTTCCAGGTATGGAATCCGGCGACGTACGTTGCCGTCGGTTTCTGCATCGCAATCAGGAAAACGTTGTGGAGGCTGTAGCGATGGAACCGAGCCACAGCGGAAAGGTAGGAGGTCAAGGCCTCACTTTGTCCCGCTTCTAGGGTTGCGGCCAGTTCCTCGATGGCCCGGGAGGCCGTTTGTCGAAGCTCCTCGGATTTCATGGCGATTTCTCCTTAAGGGTCGCGTTGTCTTTGCCTTCCTGGGCGCGCAGTGTGCGGCCAAGAAAAACAAACGCTCTTCCTGCCAGCGGTTTGGCGGGCCGCCGCTCGCGCTGTCAATGGCGTCCTCTGCGGACGTTTATCGGAGCGATAGCGGAGACCATTGACAGGAGGAGCGAGCGGAGGGCGCAGGGTGTGGGCAGGAAAGGGCGGTTCGAAAAGGAGAGTCGGCTCGTAAAGAATTGGTGGATGAAGGAGTTCAGTACCGGATTGTCACGAAGCAGGGTGGTCGCTTCGGACGAATCGGCAGAGTTGCTTGTCTTTCCGCACGTGATGAATGTCGAAATGCTGTCCCTGCATCACAATGTGAATCCCCGGCGGCAGAAGACGAACGGCGAAAAGACTCTCGGTTAGGTTCTGCAACCCGTCGCTGCCTTCAAAGCCAAGAGGCGTCATGCCGCCGGTCAAGACGATCGGAACGGGCAAATCCGGTAAGGCCCGATCGAGAAAAAGACCCGTTTCGACCATGGTATCGGTGCCGTGCGTGATGACCATGGGAGCGCGTCCTTTTAGAACCGCGCGGACCATTCCAAGAAGGAAGGACCTGTCTTGGTCGGTCATTTCGAGGCTATCTTTGTTCATCAGGGGAACGATGTTGATTTCGGAATCCGGCAGTCGCAATTTGCCCAAATAGCGATCGATCTTGTTCGAGACGTTGGCGACCTCTCCGCTGCGCTCAGAATAGACTTTCTCGATCGTCCCTCCCGTTGTGATTAAGTAGATTTTCATCGGCTAAGCCACCGACGACGGCGGCGCCGGATTGGGGCGGGGGATTCCTCGCGCATGTCCTGTGTGACCGGCTGTACGTATATGATCTTGGCGAGATGCCCGATAATGCGATCCGATCGCTCTGGCTCGGCGAGGACCTCGATGGTGAACCTCGTGCGATCGCAATCGATGCGATTCATGGCCAGTCTCTCGACGGGGATATGCAGGCGGTCGAAAAGAAGAGCGATCCGAAGCAGCAGGTCGGCGCGAGTCCCAGCGGACACCACAAAGATGAGCGGCTTCAACATTCGATGACGTTGAGCGCCAACCCGCCGAGCGCCGTTTCCTTGTAGCGCGTTTGCATGTCGAGTCCCGTCTGATGCATGGTGCGGATGACTTGGTCGAGCGACACTTTGTGTCCGCCGGTTTCCTTCATGGCCATGCGCGCCGCGTTCACCGCCTGAACGGCGCCAAACGCGTTGCGCTCGATGCAGGGGATCTGGACGAGTCCTCCGACGGGGTCACAGGTCATACCGAGGTGGTGCTCCATGGCGATTTCTGCGGCGTGCTCGATTTGGTCGTTGGTTCCATCGAGCGCCGAGACCAGCCCACCCGCGGCCATCGAACAGGCAACGCCAACTTCTCCTTGGCAACCGACTTCGGCTCCGGAGATCGAAGCATTTTCTTTATAAAGCACGCCGATGGCGGTAGCCCCGAGAAAATAGCGCTTGATCCCTTCCTGGTTCCCTCGAAGAAAGCGCAAATAGTAGTGGCCCACAGCCGGGATAATTCCGGCGGCACCGTTTGTCGGCGCCGTCACGACCCTTCCGCCCGCTGCGTTTTCTTCATTAACGGCCATGGCCCAAACATTCAGCCAGTCCATTCCGTATAGTGGATCGCCCGAATCGGATTCGCCGAGCTTAAGAGCGAGATCTGCCGCCCTGCGTCGCACGTCGAGCCCCCCGGGCAGAGTGCCACGCGTTCGAAGTCCGCGTTCCACCGATTGCTGCATGACCTTCCAGATTTTCGCGATGCCGTCGCGTATTTCCGCGACGGGTTTCCAGGCCATTTCATTCGTCAAAACGATCAGATGAATCGGCAGGTGTCTCTCCTCGCCAGTTTGCAAAAGCTCCTCGGCGCTTCCAAACGGATAGAGCACGCTCTTCTCTGCCCGTGGCGAAGCCTCCTCTCCTTCTTCGGTAACGAACCCGCCACCGGTTGAATAGAAGACGCGGACGAGGATTTCGCGGTCGGTTTGGTCGTACGCGGTGAAGCGCATTCCATTCGAATGCCCGGGCAAGAGTTCGCCTTTTCGAAACTCGAGAGCGTCAGGAGGAAACGGAACGGAATGTCCGCCGGGAAGCGGAAGCTGCCCGTTCCTGTGGACAGATGCAAGGAGAGCCGGAATCTCGATCGGATCGACCTCCTCGGGCTGATAGCCCATGAGTCCCAAGAGAATTCCCCGATCGGTGCCGTGTCCCAGTCCAGTCAACGCCAGGGAGCCGAAAAGCTCTACGTGCAGGCGGCTTGCCTGTTCGAGCAACTCCTGCTGCGAAAGACGAGTGACGAAGCAGCGAGCGGCGCGCATCGGTCCGACGGTGTGGGAACTCGACGGGCCGATGCCGATCCGAAAGAGATCGAATAGGCTCGTTTGCATGAGTGAAGCGTGTCCTTCCGCCTGGAAAGACAGGCGAAGCCAACCTACCCGGAATACCACGAAGTGCGAACGAGGCGCTGTTAATAATACTTATGGCGCGTTTACGGGCACCGCGAGCCCAAACAGGCGGTGCAAATCGAGAGATAAGCCGAATTAAATTGCGCGATGAAGTCTCTTGCGCGTTACTAGCAACAACTCACTTTCAATACCCCAGTGAAGAGCAACCAACCGCTGCGGCCCCGGGTGAGAGATCTGGGGCCGCAGTTGACTTGGACGCGAGGGCGACCCATGACGGCAAACGTGCTATTGGAAATCGATCGAGCCATCGAGCGGTATCACCTGTCCGGACATCCGTTTTACCAGAAGTGGCAGGCGGGAACGCTTAGCCAGAAGACGCTGCAGGTCTATGCGACGCAATACTATCGCCATGTCGAGGCGTTCCCGGAGCGGTTGATGGACTTGGCGATGCGAACTGAGGGGCGGCTGCGCGACATTGTACTGGGAAACCTGTCCGAAGAACTGGATCGCACGGACCCGCACCCGAAGTTGTGGCGAGAATTCGCGGCTGCTGTCGGAGTGACGCAAGAATCGCTTTGGCAGACGCCGGCGCTTCCCGGGGTCGACGCGCTCGTTCGAGCGTATCGGACGATTTGCCGGGGGCGGCCGGTCGTCGAAGGAGTTGCCGCTCTCTATGCGTATGAAGCCCAGGTGCCTGAGATCGCGACGACGAAAATCACGGGCTTGCGCAACTACTATGGGGTTACGAGCGAGGAAGGGCTCGCGTATTTCCGGGTTCACGAAGAAGCTGACAAGGTTCACCGTGCTGCGTGGAAAGAGTGGCTCGGAGAGGCGGCTGAGGCGGAATCGCCTACCGGACGAAGGAACCTCTTGGCGACAGCAGAGACGGCCCTCGGGGCGCTCTGGGAAGCCCTCGATGAGATAGACGGCGCCGCTCTGTGACAGACAGTGTCGCTTCCTCGATTCCACGCTCCACTGAGGGAATTTTTCGTAGCCGGATTTTTCACAACGAATTCCGGCTCCCGTTTTGGTACAAACGCTGCGTCACCCAGCGCATTTGGAGTAAGGACCGATTCGCGTGTGTCTACGCATGCCCCGTTGGGAGCCCGCGTAGCGAGGAGCTGTCGACGCCGGCGGCGGTGGGACTCCGCCACGGCGGACCGAGCGCCTGCTGTTTGTCAGAAAAGTGCCGCCCAGGAAATCTCAGAGAGCGGTCGCGTCCTGGTCAACGTGGAGCGAGGTCAGGTCTTAAAGCTCAATCGCGTCGGTGCAGAAATGTGGGAACTGATGGCGCAGGGGCTCGATCGTGCTCACACCACCGATGTCATATCGGCCCCCGAAACCGAAGCAGGTCCCGCTCGAATATAAGTGTTTATGGGGTGACTGGCACAATGCCCTAGTTTTGGGGGAATACCTATATATAAGGTCGGGGTGTATCTGGCGTGGAGGGACTTAGCCCAGTGATGGGGGTGTCTCTATGCCAACCTCTCTTGGATTGACGGAACGACTCATGGAACTCATGCAGCTTGAGATGTTTGTGGCGGTTGTCGAAGAGGGGAGCGTTCGACGCGCCTCCGAGCGCGTCTTCCGGACCCAGCCAGCGGTGAGTATCGGTGTCCGCAAGCTTGAAGGGGAGTTCGGAGCGCCACTGTTTGATCGCTCGAAGCGCAATTCCTTTCGCCTTACGCAAGCCGGTGAATCACTGTACCGGTACGCAAGAAAAATGCTCAGCCTAAGAAACGAAGCGGCTTCAGAACTTGAAGAGATTGCGAAGCTGCGTGCCGGACGATTGGCGATTGGGGCTAACGAGAGTGGTTGCCTGTATGTGGTTCCCCGGCTCACGCAAGCATACCTGAAGAAATATCCGGGAGTGCGCCTGGAATTAAAGTGTGAGCGTTCCGAGGATCTACTTGCGAGTCTGAAAGCGAGACGTCTCGATGTGGCACTCGTGTCGTTCCGCCCAAACGATCCCGAACTTGAATCCGCGTTCCTGATGGAGGACGAGCTCGTACTAATTGCCGCTGCGACGAGCCCGCTCGGGCGGCGAGGCAGAGCTGAGTTCCGGGACCTCGCCGTGGAGCCGGTACTCATGATGGATATCTCACAGCCGTCGCCTTGGCACAAGCGTGTGGCGGACGAATTTGTACGCAACAAAATTGCCCTCCATTTACAGGTAGAGAACGCGCCGATTGAAACCATCAAGAAAATGGTGACTCTTGGATTGGGAGTCGGTTTCGTACCCCTCTTGTGTGTCACGGACGAAGTGCAACGAGGAGAGCTGACGACGGTAGAGGTTGGAGGATTCCGGGAGATTCGCTCGGTCTGGCTCGTGCGGCGCTGGGCGCAGCAGTCGGCCATGGCACAAGCGTTTATGGAAGTCGCTTCGGAACTCGAAGCTGGGTTCGCGATGAGTTCTGCCGTGGTTCAGCAAAAAACGAAGGCAAACAAGGTAGTTGCGGTAAACCGTCGCGCGTAATACGGCGCGTGACGGATCAATTCCTTGCTTCGCCTCATGAGCTTCTGGCCTTGATGTGATACGCATAAGTGGCGGTGCTCTATCCGTTCGTTGATGGACTGTGACAGGTTCCCTGACAAATCGATTGAGGCCTGACGGGTGGCTTCGTCGCTGCCTGAGAATCTTGTTTCGATCGCCGGAGCAATGCCCCATGCGAGATAAGCCGAATTAAATTGCTAAGGAAGGGTCCTCGCGTTTATGGTTTCGCGCAACCAACAAACGAAGCAGTTGTTCGCGACCACTCGCACAACAGGCGGAGAGCTGACCACCACAGGGCAACCGACCGACCCAGCTCTCCCGCTTCGTTCTCGAGTCGTCAATCGCCAAAGTTTCAAAAATGAACAGAGTCTCCGTCAATGTGCTACATCCGGATTGGCGAATTCACGACAATCCGGAGATGGAACGTTGATCTAAGCTTCCGAAGAGCCTCTGCGGTCGTGGCACAAGATGTGGGTCGAGCCCTTTTTGGGTAGGACGTACCTTGTGGTCAGTGGGCTTGTGCTCACCGTTTCGTCTTTACCTGGCTAGCTCAAAGTTTGTGCCGGAAGATTTGGGTGTTGGTCCGATAGGTAACTTGGACGCAGTGGGAAGGAAAGCCTCGGCCACCGGGACGGAGTGGAATGCGGATTAAATTGTATTTATGTGACAAAGAATCTTCCAAAGAGGTATGACCGTGTGCAGGAAGAACTGATCTGCGACCCACGTGCCGAATGCAATAGACAAAGCTCGATCATGAACTCGATGCTCCCTCTCAAGGTGTTAATTATCTCTGACTCTGACGAAAAAGCCGGTGAGTTTGTTTCTCATCTCGTCAACGATGGGTTCGAAGTTGTAAGTCTTCGAATCCAAACCCCAGAAGCATTCCTTACTGCACTCGGTGAGAGCGCCTGGGACGTTGTTCTTTCGGGTCATCCCGTTTCCGGGTTTAAGGAGATGCAGGGCCTCGAGCTCGTAAAAGCGCGCGAAAATCCTCCTCCGTTCCTGTTCGTGACGGATGTAGAGTCGACCGACATGACTGCGGCTGCGCTCCGGGGCGGCGCAAGGAACTCTCTTGTGATCGGAGATGGCAAACACTTCGTTGCAGCCGTCGAGCGTGAACTTCGGGATGCAGAACTGCGCCGCGAGCGACAGCGACTTGAACGACAGGTCCATTTCTCAAAACGATTCGAAGCCATCGGCCGTTTAGCGGGCGGAATTGCCCACGATTTTAACAATGTGCTCGCGGGCATTTTAGGATCGATCGAACTGGAGTTGCAGTCGCGATCTCTTCCCAAAGACGCTCGCATTCGAGGCCGCCTGGAAAGAATGCAGGCCCAAGCGGAAAATGGCAGGCGCTTAACGGGACAACTCCTCGCTTTTGCGCGCCGTCAGGTTCTTGCTCCATCCAACCTCGATTTGAACAGAGTCGTCTCGGATACGTGCGCCTGCTTGAGAAGATGGTCTTGCCGAACTTGCACATCGAACGGCGGTTGTCGAGGGAACTCCCCCCTGCTTTGGCCGATGAAAGTCAGATCGAACAAGTGATTATGAATCTTTGCTTGAATGCGCGGGATGCCATGCCTGAGGGTGGCACACTCGGAATCGAGACGAAGCCAATAAAGTTCACCGCAAAAGACGAATTGGTTCATCCCTATTTCAAGCCCGGTTCCTACGTAGCTCTATTCATCACGGACACGGGGATAGGGATGGAACCGGGAGTCGTGGAGCGCATCTTTGAACCGTTTTTCACGACCAAAGGTGAGAAGGGGACTGGGCTTGGGCTCGCGACCGTCTACGGAATTGTCAAGCAGCATAACGGAATCATTCACGTCGAGAGTGAACCCAAGCGCGGCACGACCTTCGAAGTCTATTTGCCTGTTGGCACGGGGGTACCGGAGATGCCTAGCAAGACGACGAGCAAGCCCGCGCGGCGAGGATCGGAGACCGTGCTCCTAGTCGATGACAACGAGGACGTGTGTCAAGTTCTGAGGGAAATGCTCGAGCGTTGGGGCTATCGCGTTCTGGTGGCGAGTAGCGTAGGGAATGCGGCGGCCACTTTCCGGAAGCACTGGAAATCCATTGAACTCGCCGTCGTCGACGTGGGAGTGGCGGGTACGAACGGCGCCTCGGCATTGGCACGAATCAGGGAACGGAGATTTGACCTTCCGACCATTTTGACCACGGGATACGCGGAGGACACGACAATGTTGGGCGCGGCTTTGGGCCCACGTGTTCGAATTCTCCACAAACCATTTGATTCGAAGAAACTGAACGACATGGTCCGGCAACTCCTCGATGGGGGGAGTTAGCGCTCATGCGCGTGAGGACTAATCGAATGCAGTCGACGTGCAGTAAGTGGATTTTAATTGGTGGGTGTCGACTCGCGGCTCTTATCAACAATAAGAGAATGCTTACGCGTGTTCTGCGTTATGACGGTGGGACCAATCCGACAGCACATTCTTCCAGACTAAGATCCTGCCGAACTGCCCGTGGTGCTGGTCGTCAAATTCAGGCGCGGTTGATGAGCCGCGAATCTTTGGTGTTTTGGGAGGCTGATTGATCTATTTTTTTGAAACCCTGGGCTGGGACGTTCGCAAGAAAGCGATGATCGCGCGGCAGGATCAGGAGGCCGACACTGGCCAGGGCCGCGGCGGTAAGCCAGAAGATACTCAAAGCCGCGTGGGACCGAATCCAGTCAGACCGCGCCGCTTGCGATTTTGAGCGAGGGAATTGCCAGAGAGAACTACCCGATTAATTTTAACGTGAGTTAAGTATTATTTATTTGACGTAGCGACCCATTCGGCCGCTAATCAAGTAGCCGGCTCGTTTCGTGTGCCATCCCTTTAGACCCCGGAGGGGCCGTGGTGCCGACCAATGGCTCGAAGTCTGTTCAGTATATCTGCCTCAATTCAGACTGCCGTAAAATTTTCGAACTCCCAGACCAAAACTATTACGCGCCTGGCCGGAAGCTCCGATGCGCCTGTGGTTCGGAAGCAAAGAGGGTCTACACGCCCCCCACCCTTCGTAGACTGACGAAGGCGGAAGCGGAGCAAGTTTTGAAGCACGCGCAGCTGACTTAGAAATCATGCGAGAACCCTTTTATGACTTCGAATTGCTGATAGTCGTTTCGTCGATAAGCGGCGGGACTTATTTGATTGGGCAGGAAGTCGCTCACCCAGTCCATGGTGTGTCTCTGCCCCTGGTCCTTGGAGCCTTCCTCTGGGCGCTCGCCTTGGTGACGATTCCCGGGACAATTCGGACCTACCTGGCCCTGCGACAATGGAAACAAAAGGCGCAAGAGTCCGAGTCTAGATCAGCGGCGGCTAACCACGGGCGGTGACGTCTGTCGCACGGCCGAAAAAGTCATCCGTGCCAGCAGTAAAGGGGGCACTCGCGGGCGCAAGTTCTCAGAAGGAGCTTTCAGAATTGGCCTGGATCAAGAGATAAAAATTGTACTTATGGCAGGACACGAAGCTCAATAAGAATTGAAGGAACCTTGGGTGCAGAATTCGTTGCAGGATTCGAATGAGAGAAGGGGTGGCTTGGACCGTAAGCGAAAACGAATCAATGCATAGCGAATTTTGCCCTGATATTTCGGGATCAGGGGAGTGATCTAAGACAAGGTTGTCTCCGGCTCGCACGGAAATCCATAAATCTTATCTAATTCCCGCA
Organism: Candidatus Acidiferrum sp.; assembly: GCA_035693545.1. Lineage (GTDB taxonomy): Bacteria > Acidobacteriota > Terriglobia > Acidiferrales > UBA7541 > Acidiferrum. The sequence continues at coordinate 128,792 of DASSGJ010000055.1, forward strand.
TAGCTCTTCTTGTGGTATGCAACGGGGCGTATGGCTCCTATCCGAAGCCGAAGGAGACTGCTCGCGCCTGCGACTACTGCCACCGCGATCAAACTTTTGGGCAACGCAAGGACGGCCACTTGAGTACGACTCCTGGAACTGGCAACCAGCGCCGTAGCCAAAGGGTTTTGCTCCAGATTCGAGTGATTTTGGAAATAGAGATTGACGCTGGGAATCCTGTTCGACTTGATGCATTCACGCTCGTGGTAAATGCGCATGGAGGTCTTCTCGAAATGAGCTTGCCACTGCGCACCGGCCAAAGGCTTTCGCTAGTCAACCCGACTTCTGGCCTGAAGAAGCCTTCGAGAATCGTCGGAATGCGGCGATCAACAGACTCCGGTTTTCTGGTGGCCTTCGAATTTGATACCCCAACTCCCAAGTTCTGGCCCATCAGTTTTCCACCAGAGGATTGGCAACTGGAACAAGGCTAGGTGGCGCTAGAAGTCCGCCATCGACAATAAGGGCAAATTGTTCAGCTCCAATGGTTTCTTTTTTGTGAGGTCTTACAATAGACACACTTTGCTCCCTCCGTTTGCCCCTCCTGCTGTGGTGTCCTTCGTTTTAGTATTGAGTTTGCCCCTCTTCTGGACGCAACTTTCCCCCTGGGCATCCGTATAAGTCCTTCGCTGGACTAGTTTTCGTAGGCGATATGCTATGCTATATCAATCGACTAGAATGATTTAATATTATATATCAAGCAGGCTTCTTGGAGCACTTGCCCGGCCCATTCTATATGCTATATTATATCAGTCATGGGAAAAAATATAAAGAAGCATATCAAGTCGGTCCGCCTCGGTGAGCTCCCAGCCGAGATGCGGGAACAACTCAGGGACGCACGCAGGAGCCGAGGCTGGAGCCAACGAGAGCTTGGCAGACATTTGGGGATTCCGCAGATGCACGTCTCCGGGATCGAATCCGGAAAAATCGTCCCTCGCTTCGACACCTTACTCGACTATGTGCGCAGTCTCGATTACGACCTAGTGCAGGTTCCGCGCTCGCTTGTGCCCGCCGTGATGGCCCTCATTCGTGAACACAAGGCGAGCAGCGTGCCGGGTGGCGAAGAAGAACGGTCGTTGTACGCGGTGAGCGAGGATGAACGGGAAGCCAAGGAGCGCCGTTCCGATGAATTCTGAAAACGCCAATCTGAACGCCTTGGCCGTCCGGCTATATGGCCGACAGATCGGCATCATCACCCGACTTGCGGGTGAGCGGCAGCTGTTTGCGTTCGAACGGGATTACATTGATGATCCCGACCGGCCCACGCTGAGCTTGTCCTTTAAGAGCACGACAGGCGGTGTGGTCACGAGAACTCGTCCGGTATCGCGTCGCGTGCCACCCTTTTTCGCGAACCTCTTACCTGAGGGCCCTCTGCGGTCCTATCTGGCCAAAAAAGCGGACGTGAACTCCGAAAGAGAATTCTTCCTGCTCGCGGTGCTGGGTGCGGATCTTCCCGGCGCCGTGATTGTCGAGCCAACGGACGCAAAGCATCATGCGGACGAGAGCCAGGAAGCAGAAACGGAAGACCTCGTGCACGCCCCAAAAGGAGCGTTGCGATTTTCACTCGCCGGCGTGCAACTGAAATTCTCCGCGGTGATGGAAGCAAGCGGCGGATTGACGATTCCCGCGGGCGGCACGGGCGGCTCGTGGATCGTGAAACTCCCTTCCGCGCACTACGTGGGTGTACCCGAAAACGAACACGCCATGCTCGAGCTGGCACGCCGTGTAGGCATCGAAGTTCCGAAGAACGAACTCCTCGCGATCGATACGGTCAAAGGGCTCCCCGAGGAAGCAGGAACGGTAGGAAAGCTGGCGCTGGCTGTCCAGCGATTCGATCGCCGCACGGATGGCAGCCGCGTGCACATGGAAGACTTCGCACAAGTCTTTGGCCTTTACCCGAACGACAAATATGAGCACAAGAGCTACGCGAACATCGCTTCGGTCCTGTGGGCAGAAACGGGACAGGAAGCGACCTATGAATTCGTGCGCCGGGTGGTGTTTTCCGTCTTGATCGGGAACGCCGACATGCACTTGAAGAATTGGTCGTTGTTGTACCCGGACCGGCGGAAGCCCGTGCTCTCGCCTGCCTACGATTTTGTATCAACCATACCTTGCCTTCCCAACGACACGTTGGGATTGAATTTCGGTGGCAGCCGGGCCCTCGGTGGGATCACGAAAGACCAGATTCGACGCTTCGCGGACACTGCGCGAATTCCGGTGAGTCCGCTTTGGGAAATCGTTATGGAGACGGCAGAGAGAACCGTCGAAAGCTGGAAAACCCTTGAGCACCGCGACGCCATGCCGAAAGAAATTCGAGCGGCTATCGAAAAACAAATCTTCAAAGTGGCAGAGGCGACGAAGTGAGTGCTGCGGTGGCACGTAGACGAAGCAGGAATGTCAAAAGGCGAAGCCTATAGGTAGAGAACTAAGCCGTTAGCCGCGAGGTGTTGGTGGAGTGACCGATGGCCCGGATGCGGTCCGCGTTTGCCGGAGCTCGTGCGGGTGGAGGATTGTGCGAGAGCGATCCGGAATTCTGTGGGATTGGAGCGATGCCCGTGGCCAGCATGGATGAAACAAGGAGATTGAACCGCATGCAGAGGATCTTCGAAGAATCGTCCACGGCCTCGAAGTTTTTGTCGGGCTATCTGCCGGGTAGGTGGTCATTTCAAATGGCGTCAACGCCTCTCCTCCCATCCCGTAAGGTCCGGTCTCTAGTCCAACGCCTCGTATGGGGTCGTTTTGCGATCTGTCATAACTGACAGTTAACGAAACCACCGGAGGTCCCCAATCATGAATCCGTCAGACGCCTTACCGTCATCCTGCACGGGCTCCTTCAGAAAACCGTGCGAGGTGCGCAATGTCAGCGCAAGCACCACGCTCCCTTCTCAGGTGGATCGCCGTAGCCGCCCCGATCTTCTTGTTTGTGTCCGCCGCTGCTCAACAAACCAAGCAGCTCTCCGGAATTCGACCAATTCTCGACAGTCACGAGTCCCGGCCTGTCACACCACACCAGTTACGGGCTCCGACCAAGGCTCGGAGTGCTGTCGAAAAGGCCCAGAAAGCAATGTTAAGAGGGAAAACGGATGAAGCCTACAAACAGGTGTCGCGTGCTCTGGATGCCTACCCTGACTACTCGATTGCGCTGGCGACTCGTGGGATCTTGAATCTGAACGCGGGAAAAACCGCGGAAGCCTCGGTTGACTTCCAGAATGCCATCCAAGCGGACCCGGACTATGGGCCGCCCTATGTCGTGCTCGGCGCCCTGTATAACCACGCTCACCGCTACAACGACGCCCTCCTCGTTCTAACCAGGGCCCGCCGATTGATCCCTAGTGTGTGGCAGGTCCATTTCGAGATGGGACAGGCACTTTTGGGCAAAGGAGGAGACGACACGGCGGCATTGGCCGAGATGACCAACGCAGTCCGCACGATTTCGGACGCGGAAGCGCCCGAGGACCGAGCGAGTGTCCACTTCTGGCGCGCGCACGTGCTCGTCCAGTTGAAAGACTTCTTAGATGCGCGGTCCGAATATCTGCGAGTCATCCACGAGCAGCCAGACGGCCCATGGGCGGGTTTTGCTCGCCAAGCGCTACGCCTACTCCCCTCGCGGGCGAGTCTTGCCGTAGCCGAACCCGTCAGCCCTACCGATGGGAATCTCCTGACCGACCACTAGATCTTGGTTCACCGCGGACTCAATAGTCGGACAACTGACGTTCTGCTCAGTGCGGCTCGGGCCTGCTCCAATTGTGGAATTGAGAATGTCCCTCCGCCGGCGCATCTGATACCACCATAAAACGAGCGCCTAGTGCCGCACTAGGCGCTCACTTTTGTCCTGAGCGGCCTTGCTTCGTTACGCAGTGCCCTGCAGCTAGCGCCGAGGTTCGAAGAGATAGGAGAGTATTGTTTTTCAATACTCTTCGAGCAGAAGAATGGTGGTCGCCGACCTATCGGCTTCATAACAGATTTCCGATTCCTTCGAGCCGGTCAAGGCTGCAAGGTCGGATTCAGGCAAGGGTGGAGCATTCTTTAGGTCAGTTCTGTCGTGCCAGGGCTCGGTCGTCCCACAGCTTCGTAATGAACTTGAGCACTCGCGAGGCGACTTGACCCGGAGTGCCGTTGCGTCCCAGCGCCTCGAACAGGCGTCGATAGCCTGCCAGCGGATAGTAATCATCGAAACGGTCCAACACTTTCTGGTGAAGAGTTGCCGCCATGGTCCCGGTGCATCCTATCGGCACGACAAAGAGTCGCTTCGCGACGGCCAACCGAAATTCCTCCTCCATGCCGTCCGCAGGAGAAATCGCTCCCGCGGGATTCCTCTTGTTGCCGAATAGGAACAGGGCTATGCCAGCCTGTGTGAGCATATCTTCACGGTATGCGGTCCACCTACGCTTGCGCTCAGCCACATCGGATATTGCGATTGGAAAAGGCCGCAACACGATTCGATCGTCAAGCAGCCGCGTACCCTCGTGGTCGAGTTCTTCTAGAATACCGTTGAGAACATAAGGGCCTACGCCCAAACCAAAGCCGGAAACGATGCCGAACCCGCCATTGATGAGCGCTCGTGATATTGCCTGGATTAGCTGCTGCGCTCGCTGTTCAGACCAAGGCGCGTACTCTGCAGCGCTCCCTGAAATGAAAACGCGCGCGAGTTTGTACCTATAAAAGATTCGCCGGAGGACATCGGTATATTGTCCATAATCTTCCACGAGCAAACCCATGATGCCGTAACGCTTGAGGTCTTTCACTTGGAGCTCTTGTTTTGCCCGGGCGTACTGATACACGGAATTGCGTTTGAAATCTTTGCGTTGGACTCTCCTCAGAAGGCAATAATGCTCTCTGCGATTTTTGCCGAGCAGAACGCGGATTCTACTGAGAATGTAATTCAAGTTGGGATCGTTAAAACTGAACCCTATGAAGAGGAAGGTTTTTGAGACCAAGTCACCCTGCAGTGCCGTCGAGAAAAGATGCCGCCGAGATTCATAAGATTCGTAGTCATCCTTAGTAACGACAGCCTTGTCGGGCTGGGAAACGTCCCCATGCATTTTGTAAACCACGGCGTCGCGTCGCGGTGCGGTGGTGGCGAGATTTTCTATGGTCGTCTTAACATCAGGGGTCTTTCCGTGCGCTTTGAGTGAATCCTCGATTAGAGAATCGTAGTTCGTGGTCCAATAAGTTTTGATCGGAAGGGATGCCAACAATTCATGGTTGGCGGTCGATTTAGAGCGCACGGCAAACTCGTGAATTAAAGCCTGGTTGATTCTATGCCGCCCTCCGCGCTCGTTGACATGAAACTGCGCAACGGTGACCAAATCGTCTTCCTTATCAACATCGAGTCCTATGTCGCTCGCTACATCCCTGAGTAGCTCCTTCCAGTTAACAAGTCCGGCGGGAATAGAAAGACCAGCCCCAGCGAAAATTGCGGCGTTTTGATCGTGCAATGCCTGGGCATACGTTTCGATGAAGGAATCGATCGGATCTCGTGACATAGCTTCTCTCTCTCTGCTCTTGCCGCGTCACCGGTTACCGTGAGTCGGCTGGTTAGCAGATGTGCCGGCGACATCTTCGAAGAAGCACTTCCTAACAACGCCGCGCGGCGGCACATTCAATTACGCGGATAAGGTCCTGAACATCACCCCAATGGGCTATGGGCGCGTCGATGTCCTTTAAGAGCTGCGGTGCTCTTCCACGTGAATCCTTTAAGCGAATACCGCAGATCCCCTTTCCGAGATGAAAAGCGGTATGTAACTCCCAATCTACCCAGTCGCGCCAGGCAGTGCCATTTCCGATCAGGCAAACAAGTACGGAAGTCTTCTGAATGATCGACCGAATTTGTTGTTTGATGTAGGAGCCTCGCACGCTGTTGATGACCTCCCGGAGACTGCCGTCATGAAAATCTATTTCGAGATTTGGTGCCCGTGCCATAAGGCGAAATCCGTTCACTTGCGGCAGATCTTCTACGTGAAAGCTGAGATATACGCGTCGCTTGGAGGCATGGTAATCCAGATCGCCTCTGTGTGCTTTCAAGAGTTGAGTCAGGGAATCGAATCCTCGATGTTCGAGCAAGTTTCCCAATTTGGTATTTCCGCGTGCATGAAGATTTATGCCGTAGCGGCCTTCGACTGTTTTGACTAGCGTGTCGTCTCTAGTGGAACGAAACATTTCATTCTCCAAGTTGATGTATGGGAATTCCCAGCGTGCGGAGGTCTTGCTGCAAACGACGAAGACCCTCCAATGCGTCAGGATGGCACCGCCGGATTTGATCCGGTTTCTCGCAGAAGCAGGGGGTATGTCCCTTAATGTAGGGCTGTTGTTGCAGCGCCGAGCATACGTTTTTCCAATTCGTGTCTTGAAGCAACAACCGAAGACAATCTGTTGCACGGCTCCCATCGCGGATTTTCGAATAGGCTTCAAGGATCCCCGTAGCCCCGTGCGTATAGTCTGGCCATGGCCAACGGCCTTCGGAGGAGTAAAAGAGCTGGCCATACAAGAAGGGGATGACGAGTTGTTCTAGAAAGTCTCTGAACCGAAGTTCAGGTTTAAGAAAGTCGTGCTCGTCGAAGGGACTGCAGACACACGCACTCTTGTCCGCTTGGCCAAAGTGTCTCCCGGGAGTTGGATCTATTCCCTGAACATAGAGCGCCGGCAGATGTGACCAGGATTTGTCCGCTCGTTCTGCGATTCGTATCTGAAAAGTCCCAGAAAGGACAGCGGAGTTAGCTCCATCGGGAATCTCGCCACCCAGGATGAAGAATTTGTTCGTGTCACGATCATAGCTCGCCGTGAACGATATGGTGCCGGAAACCGCACCATTGATCGGAATCAAGCCAGGGTAGTTGCTACTGAGCCATTCTTCATCGCTTTTCGTGAACATGGTCGGGGCACCATGGTGCCCTTGGGGCAAAACCGCTCGCTGTCGCTGCTCTGGACGCGCTCTGGACCTTGGTGTTGCGACTATCGTCGTTGGCGCCGACAATTTTGTCGTCGGTGGCATACTTCGCCCGAATATTCGCCGCTTCGTCCGCCCATGCGCCCAAGTTTTTTCGGCCGTCGTCAATTACCCAATCATACGTCTTGCAAACAGAAGACAAGAGCGTGCCATCGGGCAGTTTGAAGTCATCGAAGGGGTTGCGGCCTGCTACATCGGTTTTCTTGTCCTGGTCTTTGATATTGTGGATTCTGATGCCCACCACTCCATTGCCGCGATTCCAGCTTTTTAGGATTTCGTGCTGAACCCATTCACGACTCGCGGTTTCCGCTCCGATCAGAACCACGGTGACACTGGTATTCGTGAGTTGGTCGTCGATCCAGCGCTCAATCGCAGCGTTACCCTTTTTCTTGATGGACTCCCAGTCCGCAGCGTCGATGAAGCCGTACTCGTCCTCGCTCGCAACGACGTTTGAGTTTCTGACCTGGCCTGCGCGCCAGGCGTCACGTTCATAGTGAAAACTGAAGAAAATTTTTCGAGACACAAAAGCCCCCTATTCTCATTTGTTTGCCGTGAATTGCTGAAGGCGGCTAAGGTTAGGAACTGCGAGAGAATCTCTTCAATCTTGCAGTTGAAACTCAGATAGCGCTGTTGCAGCTACTCACATATTAGAGTTGGGCGAGGATGAGACCCCAGTTCCTGCGCCTCGCCGAAGGCTACCTACAGGAACTTCTATTGCTTATTCCTTGCTATTTTCACGAGTGAGGGTCTATCCTCACTTGTGATGAGGCATTTTAGCTCGAGGTTTTGCCTATGTCAAACTGAAACTCACTAGTGAAACGGAGGTGTACGAATGACCCTTCTTCGCCTGGGGGCAATGCTTAGGGATCGAAGAGGTGGCAAGGGAATTCGAGAAGTGGCGAAGGAAATTGGAATCAGCCCTGCGACGCTGACCCGCGTAGAGAGCGGGCGACTCCCGGATATAGCAACCTTCCAGAAAATCTGCTCTTGGTTGAAAGTCAATCCAGCCGAAATTCTAGACATCACCACAACGAGCAACACCACATCGACTGACACGCTAGTGGCTGCCGTTCATCTGCGCGCTGATCAGACTCTGCCCGAGGATGCGGCTGCAGACTTGGCTCAGTTGATTGTTGTGGCATCTCGCGAATTGGCGCGCCGCGCGCAGAAGCGTCGAGTCGATGTTTCGGCGTGGCTTTAAGACCTGGAGCGAACAGACAGCTCTTCGGGCACGGCAGAAGCTCAAGCTTTCGCCAAGTTCTCCACTGGACCCGTTGCAGCTCGCTGAGCTCCTTGGGGTCTTTGTCTTGCAGCCCAACGATTTGTCAGATTTGGGAGAAGATCTCCGGCTCCGCCTTGTAAATGTTCACCGTGATTGCTGGTCCGCCATCACAGTAAGCGACGGGAGCTGCCACCTTATCGTGGTCAATTCTTCCCACGCGAAGACTCGCCTGAATAGCAGCCTAGCACACGAAATCGCTCACATCATCGTAGGACACGAACCGTCCATGATGTTCATGAATTCAACGAGCAGGATGGCTCTCCGCACTTACAACGAAGAGCAAGAAGAGGAGGCAAACTGGCTGGGTGGGTGTCTATTACTGCCGCGAGAAGCCTTAATGTTAATCAGGAGGACCGGAAGATCTGACGAAGATGCGTGTTCGGATTACGGGGTTAGCTCGGCAATGCTGCGATTTCGGTTCAACGTAACGGGAGTAGATGCGCAGCTGCGGCATAGACAAGGGCACAGAAGTAAGCGCCGATGAGAGGCTGGATAGCGAGTTGCGGGACGAGTAGAGCGATGGTCAACGTTTCTGAGGTCTTGAAAAGCGGTAAGTAGCCGATAGCTCCTTGTGAGAAGGCTTCGGAGTTAGTCTGGAATGTGGCAGAATGATGCCTGAAATGAAAGGAGACCCCAAAATGGCTAGATCGGACCTCCTCCTTTCGCTTGTTCGTGCCGGCACGACCGGTGACACCCCTCGTTTTCGGAAAGCCGTCGAAGCCCTGATTGTGGAAGAGCGCGCGAAGAATCATTCGATACTGGCGGGCCAGCTCACGGAACAACTTGAACAGAAGGCGCTTGCGTCGAACGAGGACGGCAAAGCACATTACGGCAACGGCAATGGCAATGGTTCAGCCGCAGCACCTCTTCTTTCGGTACAGGACGCATTCTTCGAGATCGTGCCGCGACGAGCCCTGGGCGATCTCATCCTCTCCACAACGATTCAATCGATCGTTCGAGAACTAGTCGAGGAGCACCATCGGCAGGACCTATTACGATCCTACAATTTGCAACCTCGAAGCCGCGTGCTGCTCACTGGGCCACCAGGAAATGGCAAAACTTCGCTGGCCGAAGCTCTGGCCCGGGCGCTTTCCGTTCCGCTGATTGTTGCGCGGTACGAAGGTGTTATCGCAAGTTATCTTGGAGAAACCGCGGGAAGACTGCGGCGGCTCTTCGACTACGTCCGTTCTCGTGCCTGTGTGCTTTTCTTCGATGAATTCGACACGCTTGCGAAGGAACGCGGCGATGTTCATGAAACCGGTGAAATCAAAAGGGTAGTCAGTTCCCTCTTGCTACAGATTGATAGTCTTCCAAGTCACGTGGTTGTGGTGACCGCAACGAACCACCCGGAACTCCTTGATCGCGCTGTGTGGCGGAGGTTCCAGGTTCGCGTAGAGTTGCGACCACCGACTGTACCGCTCATTGCAGAATTCTTAGGGCGTTTTTTTCAGGAGTTGGGACAACCTGTCAGTATTTCGCCGGCAGCGTTGGCGCGAAAACTGAAAGGGGCAAGTTTTTCTGAACTTGAGGACTTTACTTGCGACGTGGCGAGGCGGCACGTACTCACATTGCCTGAATCTGACCTAAACAAGATCGTGAGAGACCGTCTTCAACAATGGAAATTGGCGGCAGTGCAGACGGTATCCGAGTAACGTGATACGTTTGTTCTCTTAGATGCCTCCCCGCCCGTACATCCTCTTTCCTCGAGCGACGAGAACAGCCCCGCTACGGCTCGGCGGTGGCGGCGCGGACATTCAGAAGCCCACTGCACAACAGCAGCGCCAACGCCTTGAGCAAAAATTTCAGGACATCGCGCGGAGCTTCATAGACTTGCAGCCCACTGTTGCCGGCGCGGAGCCTGAGCAGGTCATCGTTTTAGAAACGATGGCGAAGTCCGTGGACGGCGTCGCTAAAGCTGCGGCGCGAATACCCGGGCTCGAATGGCTAGCCGAGCGCGATTTAGAAGAAGCGGATGCGTCCGATGGCTTCGCTGATGTCGCGCATCCGGAGAAGAAACTAAGTCGGCGTCTGTACGCGCTCTTCAGTAATCAGAACGCGATGCAGCAACTGTTGGCGCTGTGGCAACGATGGGTGGCGCGACCTGCCGAAAGGGCACGTCGGAATTTCGGACCTTTCAAAGAACTCTTCGTACATTTAAAGGACGTACGCCGTTGGGGCGTGCGGGATCGTCTCGCCGAAACCGGGGTTCTTGAATACTGGGAAGAGAACCTTACGCTTGGCATCCAGGCGGTTTTGTCGGAGGTGGAACTGTGGCCTCATCAGGACGCAGAAAGGCGAGCTCGAGCTTATGAACAGTTGAGTGCGCTGGTGCAGCAATCGGGTGGCAGGTGCGTAGCACAAACCGCAATGCCCGAAATTTTGTATCACGGTGTGCTCGTCGAGCTTCCTTCCGCGGTGGTTCGTGACACCTTAGACCGGTTGCTCCAGCAGGCCGACACCCAACTGATACGTTGTGACGAAGTGATGTTTTTTCGAGGCGTCGCCCAATCGCGTTTGGTGCGCCCGGTGGGCGTTGCGGGAGCTCCATTACGAGACCGTCTCCGTGATGCAGCGGCAGCCGTGGGAGATCCCGTGGTCGGTCTGCTCGACGGTCTTCCTCTGGCGCAGCACGTGGCGCTGGCCGGTCGCATCGTGATCGATGATCCGGAGAACGTCAGCCAGCGCTATCGGCCAGAACACCAGCGCCACGGAACGGCAATGGCGTCGTTAATCGTTCATGGAGACCTCGGAAGAGAGGAACCACCTCTGGCACGTCCTGTATATGTGCGTCCTCTATATCAGCCGTTCACGGACCTCAACGGGAATTTGAGTTACGAAGGGACATCGCCTACATGCCTGCTTGTTGATCTATTTCATCGAGCGGTTAAGCGGATCAAAGAGGGAGAAGGTGATCAAGCCGCGGTTGCCCCGACGGTACAGATCATTAACCTCTCATTCGGAGATCTCTTCCAGCCGTTTGCAAACAACGTTAGTCCACTTGCGCGCTTGCTGGACTGGTTGGCGTGGAAGTACAACGTCCTGTTTCTGATCAGCTGCGGAAATCAGCCGCAAGATCTGGTCATCGACATGGCGGAGCGGGAATGGCGCAGACTGGAGCCGGGGCAAAGGGCGGAACGCGCTCTGCAGGCGATGCACCGGGACCAGGCGTTGCGGCGCATGTTATCGCCGGGCGAAGCGATCAATGCTGTCACCGTGGGGTCAGTCCACGCGGACGAGTCTGGTGGTCTGCAGGAAACTGATGTTCTTCTCGACCTCCTGGGCGGAGCTCGCCTTCCCAGCCCTTTTGGCACCGTGGCTCATGGGTTCAAGCGCGCAATTAAGCCGGAAGTGCTGTTGCCAGGCGGACGGCAGCTATACCGGGTGTCTGGTGGACGGGGTAATTCAGTACATTTCCGGTCTGTAGTTGTACCTCCTATCGGGGCAATCGCCGCGGCACCTGGGCAACGCGCGCTCGAACTAGATCGTGTCGAACCATCTTGTGGTAGCAGTGTCTCGACGGCCCTTGGGAGTCGAATTGCTCACCTGATCTTCGACCGGAGTCAAGAGGGCCGGAATGAACCGGGTGGGGATCGGCTTGAGGATCGGTTCATCCCAGTGATCCTGAAAACACTTCTAGTCCACGGGGCCTCCTGGGGACGGGCCGGAGATGAGATCGAAAGGATTTTCGCGGCCCTGGACTGGCGAACGAGGTCAAGGCTTCAGGGCCGGTTCCTCGGGTACGGGGAAATTTCGATCGACCGATGCCTATTCGCCACCGACCAACGAGTACTGCTGTTGGGCTGGGACGAAATCGGGGACGAGGAAGGCCATATCTATGAGATGCCGCTGCCGCCGTCCCTTAGCGCCAGCCGAATCCGCCGTCGTCTAACCGTATCGCTTGGCTGGTTCACGCCAATCAATCCGCGGCACATGGACTATCGTAAGGCGTCGCTGTGGTTTCAAGTTCCTGAAGCTGCGCTCGGAGTTGAAAAAAAAGACGCAGATTTTGACTCCACAAAACGGGGAACTTTACAACATCGCGTGATGGAGGGCGAGGATGCCAAGGTATTCGTGGACGGTGACAAACTCCGAATTACTGTGAGCTGCAAGGAGGATGCAGGACTACTTACAGAGCGCATCCCGTACGCTGTAGCGGTCACGCTGGAAGTGGCAGAAGCAGCGCAGGTGAACTTATACGAAGAAGTGAGGACTCGAATTCGTCCTGAGGTCGCCATCGCGCCGAGGGCGTGAAGTCGGTCAGTGTGTTATGTGGTCGGAGATAAAAATCGCACGGAATGCGCATGGTTCGAACTGCCCAGGTAATTCCGGTGTGGCCCAAATTGCGTGCGTTGTTCCTGCCAAGGTAAGATGAGCCAGTGAACTGACGATGGGCTCGATTATCGCCGTCCTTGATACCAACGTATTTCTTCACTACGCGCCGCTTGACCAAATAAAATGGCTAGATTTTCTCAAGGCGGACCGCATTACTCTCGTTGTGACTCAAACGGTATTGCGCCAGCTGGCCGACAAAAAGGATGCACCAGGAAACCGGAAGATCAGAGAGAGGGCCGGAGCGGCTCTGAAAAGACTTGAGGGCCTCGCCGGGCAGTCTACACCGTTGACCGTTCGTGATGGCGTTGAACTGCAATTTGTATTTCACGACGCCGAGCTGGATTTTTCGGTGCATCATCTGTCTCGGCACATTGCCGATGACTGGATCATCGCTTCCATTTTGGAATTGCGTGGCAATTTGCAATTGAATCAAATTGTGCTCGTCACCCATGACCTTGGGCTAAAACTTAAGGCAAGAACGCTGCAGATTGAGTCGGTCAGTGTGCCCGAGGCATTTAAGCTGCCTGATGACCTCGACGAAGAACAGAGGCGAATCAAGGAGCTGGAAACTGAACTTCGGACGCTTAAGTTTCAGATGCCTGCGCTGCAATTGATATTTGCGGAGGAGACGGACGTAGAGAAGTTTGTCTTGAGGGCAATACCCAAAACTTCTGCTGAGAACGTATCTAAGGAGATGGAGGAACTTCGCGCGAGATTTCCTAAGTTGGATACGAAGGTACAGGTTGCCGGGACGGACATTCTCAATGCGCCCGGTGTTGCTGCTATTGAAGCGTACAACAATCGCCTTCAGATTTTTCTAAAAAGGCATGAGCAATATATTCAGGATCGAAATGAATTCGCTCAGTCTCAAGCGAGGCTAATTCAACTGGAAATTCGGTTATCGAATACAGGCAATTCTCCGGCCAGGGACATCGATATAGTTATGCATTTTCCCGACGGTTTCACGCTCTTCGATGATGAGGAACAACTGCCTTCGGCTCCTCCAGAACCTGCGCCGCCCGGTCCGCCGCTAAGCCCCCTTGAAGAAAGTCTAAAGGCGATGCAGGGATTCTCGTTTTCCCAGGCTTTGGCGTCGCAAATTAGCCCTCTAACGAATTTCGACTTCAACGCCCGGGTAATGCCTCGAAACGTAAGCCATCCAAGGATACGGAAGACCAACAGCTACGAAGTAAAGAGCCACGTACAGTCTCTGAAGCATAATTTCATCGTGAGTCTCGGCCGTTTCTTTGTCATCTTTGATTCCTGGGAAACTGCGAGGTCGTTTTCAATTGCCTATACGTTGTACGCTTCGAATCTTCCGACGACAGTGGAGGGTAGTCTTCACGTGGTGGTCCAGAAGTAGTCGGAATTGGAACCATAACGCTCCTCTAGTTACGTTAATTGGTTTCAAGGCTGTTAACCGAAGCATTTGACTGAATTTCGCCTAGCGTGTCTGCCTGCCAAGCAGACGTTCGTTGTCCGAGAAGTCGGGCTCATAATTTGTAGCCCAATGAGGAGCCCAATAAGGGACAAAGTTGCTCATCTATCCGACGCCGATTCAACGCTTTAGATTGATTTTCTCGACTTCCGTACGTGATTCGGGACCAGGAGCTGAAGCTGTGTGGTTCAAATCCGTCACGAACACGTCTTCTTAGAACGAGTGTTCTGACAAACCCGATGAAACCAAGGCGCCACAGCGAGAAATTCGGGATACTGATGCGCGCCTAGATTCCAACCAAGGATTCCAAAGGTATTGTAAACCCTCACCCCGTGCGATCGGAGCCCACCTGCCATAATGTCACCGTGATCAGGCAGGATTGTTGCGCTCTGGACTCGAGGCACTGTTCACCACAGTAATTTCAACCCGAATTGAATTTGCCGGGAAGTGGTGCTGGTGGCCGTGATGACCCCGGCGGTCGGGGAGGGCCCTCCGGTTGAGGATGCATAGACCACAGGGTTTGGCGCGTTGAAGTTTGTGTGATTGAACAGGTTGAATACTTCGGTGCGGAATTGCAGGTGCAGCCGCTCGGAAAATGAAAATGATTTTGTGAGCGAGAGGTCTGTTTCCGTCAATCCCGGAGCTTCGAGAATGTTACGGCCCACGTTGCCATAGGTGCCAGGCAGCGGTTGAATGAACGCGTTGGGATTGAAGTATTGAGTTGGTCCGCCAAGGATCACCGCGCCCGTGAAGTTGGGATTCCATGACGGGCGCACGGGATTGCGTGTGTCGCCATCGTTAGATGGGTTGTAAGACAACTGCGGTGTGAATGGCAACCCCGACTGCAGTGTCTCGATTCCACTCAGTTGCCAATTTCCGATCAGCCGTTTCACCCAGGGGTCAGCCTGGGAATCGCCACTGCGTCCAAATGGGAGATCGTAAGTGGTATGAATGACCGCCGCATGCCGCACGTCGAAGGAAGCTCTGCCATAGTCGGACTTCGGCTGCAACGGATTCGCCACAAAGGCGGGAGAGTTGGTTGCCACGCTGGTGTTCATGTTGTCGCCGTCGTCGAGCGACCTCGAAAAGGTGTAGACGCCGCGGAATTGCAAGCGGTGTCCGAGCCGGTGATTCACGTCCACCTCCAACCCGTGGTACGAACTGATTCCCTCGGAGAGCCAATGCGTCGTGTTCCACACGGCATTGTTAGCAAGGGCCGCGCCTGCTGGATAGTAATAGGCCCCGTCAGGATAGCCGGCAGGGCAAGTTGACGCCGGGCAGATGGTCGGGGTGGGCAAGTTTGCATCGGCCGAAAGCAACTCATGGTAGCCATGCGAGCCGATGTAGCTGACCGCTAGCGAAGTGTTGGTGGAAAGCTCCTGCTCAATTTTCAAGCTCCAGGATTGCACAGTCGGTGTTCTCAAGTCTGGCTGCACGCCACTCTGGATCACTTTCACACCGAAGTATGTGCTACTCGGAGCGATGTTCGAGAAGGGAAGATTTTTTACCGCGAAGACTGTGTTGTACGGACCGTTCTGATCCAAGCGGTAGCTCAGATTATCCAGGAGCGCGTAATAGATGCCGAAGCCTGCCCGGACCACGGTCTTTTTAGACGCAAAGGGGGACCAAGCCGTCCCGATACGTGGCGCCGGCAGGAATTTCGCGTTGTTTACCGCCAGGGCCGAGCCTCCAACCACGGGCTGCGTTTCGATTACACCACTCGAATCAAACGCATAATTCGACGCGCGTCCGTACGCTTCGTTCCATCCATTGGTGGATTCGCCGCGGAAACCAACGCGCAGCTCCCATGAGGGCGCGACTTTAATCACGTCTTCGGCATAGAAAGCTCCTTCGATCGAACGCCACGACAACGGTGTGTAACTCGGAGCGTAAGTGTACGTGCTTACCTTGCCCTGCAAAAATGCCTGCAGGTTGGTGAAAGAAACCTGGCCATATTGATCCTGAACCAGACTGTCGTTGGACCGCAATTGTTGCAGCCACCCACCGAAGCTGAACAAGTGTCTGCCGTGCGAGAGAGTAACCTGATCCGATTCGGTGTAAAGATTGCGGGCCGTTCGGAGATTACTGCCTGCGTTAGTTCCGCCATTGGTGATTTGCGAGGCGCCGTTGAGAGTAGTGCCGCCGCCAACAACGATCGCGCCGACGGGCTGGCCCTCGTTGACCCATGGGGGCAAGCTCACGCTGGTGCCGCTATTGAAATAGAAGGCGCCGCGAGAGAATCCGAATGTCGCTTTGTTTACTACGCTTGGCGAAAAAATGTGAGTTTCGCTCAGGCTGACTACCTGCTCCCGCAAGAAAATATCGACATGGGTAATCGGATTGCCGGTGGGCGAATGAGCTTCACTGTCGTCGGCCGTGTAAACAACCGCGAGCGAATCCCTGTCGGTGAAGTTCCGATCCAGCCTCGCGGTTCCAAAGTCCTCGCGAATCCTCTGGTTGGGATTGCTGAACGCTTCCGCGATTCCGCTCGGGGTTCCCGCCGAAGTTAGAATCTCCGCTCCGTTAGCGACAGGCCACAACGCGAGGAGCGGCTGGATAGTCGCTACCGCGTTGGCTCTGGAAGTGTTATCCGGCACGAGCGATAAATCGCTGAGCCCCAGGCTTTGCCGGAAGCCTTCGTAGTTTGCGAATACAAAGGTTTTGTCCTTGCGGATCGGGCCGCCGAGCGAGCCGCCGAACACATTGCGCCGGAACCCGGGGGTATCGCCATGGTCGAAGTAGTTCCGGGCATCCAGGGCGCTATTGCGCAGGAATTCGTAGGCGCTGCCATGGAACTGGTTCGAGCCCGAGGTCGTCGCGATCGTGACCTGGGCACCGGGGCGTTTGCCATATTCCGCGCCGTACGTGTCCTTCACGACGGAAAACTCGCGCACCGCATCTACGCCCAGGAGCTGTCCGCTGACTCCACCCGGCGTGTTGTTGATTTCGGAGGCGCCGGTGAATTCGACGCCATTTAACAGGTAGAGATTTTCCTGCGGGCGGCGTCCCGAAGCGGAAAACATATTGCCCACCACGGAATTGGAGGTTCCGATTCCTCCTGCCCGCTGAGAGGTGTAATTCACGATGCCCGGATTGAGCGTTATGAGCTGATCATAACTGCGGCCATTCAACGGAAGGTCCTTGACCTGCTGCTCGCCGACAAGACCAGAAACATCCTCGGTGCTAATCATCACGACCGTCGGAGAGGATTCCACCTGAACTATTTGCCGTACGTCGCCGACCTGAAGCACCACGTCTACCGTTTCCCGATGGCCGAGTACCAGAGAAATCCCCGTTTTCTCTACCCCGCGAAAGCCGGACTTTTCCGCCTTAAGGGCATAACGTCCCACTGGCAGCGAGGCAGCGTCGAAGCGTCCCACTTCGTCCGTCAGCAGATTTCGCAGGGCTCCCGTCTCCAGATTCTTAACCTGGATGGCCACGGCGGGGATGGCTGCGCCAGACGAGTCACTGACGGTGCCCTGAATGGAAGCGTCTTCTTGGGCGGAACTGAGAGTTGCGAGGCTCAACCAAACAATCAGAAGCAAAAATCCAAAGCGGAAACCGGGTTTCGAAAAGCCATTGGTAATTCTCTGAAAGCTCATTGTTTCTCTCCGAGATGATTTGCATTGCGTGGCCTGCGGCGAGTGTCGGCCTGGGACTGATTCGGAATGGCAAACCGTTTTGGGCGGGGTCAACAACAAGGACAACAGAAGTGTGCGGAGGTGCGGCCAGGAGAGGCGGGAATCGCCGGGTTCACCGACAAAGAAATATTTGGAAAGGCTTGTGCGATAACTTGCTGGTTAGCGCACATTGCCAACTCCAGCGTGCCCCAAAATCTTGGCTGTGTTTGCTGAATGCCTTTGCGCAAGCGTGTGGCCCCCACTCCAGACGAGCTGTAGTCCGGCAAAAATAGCGACCACGGCAACGACAGCCCTCAACTTATTTGCGGGAACTCTTGGAGCGAACAAGCAACCGAGCACTACTCCGGGGACTCCACCCAGAAGAAGTTGAAAGAGTATCGGGAGGCTGAAGGAGCCAAAACCCCAATGAAAGGCGCTGCCAATCGCCGCTAAAACCAAGCCGAAAAGCAAATCCGTTCCCACGACTTGAGCGGGCGTCATTTCGGAATAGTTCAACAGCAGAACGGTTCCCAGCGCTCCAGCCCCCGCCGAGGAAAAACCCGATTCCACTCCAATTGGGAGAGCGAGCCAGGGAAGCCAGCGGTGATTCTTGGCCGCGAAAGCCGGATTTTGAATGCGGCGGATAAAGGTGACGCTGGAGGAGGCCGCCAAAATAACACCCAGTAGAAGGATTACAACCGGATTGCCCGCATCGCGATTCAATAATTGAAGCGCCCAGGTGCCCACTAAAAGCCCCGGCACCGCTCCTTGGAGCAGAAGCCACAGATAGCGAGAGTGAATGTGTTTTCCCGCCAGATAGAAAGGAGCGGCGATCAAGCGCAGGACGCCTGCAAACAGGAAGGCAGTACCCACGGCTTCTCCCGCTGTCAGGCCAGCCAAAAGCACGAGCGCGGGAACTGTAAAACTTCCGCCACCCACCCCGGTCAATCCCACCGCCAGGGCAATCAGGAAACCTACGAAGTAATGCATCACTCGCCGCCTTGGGAAAATGTGTGAATGCCGCATTCCAGCTTTTTGCCGCCCCAGCGGCCCGAACGAGGATTCGCCGGGTCTTCGGGAATCGCAGTGCAAGGTTCGCAGCCGATGCTCAAATAACCCTGGTCGTACTGCGGCAAATAGCTCAGTTGGTGTTTGCCGGTGTACTCCCAGACTTGTCCCCAGGTCCAATCGGCGAGGATGCTCACTTTCAAAAGCGTCTTCCCGGTCGGCAAGCGATGCTCTTCAATCTTTTTGAGGTTTTTGCGGGTGGGCGATTGCTCGCGCCGCAATCCTGTGAACCAAATCTCGTACGACTCCAGCGCCTCGAGCAGTGGGTCGACTTTGCGGAGCTGGCAGCATCGGGTCGGATCCGTGCGGTGCAAGATTCCGAATTCCGTCTCCTGCTGTTCCACGGTATTTCGTGGGATGACATTCACCAGGTTCAGAGACCATTCCCTGGCCATGCGATCGCGATATTCATACGTTTGAGCAAAGTGATAACCGGTTTCGAGGAATAGCACGGGTATCGAGGGAATGCGTTTGCGAACGAGATCGAGGACGATCATGTCCTCGGCCTGGAAACTGCACGTCAGACAGATGGACTGACCGGGGTAAGCGCCCAGAACGGTATTTAAAACCTCTTCCGGGTTGAGATTCTCGAGAGTGTCAGCAACGAATGTTGTTCCCATTTCAGTTGGCCTTTCTCAATTCTCCGGGCGGCGGAATGCGCAGTGGTTCGACCAAAGCCAGTACGCGTTCAATTGCTTCGGCATTTCCCGCTGGCAACTCCACATCGGCTAGATCGAAAAAGTGGTCGCCAGCCGCGCTTTGCAAATCCAGCCGTTCTTCAGCGTTGAGCGATGGATTGTTGTAGATGACGACAAATCCCGCGGCGTAGAGTCCAGCCCATGCACTTCTCGCGGAAGAAGAGGAAGAATTCTCTTCGACGGCCATGACTTCGAATCCTTCTTCAAAGAGCACACGTTCGAGTTGGCCGGCAAGCGCCGGACGCGCATTCGCCAGGATGATAGCGGGGTAATGCCCATGTCGCCGGTATCGCTCCAATGGGGCGACCGGAATTTGCGAAGAGAGACTTTCTTTGCGGATTGAACAATTGGCGCTTCCCGAAAGATCCTCTCGAATCATCCCGGCCGCCAGAGTTGCATTTGTCAAAGGATCGATGACGATGAGACTTCCCGTAGTGCGGTTCCGCCGATAGGGGTCAAAAAAGAGCGGGCTATTCGTTTCCAGTTCGACGGTCGCAATATCGTTCATTTGAAGGTGATCCGCGGCTTCTGGTTGAAGAGTGTCGATATTTACCCGATGTCGAATTGCGATGGCTTTGCCGCGCACCTGTCGCGCGCAGTGTTTGATCAGATAGGAGCGGCCGGTCTCGAACGGCTTCGCGTGCATCCAGACGACCGTTGCAAGAAACCGTTGGGAGACGTGCGGAAGATCCACAGGTGAGACGAGCATGTCCCCGCGGCTCAGGTCGATTTCATCTTCCAGTGTCAACGTGACGGACATCGGAGAGGACGCTTCCGCTAGTGGACCATCAAAAGTAACGATCGAATCCACGCGCGATTTTTGTCCGGAAGGTAAAGCCACGACGGCATCGCCCGGTCGGACCATGCCTCCGGACACTTGCCCCGCGAATCCGCGAAAGTTGGCGTCTGGACGAAGCACATACTGAACAGGGAATCTGACGCCCAGTGTGCTTGCGGGCCGCGCTATCGGCACGCGCTCCAGATGTTCGAGCAGGGCAGGGCCGGTGTACCACGGCATGTGCTCGCTGCGTTCGACGACATTGTCTCCCGCGAGGGCGCTAATCGGAATGCAAGTCACCGCGCTGACGCCCAACCGTTCGGCCAGAGCGCGAAATTCGCTTTCGAGTTTTCGGAACTTGTCTTCCTGGTATTCGCACAAGTCCATCTTGTTCACTGCGGCGACGAGGGTCGATATCCCCAACAGAGAGGAGATGTAGGTGTGCCGCAGGGTTTGCGGCAGGAGACCTTTTGTTCCATCGATCAAGATCACCGCCAAATCCGCGGTGGATGCTCCCGTGGCCATGTTTCGCGTGTACTGTTCGTGGCCGGGGGTATCGGCGATGATGAATTTCCGGCGCGAAGTCGCAAAGTAGCGGTAGCCCACGTCGATAGTGATGCCTTGCTCGCGTTCCGCACGGAGTCCGTCGGTGATCAGCGAAAAATCGATCGGGCCGCTGGAACGGTTGATGCGGCTCTTCTTCACGGAGGCGAGCTGATCTTCATAAACTGTTTTGGAATCGTGCAGGAGCCTGCCGATCAGCGTGGACTTGCCGTCGTCCACGCTTCCGGCGGTCGAAAATCGCAGAAGCTCCTTGTTGAGGTTTTGTTCCAGGAACTCCGCGAATTCCGTTCGAATCTCGATTTCGGTTGCAGGAGCCATTAGAAATAGCCCTCGCGCTTCTTGATCTCCATCGAACCTTCCTCGTCGTGATCGATCGCGCGGTTTTCGCGCTCGGATCGGCGGAACGAAATCATCTCCGCGATGATTTTGGGAACGGTATCGGCATCCGAGCGGATCGCTCCCGTGCAAGGAACACAGCCGAGCGACCTCATGCGGCACTTGATGGATTGAGCCTGCTCACCGAGGCGAAGCGGGTCGTGTGGATAAATCAGAACGATCGAGCCATCGCGCACGACCGCACGGCGCTCCTTGGCGAAATAGAGCGGCACAATCGGAATATTCTCGGTGTAGATGTAGAGCCAGACGTCGAGTTCCGTCCAATTTGAAAGCGGGAAGATACGGATGCTCTCGCCCTTGCCGATTTTTGAGTTGAAGATGTTCCAAAGCTCGGGTCGCTGGTTTTTTGGATCCCACTGTCCGTGAACGTCGCGAAAAGAGTAGATCCTCTCCTTTGCTCGCGACTTTTCCTCGTCCCGGCGTGCTCCGCCAAATGCCGCGTTGAATCCGTCTTCCCGAAGGGCATCGAGCAGCGATTTCGTTTTCAGCAACCCGCAGCATTTTTGCGTGCCCAGCGCAAATGGATTAGCGCCTGCGTCCAGCGCTTCCTGGTTTTTGTGGACAAGCAGCTCCGCGCCAATTTGTTTCGGGTACTCATCGCGAAATTCGATCATCTCGGGAAACTTGTAGCTCGTGTCCACATGGAGGAGAGGGAAGGGAATCTTGCCGGGGAAGAACGCTTTCTGCGCCAGACGCAACATCACGGAGGAGTCTTTTCCGATGGAATAGAGCATCACCGGATGCGAAAACTCCGCAGCGGCTTCCCGAAGGATGTAGACGCTCTCCGCTTCGAGGGCTTTCAGGTGGTTGAGACGTGCCCCCCCCTGTGGCTCAATCGCTGGTTCTCTTCCGTTGCCAGGTTCCGTTGTGTGGAACAACTCCTGCGGCGCGGTTGCCATGGTCGTTTCCCCCTGCTGGAAATGCTCGTATAAAAACAAAAAACCCACCTGCCAATTCACCTCTGGCGGTGGGTCCAATAACTGCCCGGCTAGAATTAGAGCTTTAGATCGCTAGCCTCCCGGTGCCAGAAGACACAAATGCGCGACACCGACAACAGGTCGACGCAACCATCTGGCATTCCCGAAAGCTCAATGACATGAGACAGAGTGTACGGGGTGTTTGCGCGATGCACAATAGCCTCATGCATCGAATTTTCTTCTAAGCCGAATGCAAAATATCGGTCATTAGCCCTGGATGCCTCCGCCTCTATCGCACTCGCTTCTTGTAGAGAGCCATCCCTACTGCCGCATCCATCCCGATCTTCTCGAGTGCATCTATTTCGCGTCGGGTCCTAATGCCACCAGCCGCGATGATTGGGAGCGGGGTTGCGCTGCGGAGGCGGCGAAACCATTGCAGGTTCGCTCCGCTCATGGTCCCCTCGCGGTCCACGTCCGTGCACAGAAACCCAGCGCAGAATGGTTCAAGCTGCCCCATCACGTCTTCGGCTCGAAGCTTCAGCCCGCGCCGCCAACCTTGAGTCACGATGTGGCTGTTCTCCGTGTCGAGCGCGATTACGATTTGGCTCCGGCCAATTTTCTTCCGCAGCTCTCGCAAGAATCGCGTGTGCATCTTTCCCGCGTGAAATACTGCGCTCCCGATAATGATTTGCTCCGCGCCCGAATCCATGAGGTCCACGGCGCGAGAGACTGAGCGAATCCCTCCGCCGACGCGCACCTTCATTCGAAATTGGTCGCGCGCTTTGCCGCATAATTGTTTTACAAGCTGGTCGTTTCGGGGCTTGCTCATAGCGGCATCGAGGTCGATCACATGCAGCCAAGGGTATTTCTTGAATTTGTCCAGCAGGCCGATTACGTCGGCGACCGCCAGCTCGCGACATCGTCCGTGCACCAGTTGAACCGCTTGTCCGCCCTGCAAGTCGATGCACGGGATCAGCAAGGGAAGCGCACCTCGACGCCTCTCGCGTTGAGAAAGGCTTTCAGTTCTCGGATTCGTTGCACGCTGTCGTGAAAAATGGAGGCGGCAAGCGCCGCGTCGGCGGCTCCTTCGGCGAAAACCCGCGCAAAATGCTCCGGCAGTTTGGCGCCGCCCGAAGCGATCACCGGGACGGATACCTCGCGCGAGATCTCCGCGGTCAATGGAATGTCAAAACCGCTCTGGGTTCCATCGCGATCGACGGAGGTCAGCAGAATCTCTCCCGCGCCGAGAGAAGCGCCGTGTTTTGCCCAAGAGACGACATCGAGGCCGGTCGAATCGTACCCACCACGAACCATCACGTTCCAACGGCTGCCTGCGCACTTCGCGTCGATGGCCAGCACAACGGCTTGCGCGCCGAATTCGCGAGACAGCTCGGAGATCAAAGCCGGCCGGGCGACTGCCGCGGTGTTCACAGTGACTTTGTCGGCGCCGGCGCGCACCACCGCCCGTGCGTCCCCCAATGAGCGGATGCCTCCGCCGGCGGTAAGTGGAATTGCGAGCTCCGCCGCGACGCGCCGAATGGTATCCAGAAAGATTGGCCGCCGGTCCCGCGAGGCCGCGATGTCGAGCACCACCAGTTCGTCGGCGCCTTCGGCGTTGTAGCGCGCCGCCAGCGCTACCGGATCGCCCGCATCGCGCAGCCTCAGGAAGTTCACGCCCTTGACGACACGTCCGCCGTCCGTATCGAGGCAGGGAATGATGCGCCGCGCGAGGCTCATGAGGCAAGTTCCAGAAAATTGCGCAGGACCTGCGCTCCCGCGGCGCCGCTCTTTTCGGGATGGAACTGCACGGCGGAGATGTTTTCCCTTTCGAGGACGGCGACAAACTCCGCACCGTGTCTGCAGGTAGCGACCGAAGCGCCGTTGTCGTTGGCAACGTCGGCGGCGTAGGAATGCGCGAAATAGAAGTACGCGTCGGCCGCAACATTCGCGAGCAACCGGGAGGTCCGCTTGATGCTCAGTTGATTCCAACCCATGTGGGGAAGCTTTACTTGGGCAGGCAGCGCGCGAACCCGCCCGAGAAGCAAATCCAACCCGGCTAGGTCTGGCGCTTCATCGCTGGATTCATAGAGCGCTTGCAAGCCGAGACAAATGCCTAGAAAAGGCGCGCCGCGTCTAATTGCTTCGAGCAGGGGCTGACGCAGCGCACCCTCGTCCAAGGCGCGAATCAACGTCGCGTAGTGCCCGACACCTGGGAGCAGAAGGGCTTCCGCGTTGGCGATGGGCTCTGGTGCGCTGGCTCGAGTCGAGGCTACGCCGAGGCGTTGCAAGGCGCGCTCCACGGAAGTCGCGTTGCCAGCTCCATAGTCTATGAGGGTCACGTTCACAGCAGCCCTTTCGTGCTCGGCAGCACGTGCCGCAAGCGTTTGTCTCGCGAAACCGCGAAGCGCAGGGCCCGCGCAAAGGCTTTGAACACGGCTTCGATTCGGTGATGCGACGACCGCCCATACAGTGCGCAGAGATGAACATTCGCTCGTGCGGCCTGAGCAAAACCTTGAAAAAAATCCTCGGTCAGCTCGGTTTGGAAATCGCCGACCCGCTTTGCGGCGACCTTGGCCATACATACGCAATAAGGCCGGCCACCGAAATCGACTGCCGCCGCGGCGAGTGTTTCATCCATGGGCATAAGGAAGTATCCTGCGCGCAGGATCCCGCGCTTTGTCCCGAGCGCTTTGAACACCGCCTCGCCCAGAGCGATCCCTGTGTCTTCGACGGTGTGATGCTGATCGACATCCAGGTCGCCCTTTGCCTCGAGCGTTAGATCGAACGCTCCATGTCGCGCGACAAGGTCCAGCATGTGGTCCAGAAAGCGGATTCCGGTGGCCACCTGGGAAATGCCCCGGCCATCCAGATTGAGCCGGACGCGGATGTCCGTCTCGTTTGTTTTTCGATGGATTGTCACGGTTCTTGACATCGTTTTTACCGGTAGCGCTTGATTTGCTTGATCAGCCGTGTCATTTCGCTCTTTGTTCCGATGGTGATGCGCACAAATCCCACACCCATATCTTTGGTGCGTTCGCGGAGCAGAATGCCCTGGCTCTCGAGTTTTCGGAACAATTCCGGCCCGTTCGGACCGAAGTTCGCCAAAAGGAAGTTCCCGGCGCTAAGGTATGTGGGCACGCCGAGCCGCCTCAGTTCGTCTTCGAGCCACGCGCGCAATCGAACGATGTCGCGTACGTAGCCCCGCATCGTTTGACGGTCGTTCAACACCGCTTCGGCTGCCACCAGCGCGGCGACATTGACAGGGAAGGGCGGCATCGCGCGGCGTAGAATGGCGAGCGAATCCCCATGGCCGATCACCGCTCCGAGACGGAGCCCAGCGAGCCCAGCAGCCTTTGAGAACGTGCGAGCCACGAAGAGATGCGGGTATTTCCTGATCCAGGGCACGGCCGTTGTCCCGGAGAATTCCGCGTAGGCTTCGTCGATCACAACGACCGTGTGTGTGGCGGCCTTCGCGAGTGCCTCAATCGCGTCAAGCTGCAGCAATGTTCCCGTCGGATTATTGGGGTTCGCAACAAACAATACGCGGGGTTTGCCGGCCAGCGCTGCGACAACGCCTTCGAGCGGGAATTCCATTTCCGCACCGTAGCGCAATACATCGATCCTTGCCCCGGCGATCTCTGCGTAGTAGCCGTACATCGGGAAGGTGGGCTCGCAGAGAAGGATGGAGGAACCGGAATCCACAAAGGCATCGAAGAAGACGCGCAGGGCATCGTCGCTGCCGTTCGTAAGCAGCAACTCCTCCGGGCGCACGCCGAAGTGCCGCGCCAGTCGCCGCGTCGGACGGGCGTATTCGGGATACATGGCGAGTTGCTTCGGCGAGAGCTTCGCCAGCGCGCGCGTTACGGCGCGTGAGCAGCCAGCGGTATTTTCATTGAAGTCAAGGCGCAGCTTGTTCGCGCGCCCCTCGCCAGGTGGTTCATAGGTGCGGCGTTCCAGAATGGCCTTGCGCGTGGGTAGCTCAGCGCTCATCGGCGCACCTCCACGGCATTGGCATGTGCCATAAGACCCTCCGCGCGCGCCAGTGTTAGGGCATCGTCCGCAAGCCGCGAAAAGCCTTGGTGGTCGATAGACTGTACGCTGATGCATTTCACGAAGTCTGCCGTGCTGAGCCCGCCGCGCCTCCGGGCCCATCCCGCGGTCGGTAGAACGTGATTGCTCCCGCTCGCGTAGTCGCCCAGCGGCTGCGCGGCCCAAGGACCCAGAAATATGGTTCCGGCCGCTCGGCACCTCTTCAGGAGTGTGCTTGCGTCCCTGGGAAGACTAAGGTGCTCCGGCGCGAAGCGGTTGACGAAGTCAAGCGCGGCGCCGAGAGAAGGCGCGAGGACAATCGCGCCTGTGCGCTCGATTGAAGCATGCACGGGATTCGTTCCCGGAAACCGCCGCAATTGGTCTTCGATTTCCTTTTGCACTTTTTTCGCCAGCACCTTCGAAGTGGTTACCAGCAAAGCGCGTGCATCTGGCGCATGCTCGGCCTGTGCCAACAAGTCGGCGGCGATCCAGCGAGGATTGCCACGCCGTGCGAGAACGATGGCTTCGGTGGGTCCCGCAGGGAGGTCGGTCGCGCAATCGCCGCTCACCAAGCGTTTCGCCGCGGTCACAAAGCGATTGCCCGGCCCAAAGATCTTTTCGACGCGGGGTACGCTGGCCGTCCCATACGCCAGCGCTCCGATCGCCTGCGCCCCGCCAATTCGCGCGATTTCCGTGATGCCGAGAAGGGCGGCTGCCGCGAGCATCTCCGAATTCGGCCGCGGGCAAACGACGACGATTCGCCCCACGCCAGCGACACTTGCGGGTACTACGGTCATTATCAGCGTCGAGACCAGCGCATGACGGCCGCCGGGGATGTAGCAGCCGATGGTCTCAATGGGGCGCACGATTTGCCCGATACCTACGCCGGGATCGACTGCCAGCTTCCATGGGCTCGGCAATTGCTTCTCCGCTACGAGCCGGACGTTTCGAGCCGCGTGTTTCACGGCCTGCAAAAGCTCGCGACTTACGTTGCGTGTGGCGGCCCGGATCTCCTCACGCGAAACCCAAACGTTATCGCTTCCGAGCTCCAGGTCGTCGAGCCTCTTCGCCCATGCAAATACCGCCGAATCTCCGCGACGCCGGACATCGCCAACGATCCTTGCGGCGATCCGCTCCGCCGCAAGGTCCGGGCTTTGGCGCGTGCGCAGAAGCTGTCTTTCCACTGCGGCAGACAACGAAAGTATCCGCATCACAGCACGATCTTGTTCAAGGGATACTCGACGATCCCTTGAGCGTTGGCGGCTTTGAGTTTGGGCAGAATCTGGCGGACCACCGCCTCATCGACGATGGTATTCAGGGCGACCCAGTCGGGGTCGCTTAGGGTCGAAATCGTCGGGTTCTTTAGCGCCGGCAGAACGTCGAGCACGCCGGGCAGATTGTCCCGGTGAACGTTCAAGAGCAACCCCACTTTGCTCGTCGCGGCGATCGCGCCTTGTAGCATCAGGATCAGATTTTCAGATTTCTCGCGTTTCCAGGCGTGGGCCGCGGCTTGTCTGTTCATGATGAACACCGTCGTCGATTCCAACACCGTGTCCACAACACGCAGCCGGTTCGCGCGAAGCGACGAACCGGTCTCGGTAACTTCCACGATTGCGTCGGCAAGCTGCGGAACCTTTACCTCCGTCGCGCCCCAGGAGAATTCAACCCGCGAGGTCACGCCATGCCGTGCCAAGTAAGTTTCGGTGATGTGCACGACTTCGGTGGCGATTACTTTTCCAGCCAGATCACGGGGCTCGCGAATTGAAGAGCTTTCCGGCACCGCCAGCACCCAACGCACTCGCGCCAGGCGCTGCTTGGCGTAAACCAACTCGGCCAGTTCTTCCACCGCGGCGCCAGTTTCCACCACCCAGTCGTGCCCGGTGATTCCTGCGTCCAGGGCGCCGGTTTCAACGTACCGCGCCATCTCCTGCGCGCGCACGAGCAGGCATTCGATCTCCGTGTCGTCGATCGAAGGAACGTAGCTTCGTGAGCTCATAGTGATCTTCCAACCGGCACGTGCGAATAGCTCAAGCGTCGCTTCTTGCAAGCTACCCTTGGGGATGCCCAATTTCAGGCGGGTCATCGATTGTTCTCCTGTCCATAAACCTGCCCAGGCTCAAAAGTGCGCTGTTCGACGACTCTTCCGCTGCCGTCTTGCTCGATTTGACGGAAGAAGCAGCTTCGGTAGCCTTCGTGGCACACGCCCGGTCCAGCCGGGTCGACGCGGACAAGAAGTGCGTCCGCATCGCAATCCACTCGTACTTCGCGCACTCTCAACACGTGGCCGCTGGATTCGCCCTTTTTCCACAGCCGGTTCCTGGAGCGACTGAAGAAAACCACTTCGCAGGTTCGCTGCGTCTCTGCAAGGGCGTCCGCGTTCATGAATCCCAACATCAATACGTCGCCCGTGTGGTTGTCCTGCACGATCGCGGGAACCAACCCGCCGCCCTTCTCGAACGCGATCTCCACGTTTGCTCTCCTCGGTGAATTTACTTCCCAAAAAACAAAAAAGCCCG
This sequence comes from Candidatus Acidiferrum sp., assembly GCA_035693545.1. GTDB lineage: Bacteria > Acidobacteriota > Terriglobia > Acidiferrales > UBA7541 > Acidiferrum. Next base: position 157,412 of record DASSGJ010000055.1, read on the forward strand.
CTGGGCTTTTGCGCCAGCGGGCTGATGAGTGCTTTGTTTAGCGGATCGCTACGCACACCTCAGGGGTCGCGGCATGTGGCCGTGATGATGGTGGTGCGCGCGCCGATTGCAGGAGGTGTTCATCGCGAAGTTAGAAAGTAAAGAAATTGTGTACGTTTGTCAATACCTGCTTATAACCATCGTAGTGAGATGGCTGATTTGCGCTTCAACAGTCGCTTCCCGCCACACGCGCTGACCTTAACCTCTGGATGAAAACTCCCGGAGCCGTGGAGCGCGGCATGGAAGCCACGATCGTTCAAAAGAGAAGGCCGTGAACGCAAGAAGGAGAGATTCTTCCTAGAGCGCGCGAGATTCCTTCCATTTCAAGGCAGGCAACTCCAGGTTAGCGACCTGTTTGAGATAGGCCTCGGCGTACGCTGCGGCCTTGAGTTTGCCGTGTTCGATGCTCTCGACAGATTCCGAGGGCGCAATCCATTTCTTGGCGGTGACGTTGTACACGGAAGCCTGAACCCCTTGGGCGTTCTGCTCCGAGAAGAGTCGCAAGTGCTCGGAACCGATTTTTACCTCTGCGCAAACGCCTTCATCCAACATGGAGGACTCCCGAACTCGATTTGGTATCTGGTTTCTGCGATGGTCGCAGGCTGTGTCCAACCTGTCCACTTTGTTTTTCTTCTCTGTGCCTACCTCCGTAGTGTTACGCGCTTGTAAATCTTTCTTGGCCAAGCGAACCGGGCTAACCAGCCGTTTTTGCCCGCGAAGCTCCGTTTCCGGGATGAAGAGCACAAATACTTCGATAAGTGCTGTCGAAGCTTCAATCAAAGAATGTCTGGGTTCAGAAACACTATGAAGTCGGACGAAGGAGCCTAACCGATCAAAGCCTGCATTGAATACTATGAAATTGTGTGCCTCCGCTAGGATTGTAGCCAGTTCGAGGCCCCGAAAGTGTCTGGTTCAGGACGGAAATGCTGGTTACAGAATCAAGAAGATATTCACGCCACCCTTGTCCCTCCTGTGATTCGCTGGTTCCGCCCAAAAACCACGCACTGAGAACGCGATGTGAGACCGCGCGAAGCTTCAGCAGCCTGTAAACGGACAAGGTCGTATCACGGGCTACTCTTCCATTTTAGGCATCCGAGGGCGAACGTCCACCGACTCGGTTCGAGTTGTTTTGGCTGTCCGGCTACTTTGTGCAATGGCGAACCAGGGTGAGCGGCCTGCGCTCCCCGCTTAACGCGGGGAAAGGACTGGCTTGGCGCGTTTGCGCTCGTACATCATCTTGTCGGCGTTTCCGAGCAGCTCATCGATGGAGGCCGGATGTTCGGAATCGATGTGAATCGCGCCTAGGCTAATGGCGAGCTTCCAGGGGTTGCTGCGATTGTTGCTGGCGCGTAGCTCTTTGTCGAGATGCGCTTCAATGCGGACCAAGCCGGCGGGAGAACAATCGAGAGCCAGGATGGCGAATTCGTCCCCGCCCAGTCGGGAAATCAGATCGGTGTCGCGAAACACGGTGAGCAGGACTTGGGCGGCCATTTTGAGCGCGCGGTCTCCTTCGGAGTGGCCGTAACTGTCATTGATGGCTTTGAGCCCATCCACGTCAGCAAACAGAACGACAAGCTCGCGGCGGCCGGAGCGGGCGAGCTTAAGCTGCGCCTCGCCGAAGGTGAGAAAACCACGGCGGTTGTAGAGGCCGGTGAGCTCATCCCTGAGCGAAGCGTCGTAAAGGACGTCTTTCGCCTCACGAGCCTCTTCGAGAAATTCGTCCGCCTTGTTCAATTTGCGGGCATAGAGCCAAACCAAAAAGGAGAGCGAGACGACGTTGATGGTGACGTTGAACGCCAGGCCCAGCTCCATTCCGTACAAACCGGCTTGCTTGAGCCGCATCCGTAGCCAGGCGGCAACAACGGGAATCACGATGACGGCGGGAAGAAGGCGCCGGGCCATCGTACTGCCTACGAATTTCCCCATCAAGTCTCCGGGGATGCCCACGCGGGGACGAGCGAAGAAAACCGCAGCGCTCATAACGAACAGAAGAAGAGATATATAGACGGCGATGGGGGTGAAGGAAAAAAAACCGTAGATCGCGTCCGCGCCATTGATGTATCCGCTCAGAGACATCACGGCCGCAAAACCGCCCCAAAGGCCCAATAGCTGCGAAGCGAACGCGAATTGCGTCTGCCGGTCCAGCAGAAGCACGGCCAGACCCAGGACAAAAACCGTGGTGGCAGTAATTGGGGTCATGAGCGCGGAAACCGCGGCGTGCCCGAGAAGAAGACGATCGATGCCTAGATCGAGACGAAGCACCCGCTCGATCAAAGTGAGCGCGCCGAGCAAGGTCACTGCGCCGGCTAGCGCCAGGCCCCAAAAGCGACGTTTGCGGCGAGGAGGATCCGGGAGGAGGAGCCATAACGAGATTCCGAGAAGAATGAGGCCAAGCGCGGTGTTGGGCTCGATGGCTCCGGTGCCCAAAAAGGCTGATTTCAGAAGTGTCGCACCCGAAACCCAGCCCACCAGAATCAGGCTGCCCAGAGCGGCTGACGCAAAACAGGAGGCGTTGCAATATAGCCGCACGTGGGCCAAGCGGCGCCATCGAGGGTCTAGCATCGCATTTGCAGGCATTCTTCGCAGTCCAGAGCGATTGGGTATAGGCAAGCCAACCACGCTAACAAGTCCAGCGAAGTTTGGGAGGCCGCATTTTTAGTCTGGCAGAGCGGGGCTTAAATGCAAGGTTGTTCGCGCCGGTCAGCACGCAATCGGCCATTGACTCTATGCCGCCAGTGGCACAAATTTTCGTTTGACGCAAAAAAGCTTCCGGCTCGTTGAAATGCACGCCCAGGGGTACACCTGTGAAGTGTTCTTGGTCCTGCTGATCAGCCTCTCAGCAAAGATCGGAGAGACCGATCTCGTGCGCGATACAACCAGGAAGTCATCCCATCGATGCGTGTAGGTTCCGTGCCCAGCGTGGATCCTTCGAGTTAAAGATGATACTTCTTGACTTATGGCATCGAAGAGACTGTCGGTTTTGCAGTTATGGTCAGCCGGTCAAATAAGGCGCAACTCCAATCCCCTTGCTGGATGACGGGCCAAGACATGAACAATTCCTGTCAACACTTACAGGAAAGCGTCGATGCCGTGGTCGACGAACGCCGCAAGCAACAGTCTACCGGAAAGCAAGAAGCGCAGTCGCGCTAACGAACACGCTCTCTGAAGGAATGAACGGAGCGTTCGTAACAGATTTGAGAGATGCGATCTATACGTGAGAACTCGCCCCAGTTATAAAGGCGTTCGAAGATCGCCTCACTCGAGAAATTACCGCGGCCTTCAGCGCCGCGCGCGCCGCAGCTGCGTGTCGACACCCGTCATATGGATACGCCACTGGCAGAGCGGTTCGCTCACACCGAAGTGGGCGGCGATCTCTGCAGGAGTTTTTCGCGCCGCTCGGAGTTTCACCAAGGCATCGCGCGGGACCAGAAGAGCGGCGCCAAACCAGTCGGCCTCTTGTTCTTGTTCGTCGGAGTAGTCGCTGAGGAGAAGCAGCCCGGACTGAGATACTTCGACGCGAGCGGGAGTGTGGCGCAATTCAATGTGCGCGAGTTCGTGCATCAGATCAGATCGCTGGCGGGTGGGCGCGTGCACGGGATTCATGACAATTGCAAATGTGCCGTTCACTTGGATTGTCATTGCGGACCAGCTGTCGGGATCGTTTACAGTGAGTTGGCGTTGCGCTTGTTTGGTCAACGCAAGCGTGGAGAAGTCGAGCACGGTCACATTCAGATGCGTGGCATACAGCCGCGGGTCTAAAGGGGCATCAGGCCTGAGGCCGAGCGCTGCTCGCGCCGAGGCGGCGCTGCGCTCGCTTTGGGCCTTGAAGCCATGCCGCACGAGCTACCGGCCCACCTGTTCTTCCGCTGCAAGGACAGCGCGTTGGGCGGCGAGTATAAGTTCTCCCAACGCTTTCGCAGTTTCCACTTGCACGGTTTTCTTTTTCTTGAAATGAACGACATCGCGCGGGCGGTTGGGCGAGGGGTTGGCAGCTTCGATTCCCAAGAATTCCCTGGGATCGCGATTTAGCCATTTACAGAGTTTCGCAAACGTCTTGAGGTCGGGCATATGGCCGTTTTCGACACGCGAGAACGTGGAAGGCGTGACCTCGGCTTCAAGCGCGGCAGCGCGGACGCCGCGCCCTCCGCGTTTTGTAGCGAGCAAACGTCCAAAGTCCTCGATCGGTAGACTCATCGTCACCTCCACAATTTGGATTCAAAACGAGCCTTGACAAAGACCCGGGGCCGGCTTTTATACTGTCTCATATGTAGGACACTTTGTACGAGAAATGCGTTGCACGCTGGACATAAGAATCATAGACCATGCGTCAAGGCCGCGGACAAAAGTCGAAGCAGGTGGACCGATGGATGCAATAGCTAGGCACGGGCGTTCTGCGAACCGGATTGCGTCGCCGAAGAGGCAAGCCCGGAAACACGCGAATGCGGCAACGCGAATACGCGCCGCGAAAGAGTCCGTGGAGCGGCGGGTTGCGGAAGTTACGCGATACGTTCCAGTTCCCGTCCAATGCATGCTCTGGGGCAAAGCCGCGGGGCGCTGCGAGTTCACTGGATGCAATCAACCGTTGTGGAAGTCGAGGGTTACCCAAGAGCAGGTCAATATTGGGCAGAAGGCTCATATTTACGCGTTCAGCGGCGGTGGGGCTCGGGGCCACAACGGCGCGGATCTGATCACGCTGCAAGATCTCTCCAATTTGATGCTTGTCTGCCACGGCTGTCACCGGAAAATCGACAAGAGGCTGGACGGGGGCCGCTATACGGTCTCGGTTTTACAGCAGATGAAGGCCATGCATGAGGGGCGCATCGAGCTTGTCTCGGCAATCGCTGCGGAGAAGAGCAGTCACGTTCTGCTGTACGGCGCAAACATCGGCGACCACAGCTCACCTTTGAACTATGCAGAAGCGGCAGCGGCGCTATTTCCGGATCGCTACCCTGCGGCTGACCGGGCCATCGAGCTCAGCGTCCACAATAGCTCGTTCAATGAGCGGGATGAGGAATTCTGGCGCAACGAGTCGCTCGAACTCCGACGAAAATTCGACCGACTGGTAAGAGCGCACGCCGCCGAAGGCGGGATCCGGCATCTTTCCGTGTTCGCCTTGGCACCCCAGCCGCTCCTGATTCTTCTCGGGAGCTTGCTTGGCGACATTGTTCCCTGCGATGTGTATCAGCGGCATCGCGAGCCAATGACATGGGCGTGGCCTGGCGAGGGAGAAGCGGGCGCGTTTCGAATGCGGCGGCCGGATCAGAGCGAGGGTCCGGCGGCGCTGGTGTTTGGGGTGAGCGGGTCGGTGAGCTCCGACCGGATACAACGAGTCTTGGGTAAAAGCGCCAACATTTGGTGCATTGACGTAGCGACGCCGCACAACGACTTCGTGAAGTCGCGGCGGCAGACCGCGGCGTTCCGTTGTCTTGTTCGAACAACACTGGAGCAAATCAAGGCGGTGCATGGCCACGGAGAGACGCTGCATATATTTCCGGCGATGCCGGTGTCACTGGCCGTAGAGCTGGGGCGCGTTCGAATGCCGAAGGCCGATATGCCATGGGTTGTGTACGACGAAGTGAACTCGCGAGGTGGATTTGTCCGGGCTCTGTCTATTCCGGAAGGAGGGCTGGAATGATCGGAAATTCGAATGTGAATGCCTTGCTGCGATTGCTGCTCGGTGAAATTGAAATCCCGCGCTCGTACTACGAAAAGGCGGTGGCGCGCCATCGTTCTTTGGGTGAATGGCTCTGCCGGCCGGAATCGAGGGTGGCTGTGTTTGGGCCGGTGGTCGTTCCGCAAGGCTCCTTCCGATACGGGACCGTGGTGCGGCCGGTTGTGACTGACCACAAATATGACCTGGACAATGTAACGACGCTGCAAATCGAAAAGACGCGCATGTCGCAAAAGGCTCTGAAGGAGTTGTATGGCGCGGAACTGAAGGAGTACGCGGCGGCGCACAACATGACAGACCCCATTGAAGAGCGAAATCGCTGCTGGCGGATTTGTTACGCGGACGCGTTTAACTTTCACCTGGATTCCCTCCCGTGCATGCCGGAAGACTCGCTGGTGGTCGAGGCGATCATTGCCGCGGGAGTTCCGCGCCATCTCGCGGTTCTTGCGGTGGCGATCACCGACAAGCGGCATCCGGACTATGCACGGATTTCGGCTGAGCTTTTCAGCAGCAACCCGCGAGGATTTGCGGATTGGTTCGAGGAATGCGCGCGGAATTGGGCGCGGCCCCGCCTGCAAGAACTGGTGAAAGGAAACTTTTATGCGGCTGTTGAAGATGTGCCGGCGTACGAATTCAAGACGCCGCTGCAGCAAAGCATTCAAATCTTGAAGCGGCATCGCGACGTGATGTTCCGCGCAAACGTCAAGGCTGCGCCGATCTCGATGATCATCACCAATCTCGCGGCGACGGCATATGAAGGAGAGCAGGATCTGTACACGGCGTTGACGAACATCGTGGATAAAATGCCGCAATTGGTCCAGCCGGAGCGACCGCGGGTTCCGAATCCGGCGAATCCCGCCGAGGACTACGCCGACAAGTGGCGGTTGGATGGGAACCTCGAGCGCTCGTTTTGGCGTTGGCACATGCAAGCGCAAGCGGATTTGAAGAACCTTGAAAAATTGGTTGCAGGAGACAGGCTGGGCGATGACGTCGAGCGAATGTTCGGCGTGAAGCTCAGCGAAGAGCAGTTCGAGACTGTCGGCCTGCGAGCGAGTCGCCGGGCTCCCGCCATTGTGCGTGCTCCCGTCGTTGCCATTCCCAGTTCGACGCCGCGGCCTTGGGGAGATCGCCATTTCTTTTGATATTCCAAAACGGTGGCGTCTTGAGGAGGTCCTCGTTAATCAGCCGGGGCTGCGCATTATTCCGGGCTCTGCCGACCTCGTGATGGCGGGCAGGCTGGAATTCACTGCGGAGATGTCCGGCAAGACGCGGATCAGTGACTCGTATGAAATTGAGATTCGCGTTCACGATCGGTTTCCCCAAAAGATTCCGGTGGTGTTCGAAACGAAGGGACGCATCCCGTTGCGGTACCACCATCTTCAAGATGGATCCTTGTGTCTTGGTTCGGAAACGCGGCTGCGCTTCATGCTTTCCGGTGGACTGTCGCTTGCGGCGTTCGTCGAGCGCTGCATCATTCCCTATCTCTACCGGTATTCGCATTTGGTGACATGCGGCGAGGCGCCGTTCGACGATCTTGCGCACGGAGTGGATGGGATCAAGGAGGACCTGCGCCTGTTGCTGGGCCTTGGGGACGCGGGAGATGTGCTGGCGTCGGTGCGGCTTCTCGGGATGAAGAAACGTTTAGCGAATAAGGAGTTCTGCCCCTGCAGGAGTGGCAGCCGGGTCGGTCGATGCCACCATCGTTCGTTAAATGTTTTGCGCGAGCGGGTGGGGAGGTACTGGTTTCGAATCGTTGAACAGCAATTGCTGAGCAGCGTGCCGTCGGGAAAGTCGTCTCGTGGGCGGTCGTGGCCGATCCGCTGGCGTGAGGATGCACTGCTCGGCGGACTTCCGGAGAAGCTGCGTAGATTGGACGGTGATGGTCGCAGCATCGTTGAAGCGTTTTCGACGCATGCAGCTTGTCCGTCTTCTGTCTGAAGTTGTTCGGCGTGCATTCTCGACAAGCGTTTTGAGATTGATCCAGGAGGACAGGGAAATGCCAAATCGTGACGTTCATGGGCCTGTGGGAACGGCGAGCGGTGGGTTGTACGCCGTGTACATGAGCTATGGTCAGCCGCTCTCGCATGTGATGGCCGAAGCGGCGGGGGGCGCTGTCGGCGGATACGCCGGCGGTGTTCTTCCGGACCGGATCGATGTAGCGACGCACCCGGGCCATAGAGCGGAAGCGCACAGCATGGCCATAACGGGAACAGTCGGATGGATCGTGAGGGAGAACCTGCCAGAGTGGCAGGCTGCACTGCGAAGTCAGGCGGACAGATTTGCGATGATGCGTACGCAGACGGAGGGCCCTCTGCTGCAGGCATTGTTCTGGATTGCCGAGTACTTCTGTCGATTCGTAGCGGGTTTAGCTGCCGGTGTGTTGGCGGGCTATGCTTCGCATCTGACGCTGGATTTTTTCACCCCGGCGTCGCTACCCTTTATTTAGAGGGCTGGGCGAACGCCGCCCTATATATAAGGTTGACAGGCACCTCAGGTTTTCATATCATGGCCATGATAATTAACGTGGCCATGATAATTACCATGGCCGTGGTAACACTATGCCAGGCCATTATCCCAACCTAGGCGAAAACAACGAGGCCCAGCTCGAGCACCTCGTGGTCGATGCATTTCGCGAACAGGGCTGGCGGGTGTCAGCAGAACCCCGCGGTAGCGAAGATGCTCGGCCCGACTTTGTGGCCTCGGCGCATGGAAAGAAGCTAATCATCGAATTCAAGCGCGCCTCGGAGGGCCGCAAGGATCGGGTGATTCCCCTTCTTTCGCAGGCTGCACTCGATGCCATCTACCAGTCGCGCAGAATTCCCGGGCATCCGATTCCCGTTGCCATCGTCGGAGCGAATCGGATTTCGGACGCTGTTGCCGGGGAAGCACTCGAATTTATCCGAGAACGGGTACCGGAAGCTGGGGTTGGACTCTTGGACTTGGAAGGATTCCGTTCGTTCGCGGGTCATGGGCTGGAGCGACTGAACTCGCCGCGGCGGGCCGGGGGCAGCGTGCAAGCGCCGAAGGCGGGCGCGCCGCAACTCTTCTCGGACTTGAACCAGTGGATGCTAAAAGTTCTCCTCGCTCCGCGAATTCCGGAAGAATACCTGTCGGCTCCACGAGGTCAGTATCAAGGACCTTCGCAATTGGCGGAGGCAGCGGGCGCCTCGGTGATGAGTGCGTTTCGCTTCGTGGAGCAGTTTTCGAAAATGGGGTTTATCGACTCTGGCGCAGGGCCATTGCGGCTCGTACGCCTTCGAGAATTGATGAGCCGATGGGCGGCCGCAAGCCAGCGGCGAGTTCTTGAAATCCCGATGCGCTGGGTGCTTCATCGCGGCAAAAAAGCCCTCGCGAGCGTGCTGCGCTCCTACGAGTCAGACCGGTTGGCCCAGCCAAGTTCTGGTGGGCAACAGTGGATGCGACGGCCCCGATTGTGTCTCGGACTGTTCGAAGCCGCGGAAGAACTGAGCGTTGGGTTCGTACACGGGGTAAAGCCTACTCTCTATCTGGAGCGCTTGAACGAGGAGGTCTTCAAAGATCTCGGCCTTTCGGGAAATGCTGAAGAACCGGAAGCGGATGTCCACGTGCGCATTCCCGGAAATCGGGAATGCATTTTTCGCGGCGTTGTTCGAAGAGACGGTATTCCCGTAAGCGACATTCTCCAAGTGTGGCTTGACGCTGGTCAGCATCCGTCGCGCGGCAAGGAGCAGGCGGACCTTATTTGGAAAAGAATTCTTTCGCCGGCGTTTGAGTCTTCCCAATCATGAGCGAACAGAATCTTGAGCTTGAAGCATTTTCGAACTTCATCGTTGCTCTAGAGCCATGGCTCGGGGAGGCGGTTGTGATCGGGGGCTGGGCGCATCGCTTGTACCGACTCGATGCACGGGCGCGGAAGCTGGACTATCCCCCGTTGACAACTCTCGATGGAGATGTTGCCGTCCCGCCTAAATTGAAAGAGCAGGAAGCGACGGTTCGGGAACGGTTGCTCGGGGCAGGCTTCACGGAAGAATTCGAAGGAGAGGATCGCCCGCCCGCCACGCACTATCACTATGGGAAGGGCGGCGGTTTCTACGCGGAATTTCTTGCTCCTTTGGTCGGCAGCGAATATGACCGGCATGGAAAGCGAAAAGCGACAATGGAAGTCGGGGGCGTCTCCTCCCAACTGCTTCGCTACATCGAGATTCTGCTTGTTTCGCCGTGGAGCGTTTCGCTAGGCGAGGGATCGGGATTTCCGCTTTCGCCCAAGAGAATCGTACAGATCGCCAATCCGACGAGCCTCCTGGCACAGAAAATTCTCATTCACGATCAGCGGGACCACCGTGACAAAGCAAAAGATTTGCTCTACATGCACGACACGGTCGATGTTTTTTCGGAGAACCTGGAGGAGCTGCGGCACATTTTCCGGACGGACATCGTCCCGCATCTTCACCCGCGAAGAGTGGCCGAACTCGAACAGGCCGGTGACAGGCTCTTCGGGAAAGTCGATGACGCGATCCGGGAAGCTAGGCTCATGGCGACGGGTCGCACGCTGAGCCCCGAACGGCTTGCCGAAACCGCGCAGGCGGGATTGAAAGAAATGTTCGGCAAGGAAAAGAAAGAATAGCCGATGCTAACGACGCGGAGAAGCGCACCGGATCTTTTCCAGACAGGGACATAAGGCCCAAGATGCGAGGACCGGAACTCGCTAAACTGCTAAAGGGTCTCCGTACTAGCCTGAGGATCGTTTACATGTCTGGCTACCTTGAATACAACCGGGGCAACGAAGACTTCCTGGAGGAGGGCTTCTTCCTTCAAAAGCCTTTCTCCCGCCATACGCTGGTGCACAAGGTGGGCGAAGCCCTCAGGAATAACCGTAAGTCGAGAACCTGATCTCATTTCTTCTGTTTTGAATCTGTCAGTGTGCTGTTGGCCGGGCTTGTGTTGCCTTTGGCTTCAGGACTTCGAGCTGTCCAATCAGGTGGGGGAAAAGAGATGCGCCAAAATCGAGGGCAAGGCTCCATAAAGTCGACGCCTACCTGTCTCTTCTCCGATTCATGAGGGCTGACATAGACCACCCGACAAGCGACTTCTTCTCCGGTTGTCGAATTGAGAATGAAAGTCCCGCGCCAATCGGGAGGGCCTTTACGACGATCCTACGGTAAATGAAGGCAACTGACCGTCCGCGACGGTTTAGCAAATTCCTGATTCCACACGCTGTTGTTCGGAATCAAAGGTTACGGCAGATGAGTTGCCTCCTTGTTGGGCAAAAGGCCGCCGTTCGGGAGCACTTGTGCAACTATTGTGCAACCAGAGTTTTAACTGTTGTGTTTCAGTCCGTCTTGCCAATTTGCTCGAGCCGCACCTTCAATTCGGGCATTTTTTCAGCCTCGACAGTGAACTCTTGACCGCAGTTGAAGCAATGCACATGGTGTATGTCCCTGAACCAACTAATGGGTTCCCGATGCCGTCTTACTCGATATCCATCTCGGTGTGGAGAACGGCCTCGACCTACTCGCCTGGATGCGCGAAAAACGGACACCAGGGAGATTCCCGTCATGGCCGTCACGGCACACGCACTAGTGGCGGAACAACAACGGATCCTTAGTGCGGGCTGCGGAGCGTGCCTCTCGAAACCAATCGACTTTCAACTGCTTGGAGCAGAATTAAAACGCTTGTTGCAAGATCCCAAAACCGTGCATGAAGATTCTTAGTGTCGCGAATCGGGTAAATATCCTCCCAAATCGTGTTCGTTAGAGGAGCGACTTCTTGCCTGCAAGGATTCTTGTTGTCGACGACGATTCACTCACTGCTGAACTAACCGCTGAAATCCTCCTCTCGGCTGGTATGGATGCAAGCTTTCCAACCAGCAGTGCCGAAGCTGCTGAGCGCTTGAAGCGAGAGAAATACCATGCCGTCTTTCTGGATATGCGCATGCCGGCTCCGGATGGCGTCGAGCTCGCCCGGCAGATTCGTGCTTCGAACGTTAACGCCTCCGCAGTCATCGTGATGATTACTGGTGAAGAAGATCGGACGACTATGAGGAGGGCCTTTGAAGCCGGCGTTGAGTTCTTTCTCTTCAAACCCGTTGAACGCAGTAAGTTACTGAAGCTAATCCGCGTTACGGAAGCTCCGATCGAACGCGAAAGGTGGCGTTTCTTCCGTGTCCGGCTTCGCTGCAGAGTCTCGATAGAAGCAGGAAATGAACGGTTTGAGGGGACGACGCTAGGCTTGAGCTTTGGCGGTGCGCTGGTTCAATCACACCGCTCGTTTCCATCAGGTACCCTTCTCACAGTTAATCTGGAGCTATGGGCCGGCAAGTCGCTCCTGCCCACAGCCGTACGAGTGATCCGGATCGTCGGATCGTCGGAACCGATTGCATGGGTATTCAGTTTGAAAACCTCGGACCCAAGGAAAGCGTTCTTCTGCAAGAGTTGCTCCTACCACTGATTCTTGAATCGAGAGTTCGCACTCCTGGATCGGAATCCTTCTCGTGACGGGATCGGACAACCAACGGCTTACAGACCCCGTCACTTACCTTGGATAAGTATGACTATGATGTGGGTCTTCCTTTGCGCAACGTGCGCCCGACGGGAGCACTATAGACGCTTAATAGTCGGTAGGGAACGCCCAGCGAATTCAAGCAACGCTATTTCAGGAACTCCTCGTTCTTCTCCCTGGAACGGGTCAAGACTCCGTTGCTCATTGAGCGCGGGATGACCGACCATATTTCCAAAGACAATGGAAAGCTCTTTAATGCGCTACGCAGCTTAGGGAAAGAAGTTGAGTTTCTGGAATATGAGAACGAGGATCATGTCCTCCAGCAGCCGGTCAATGTGATTGACTTCTGGAACCGCCGCGTTGCCTGGCTGGATCGTTATCTTGGAAGTGGCAAGGGAGCGGCGGTAGCCGCAAAGCCATGAGAACTGGCGCCAACTGAGCCTTCTTAGAGCCTAGAAAATGACAGGTCCAATCGCTAAAAATCGAATGATTACTTAGATTGTACCTAAGTCAAAACAGAAGTAACTATTCTCATAATTAGACTCCCATCTCAGAACGAGACGTGTCCCACCTGCAGAACGTGAGCGCATAAGGCCGTTCTTACGATAACCCCTTTGTTTCGCGAGCATACCCTTTTGGCCCATTAGGTGCACCTGTACGCCCACGCTGGTAGGTCCGTGGCGAAACCTTCGGCCACATGATCGTGACAAATCTCTCGCGTTGAAAGCGGAAAAACGAATGACGATCTTAAAGCAAAGGTTCGTGATCATCTCGTTGCTGCTAATTGGCTTGCATGTTCTTCCTCGCGCAACCGGCAGCTCCGTCGCGCCCACTACAACTGAACTTAGCGTTTCGCCTCGGAATGTCGAGGTCGGCGGTTCCGTTGTGATGAGCGCGAAGGTATCAGTCGGCGCCGTGCCGGTTCAACACGGAGTAGTCATGTTTTGTGACGCCGAAGCTTCACGCTGCGAGGGTTCGGCATTGTTTGGGTCTGCGCAGTTGACAAAAAACGGGACCGCCTCCGTGAGACTCACCCTCGGTGCGGGCACCTATTCCATCAAGGCCGTTTTTGCGGGGACTTCCCGCACGACCCCTCCGTTTGCGGCTAGTTCATCGGGGACTCAGGCGCTCACCGTAGCTTTCAACGCTAGGACACACCAGTGACAGAGACAAATCTGACGAATATGTGACTGAAAAGGCGGGCTTTTGTTATGCGGACATACTGGACGATAGCATTCGTTTTGCTCGCGGCGCTCGCGCTCGGCATTCCACCCGTCGCCCTTGGGTCGGTAACTTCGACGTCGGGCAACGTGATATTCGTTGACACCAGCTCGAACCAGTCCCCCAGCCTTCTGGGAAACTATCTCAGCTTTAACGTCACCAACGACACGGGTTCCGCAATTGCGGACGCCTGGGTGAAGATCGATAGTTTCACCGGTGCATTCGTCGGCTTGGCAACCAATGAGAACGGCCTCGTTCATGTGGGGCCTATGAGCGCCGGAGTTACGAGGGCCGTATACTTCTATGTAAACGTAAACTGCTCTTCCTTTTCCGCCGGCAATTGCAACGTCAGTACCGCTCAGCCCTTTACCGTTCGCCTCTACTCCGGCCCGCCCAGTACAACACAATTAGGCTCGCAGTCTTTCTCGGTGACCGTGCAAGAAACAATTGCCGCGCAGTCCAACAAAGTGACTACGGTGGTTACGTCCACCAACAGCCCGACTCTGGGTGCCTTGGTCACCGTTACAGTCACCGGCAATACCGGCACAATTGGAAGTGCAAAATTTTTCTACGAAAGCCCTGAAACCTATTTCGACTTTCCCGCAAGCAGTTTTCGCCTGTATAGCACGAGCACAACGTTTAGCGGCGGGAACACCGGCACCTTTACAGATCAGCTCCTGATCCCTTCCTCTGCATTCACGTCGACTTCCGCTACCGATTACACTTTTGTTGCAACCTATCTTGCGGTGGGACCGACGTCCACCCCAACTGCCGTCAGCCCAGTGGCATATATCAGCAGTGGCACCCAGACGAAACATACGGGTACCAGCGGCTACTCTTCATTTTCGCCAATCAACCCAACCAGCAATACGACGTCGCTCTCAAAGCTAGTGAGCGCTGCGAACTGGCCGACTGGCGGAGTTCCAACCTATACGCTGAGGCTAACAAATACGGGTTCGTCTACCACGACGCTCGACAACCTAGTGGATACGCTTCCAAACAGTCCGGCAAACGCGACCTACGTCGCAGGAAGTGCTACGTATGCGGGAAGCCCGATCGGGGATCCCTCGATTTCTGGCGGCATCCTGACTTGGAATGGGATTTTTTCTGTGCCCGCGAACGGGACCGCCGACTTGACTTTTCAGGCCACAGTTCCACCTGTTAATGGAGTCTATACGAACTCCGCGGTCGCGCATATTGGGACCACACAAATCGATACGACGATCGATACTTCGGATAATTCCCCGGCAACGGTAGCTCTTAGCGTTGGCAGCATTCCCGACCTGACCATCGCGAAATCACACAGCGGAAACTTTACCCAAGGCCAGACAGGCGCGACTTACACCATCACCGTCGGCAACAGCGGCACCGGCGCAACCTCCGGCACCGTCACCGTCACCGACACGTTGCCCTCCGGCCTGACCGCCACCGCCATGAGCGGCACCGGTTGGTCCTGCACGCTCGGTACGCTGACTTGCACTCGCGCCGATGCGTTGGCCGCCAGCAGCAGCTATCCCGCGATCACCCTTACCGTCAACGTCAGCAACACCGCAGCCGCTTCCATCACCAACACCGCGACAGTGGCCGGCGGCGGCGAGACCAACACCGCCAACGACTCCGCCAGCGACGTCACCACCGTCGCTCCGTTCGTGCAGGCCACTACATCCACAACTTTAGCGGTTTTGCCCAACAGCCCGGTGAACCCTGGCGCCACCATAACCCTTACCGCCACAGTTGTGCACGGTAACACGCCGCTATCACCGGGCGTGGTGAACTTCTGTGATGCAAATGCCCCACAGTGCAAAGGCGAGTCGATTTTTGGCTCCGCTCAATTGACGGCAAGCGGAACCGCCTCAACCAACCTGGTTCTTGCTGCCGGCACCTACAGCATCAAAGCTGTTTTCACCGGCACCTCTGCTTTTCAAGGCAGTGAGTCGAGTGTCCAAATCATCACAGTCGACGGCGGATCCGGGTACACGACCACTACCTTAATCACAGCAAACGGAAGCGCAAACAATTACACCCTCACGGGAACCGTGGAGGCCTTCGGCAAGCCCGTTCCGATCGGAATCGTGTCGTTCCTGGATACCACTAACTCGAATTCCATTGTTGGATCGGCGTCCCTTGATCCTAATTCGCTAGGCTTTACCGTCCATACTGTGTCGACAACCCCTGCTGTAAGTGGCGCGCCAACGTCCCTGGTAACCGCCGACTTCAATGCCGACGGAAAAACGGACCTAGCGGTTGCGGACGGATCCACAAACTCTGTCAGTGTGCTCTTGGGCAATGAAGACGGAACTTTCCTGCCCGAGGTGACCTACACGACGGATCCCAACGGAACCGCTTCTGCGATCGCTGTCGGCGATTTTAACGCGGATGGCAACAACGACCTTCTGATCACAAATATCGCGAGTGGCTCCTCGACGATCAGCATTTTGCTTGGCAATGGAGACGGAACATTTCAGCCCCAAGTGACCACCCCTGTGGGCAACCATCCTTCAGGAATCGTTGTCAACGAGTTTAACGGCGATGGTGACCTCGATGTGGCCGTCGCAAACCGTGACGACAACACGGTGGGCGTTCTCCTTGGCAACGGCGACGGGACATTCCAGCCGCAAGTCACGTACGCGGTCGGAAATTCGCCGGTTGCACTAACTTCCGCCGACGTCAACGGAGATGGTATTGCCGACCTTATCGTCGCGAATAACGCAGACAACACCATCAGTGTTCTGTTGGGCAACGGGGATGGGACATTCCAGCCGCAAGTCACCTACGCGGTCGGAAATTCGCCGGTTGCACTTACGTCCGCCGATGTCAACGGAGATGGTATTGCCGATCTTATCGTCGCGAATAACGCAGACAACACCATCAGTGTTCTGTTAGGCAACGGCGACGGGACATTCCAGCCGCAAGTCACGTACGCGGTCGGAAATTCGCCGGTTGCACTTACGTCCGCCGACGTCAACGGAGATGGTATTGCCGACCTTATCGTCGCGAATAACGTAGACAACACCCTCAGTGTTCTACTGGGGAAAGGAGATGGAACCTTTCCGGCGATTCAAAGCGTCGCGGTTAGCTCCGGACCTTCGGCATTGGCCGCGGGTGATTACAACGGTGATGGACTTGTAGACATCGCCAGTCTTGGCAACGTTGGATCAGGCAAAATCAGCGTGCTGCTCAGTCAGCATACGGTCACCGCGACATCCATTGGAGTTTCCCTCTCTTCGCCGGGAACCCACGATGTCCTCGCCAGTTATCCCGGCGACAACGCGCACGCTGCAAGTCAATCAGCCACGATTCCGCTGAGTGGTCCCAATCTGACTGCGACCACTACGGTACTTAGCGCATCGCCGAATCCGGCGACGTCGGGGCAGCAAGTCACATTGACTGCGACGGTAAGCCCGACACCTACGGGCTCACCCACTGGCACGGTCAGCTTCTATAACGGCTCTACGTTGCTTGGCACAGCCACTGTCAATGCCTCTGGTGTGGCGACGATGACGACCAGTAGCTTGCCGGTGGGAACAAACTCCCTATCCGCAACCTATTCTGGCAACACCAACTTTGCGACTTCTACTTCCTCTACTTTGACAGAGAATGTTACCGGCGCGGCTCTTACGGCGACGACTACGATTCTCGTCGCATCGCCGAATCCGGCGACGTCGGGCCAGCAAGTCACATTAACTGCGACGGTAAGCCCGACACCTACGGGCTCACCCACTGGCACGGTCAACTTCTATAACGGTTCTACGTTGCTTGGCACAGCCACTGTCAACGCCTCCGGTGTGGCAACGATGACGACCAGTAGCTTGCCGGTGGGGACAAACTCTCTATCCGCAACCTATTCTGGCAACACCAACTTTGCGACTTCTACTTCCTCTACTTTGACGGAGAATGTTACCGGTGCGGCTCTTACGGCGACGACAACGATCCTCGTCGCATCGCCGAACCCGGCGACGTCGGGGCAGCAAGTCACATTGACTGCGACGGTAAGCCCGACACCTACGGGCTCACCCACTGGCACGGTCAGCTTCTATAACGGTTCTACGCTGCTCGGCACAGCCACTGTCAATGCCTCCGGTGTGGCAACATTGACTGGCCTTAATTTCTCGCCAGGAACAGCAGGCATCACTGCCGTTTACTCCGGCAACGCGAGCTTTGCAACTTCCACATCACCCTCGGTGAACTTGACTGTGTCGAATGCAGCCGCCTACACCGTCACAGCGCCGCAAACGCCATACAATGTAACCGCTGGCAAGTCGGTGGACGTCAATGTCATGGTGTCGCCGGTCGGCGGCGCCTATAACAATCTGGTTGTTATGTCCGCGTCTGGCTTGCCTCCCGGGGCCAGTGCAACTTTCACTCCTCCGTCTGTCACACCGGGGAGTGCCGGCACGGCAACGGTGATGACGATCCATACCGCCGTTCTGACTGCGGAGATTCCTCCGCAGCGCAATCCGGATAGTCCTTTTCCGTTCGTGGCTCTGGCCTCATGCGGGCTTGCGCTCGTCAGCTACCGTAAGCGCTTGGGCGCAACATTGGCGTCCATACTCTTAGTTGGCTGCCTGGCCGGTGGCGCTTTGGTCCTATCCGGTTGCAATGGTGGATTCGCCGGGAAACCCGCCACAGGGACCCACACCTTTGTGGTTACAATCACCGGCACCAGCGGCAGTCTGCATCCCTCGACAACGATCACGGTAACGTTGCACTAACAAGGACGAATCATGCGAATCTGGACACGAATTATCGTGCTTTTTGGGCTAACACTTGCTCTCTTGCCGTCGAAGTCGGCAGTCGCTAGTGCGCAAAGCCTATCTTCCATGGAGGTGGGCGCCAACTACAATTACGTGCGCACGAATGCGCCGCCAGGCGGGTGCGGTTGTTTCTCCATGAATGGTGGAGGGGCCTGGATTTCGTACGATCCGTTCGCCCCGGTGTCGATCGTCGGCGAGCTCAGCGTGCAGCATGCGTCGAACATTTCGGGCTCTGGCGCGGATCTTACACTTACTTCCTACCAGGCCGGTTTTCGTTACCGCTTCCCTCAAGTCCGGCGCATAGTGCCATTCGCACAAGTCCTGCTGGGCGGCTCACATGCATCCGGAAACTATGCGTCCGACGGAGGCTTCTCAAATGCTTTCGCCGCGACAATGGGCGGAGGCATTGACGTCCAGTTGACGAATCGTGTTGCTGTTCGAGCCTTTCAAGCGGACTACTACTTCACACACTTTTCCAATGGAGTGAATGATCACCAAAACAATCTGCGCATCAGCATGGGTCTTGTATTCAAACTAGGTAAGCAATGAAGGGCACAGCCCTAGCAGAATCAGAACTATTCATTCTGGGATTCCTCCTCAGTGCTTGATTTCCCGGCGGGAAGCCAACCTCTCGGTAGTTATCCGCACGCTGCTCAACTGGATTACCGATCGCACATCGAGCGAAAACGGTTTAGCGTGACAATGCACCGGGCTCGGCGACATCCGCAAAAACCCGTTCTGCGCCGCTTACTGGACAAGTCCGTCCCGGTACCTTGCCGACCATGTGGAACCCTAGGGATTTGTTGTGGCATTTGGGGAGAGCCTGTGGAGAGGCTCCTGGCAATCCAATCGGCGTGAGGTAAGCCACCGGACGACAGAGCCTTCAACTCCTTCCCAACGTCATCCTTCACGCGTCGGATCGTTGGGCTATGTCCATCCAACAACAGGTAGGAGGCGCGGCAGTCGGAATCATACGAGAGACTAACGCTGCCGGTGTAGGCGACAAGTCTTTCTCCAATCTTTGAGCTTGGAAGCGTGCGAATGTAAGGGCGATGAATATGCGCGTAGATAACAATTGGCAGCCCTAATGCTCCGTAAACCGATTCGAGCTCTGCATCGGACGCTTCTGGGGCCAGAGCTCGCCAAAGACTCTCCGGACTGCCGTGCACCAGTGCCACTGGACCTTGAATTTGAACGCTCGGCAGTCTCTGCAGCCAGGCGATTCTGTCTTCTCCTAGCATCGTTCGTGTCACTGCAGCCATCCGGCGGATTGCCGTCCAGAGGGGGGACGGCGCCGACGATTGGCTTTCAAACTTTTCCAGCGACTCAGGTAGGAAGAGCATTTCATCAGTGTTGCCCACCACGCCCTGCCAACCTAGTTCGCGAACGCGGTCGACAATCTCCACGGGGTTCGCACCAGCATCTGCCAGATCACCGCCGTGGAGCCGCGCTATTGGGGTAGCTACGGGCACTCTATCCCTGGAATGGCCTTCAGGCTGGCCTGCGATCTTCTAGAACTCGATCCTGATCCCGACTTGGCCTTCGCGACCGGGGAGGACCTGCAACACCTCGCCAAATTGGGCCGCAGTTGAGGTGGAATTCGTCCGGGGAAGGCTCTCGACCGCGGCGGGATTGGCGCGATTGAACAAATTAAAAAACTCGATGTAGACATGGAACTTGAGTCGCTCCCCGTAATCGAAGCGCTTGGCAATACGTGCATCGAGGTTGACAAAAGTGGGAGCAACGAAGTGATTGCGTCCAAGCAAAAAATCTACCCCATTGAAATGGCCGTCGCCATCAACGTCCGGGGGTGTGGTCGCAAATTCGGCGCTATAGTGAAAACCAGATTGGGCCCTGAAAATCCCGCTGAAATCCATTTTCCAGGGGAGTTGCACGAGGCTGGACAGCAAAAAAGTGTGATTGAGGGCCAGGTCGGATGGTCCCTTGTCCAGATTTGGCCCGTCATAGAAAATGCCGGCTTTGGGGACAGGGTTCCCGTTACTCGCTGTGAAGGGCCCGGTGGCGTTCGTCTGGCCGGTGACTGGATCTGTAACCAGCGTGGTCATGCCGACGAAGCTGTCAGTGGGACCCGTGGCAGCCGCAAGGCCTGCCCCTAAGTTAGTCTGCAAGTCGCTCACAAAATTGGAATTCAGGGCGTTGTCCGTTTCATGAGTCCAGGTATAGCTCGCGTCCAGGGATAGAGATTTGCTCATACGTTTCGTAACGCCGAGCGTTACAGCGTCGTAACTACCATGCAGCCATGGTCCGTAGCCGAAGACAAGCGGAGATCCTCCCGGTACCGTTTCGGCGAGGTGTCCAGGGATGCGCGCTTCAAAGGCTAAATTGGTATCTCGCAAACCGAGGATGTTGTTGATGCTTTTATGATAGTAGTTGACCTGGATGACCGTTGTGGGAGTTAGTTGACGTTGAAGTCCAACGTTAAATCCATTCGTGTAAGGAGTTTTGAACCCTGGGTCCACCGCGATGGGGATGCCGCTGGTGGGAAAGGCCTTGCTGCCAATGGACAGGTTGCCGAAGGGATCATAGGAGAAGGAGCCGGGTGCGAGTCCCACGGCCGAGCTGACGGCATCGGCAAACTGCTGGGGAGTGAAGCCGGTCAGCGCCTGGACGTCATTGAGATTGACGACGGCATTCGCCGGAACAGGCGAATGGCCAGGAGCCACGATCGTGTTGAGATGGTCAAATCCGTAGAGAGGTTGATTCGCCCCGTTGGGAAATTTGGCCGAACACTTCAGACCCATCGATTGAATCTGAGCATCGGAGAGATTCGAGGAGGCACAAGGCACAGGAAGTCCCAGGCTGGCGAAGAAGTTCGTGAGAGTGCTCGGATCCCCGTAGAAAAGACGCGGGAAAGAAAGGAAGGTTTGTTGAACCAGGGTGGCTCCGCCAAAGCCCGGAATGTCGCGCGCAAGCCCCAGGCGGAAATGATCGTAGAAGAGTCCCCAACTTGCGCGGAGGACGGTCTTTGGCGTGATGGACCAGGCAAAACCAACACGCGGTGAGAAATTTGTTTTGTTCGGGAAGCGATTGTCATAATCCCAGCGGAGCCCTAGATTCAGGGTCGTGTTTTTAAAGAGTTTCCAGTCGTCCTGAGCGAAGGCGCCGTTGTAGTTGTTGCGCAGCGCGATGAGATTGTCCCGAGGCGTGACGCCGCCTTGTACGTTCAGGAAGTACACGCCGGAATCCACCGCGCCGAACGTCTGAAAATCCGTGGTGGTCGCGAATAATTGACTAAGCAGATTGCTCGCTTCGACCCCATCTACATGAGTTCGCTGGAAATCCCACCCGAGTTTCCATGTGTGACGGCCGGCTTCCTTGGCCAAGTTTGCACCGAGGGAGAGATACTTTTGATCGAGCGACAGCGTTGTGTGTCCCGCACCGAATTTAACCTGAGGCTGATCGCCGAATAATCCACCGGTGTTCAAACTGCTGAAGAGGTTTGCCAGGGTGGAAGCAGTGCCGGCTTCCGGGTGCGCGGGCCTCACATCGGAAGGCTCCCCGCGATATTGCATATACCAGGTAAGCAGGAACGGACTGCCCTGCTTGCCTAATAGCGCCGTGTCACTGAAGCCGAGCAGCAAGCTGCGAGAATCCACATCGTTGCGCGTGGAGGGCAGGTTTATAGCTTGCAGCAGCGGCAAGAAATCCGTCACGTGCGTGTTTGTAAGATTGAATTGCTGGGTCAAACGGTGGCGTCCCCAAAGTTCATCCAGCTTGGCGTGCGTGCGAGTTTCGAAAGACTGTGTGTGCAGGTTGAAGGGGGTTTCGAACTGGATGAGGGTCGGCGGCGTGTTTTGCGGGAACTGGAAATTCAGTTGCCGGCTCTCGAGGATGCGCTCGGCCGATCCAAAGAAGAAAATCTTGTCCTTGAGAATTGGGCCACCCACTTGCGCACTAGGATCGTACCTGAGCACGAAGGGAACGTTGCCTGCCAAGACGAGCGGGGAGTCCGAGGAATCGAGCTTGTAGTTTCGATGGAAAAAGGAAGCGCCGCCGTGCCAGTCGTTTGTTCCGCTCTTCGAAAGCACGTTGATTATTCCGCCCGACCCGTGACCGAATTCCGCTTTGTAGCCACCCGTGATGACCTGGAATTCAAGAATCGAATCTTGATTGAATTGCGCGGCCGCTCCTCCATTTACTTCATCTTCGTTGGGCATACCATCGATGAGAAATACGGCGTTGCCTCCGCGCTCGCCCAGGATGGGTGTCGCCCCGTCCAGCGACGGATCTTGTTGCCTGTTAATACCTACCCCCGGCACCAATTGCAACAAGTCCAGATAATTGCGCCCGTTGATAGGCATTTGGTCGATCTGTTCCGGCAGAATCGTGGTGCCGGTGGACGATGTCGAGCTTTCCAGCAAGGGAGCCGCGTCGGACACTTCCACTTTTTCCGTCAATCCTCCCACGTTGAGCACAATATTGAGAATGAATGTGCGATTTACACTCAGTTCCAAGTTGCGCTGTGTTTGCGTGGCAAAACCACTTTTTGAGGTTGTAACAACATAAGTACCGGCGGGGAGGCCCAAGATTTGATAGGCGCCATCGCCGCCACTGAACGCGCTTTGACTAATGCCATGCGCGGCGTCACCGATTTGGATTTCCGCCCCCTGGACCGCGAGCCCATGCTGGTCGCTTACCAGCCCCTCGACGACGGAGGTGGTCTGTGCAGGGGTCGTCGATGCCCAACTTATCAGGAATGCGCTCGCCTGGAGAATTCTGCACAAAACACTCCGGCGAAAGGTCTTTTGCAAGTCAAAGAATTCCCACGATAAACACGATAAACATGTCCAGAACTTCATGATTTCCCCAGACAATGACAATGCCCTGCGCGCAAGGAAAAACAACGCATGAACCATG
The DNA here is from genome assembly GCA_035693545.1 of Candidatus Acidiferrum sp. Taxonomy (GTDB): domain Bacteria; phylum Acidobacteriota; class Terriglobia; order Acidiferrales; family UBA7541; genus Acidiferrum. Next base: position 180,452 of record DASSGJ010000055.1, read on the forward strand.
AGCGCGCGGGCTTCGCACACGTTTCCCTCTGACCGTAAGCCGGTGATCCTGACGAGAGAGCACATCGGGCAATGCCAAGTCGCTCAAAATGCCTCAAGCGGGTCTTCACACCACCTCGCAAATCAAAGAATGAATTTGTCCCTTTCAGTTTTTCCCCGGCACCTGATTTTCTTGCAAGGCTTCTGCACGGCTAAGCCAGAATTGCAATTGCTCCTGGAGTGCGCTGAAATCGACCGGTTTTGGCACAATGCTGTTGCATCCGCTCGCGAGGATGCGCTGTTGGTCGCTAACCATGGCTTGCGCGGTTACCGCGATGATGGGGACTTTGCAAAGCCCTGGCTGCTGACGCATCCACGAGGCCAGCGACAGACCATCGTCAGTGCCGAGCTGAACGTCAAGGAGCACGGCGCCAGGACGCTGAGCCCGAACAGCGGCAAATGCTACATTTAAGTTTTCCGCGATCAAGACCTCGTACCCTTCAACTTCGAGCCAATCGCGCAGCAGTTCGCTGTTAAGCGGACTGTCCTCGACGACTAGAATTCGATGCTTCACTCTCTCACCGCCTGTGGCTTGCCCACGGCGCGCTGCAATTGCTTAAGTAGCATTTCCTGCCAAGATTCCTGCTTGTGAAATAGCGATTGGGTAGTCACGCGTAAATAAGATTTTTCTTGCGCGGTTAAGTCCTTGCTTGTTAGTACGAATACGGGGAGTTCGGCGGAGCGGGGTTCGGCGCGCCATTCAGCGAGCAGTTCAAATCCGTTCACCTTTGGCAACATAAGATCGAGAATCACCAGTGCCGGCAATGAGGCGACCACTTGGGCGCGCGCGGAGGCACCATCGGCAGCGGTCGCCACGGCGTAGCCCTTCGTCCTAAGCAAGTCCGCGACCATCTCGCGTGTAAGTGCATCGTCTTCAACAACTAGTATGGGCCGGGTGAGCATGGAAGTTTCCGGGCCATCAAGACATCGCGCCACCGCGGCGAGCAGGGCCGCCTTGTCTACGGGCTTGATCAAGTATTCGTCCGCGCCGATTGCCGCGCCGGCGGTTGGTTGATCCACTATGGTCACGACGATGACCGGAATTTCCGCTGTACGAGGATCACGCTTCAGTTGGAGCAAAACCTCCCAGCCGCTTGTGGGCTTCATCAGCAGGTCCAGGGTGATGGCCTGGGGTTGCAAATCCGCGGCTATTTCCAGCGCACGTTCGGACTGATCGCAGCAGACCACGTCATACCCGGAAGAAGTCAAGTGTGATTCGAGCAGGTGGGCAGCCATCCTGTCATCTTCAATGACTAGGATGTTGGGCGTCTTGTCCGCCTTCCTTGGAGGCTTCGCTACGCGCGGACGCGCTTCTTGAGAGGTTTTAGCAACGGGCAAATTGAAATAAAAGCAACTCCCATGGCCTGGTTCGCTCTCCAAGCTCAGGCTGCCCCCCTGCAATTTCACAAGGCTCTCGGTGATGGCTAGGCCTAAACCAGTACCTTCCGTGCCTTCGCCAGACTTCCGCAGACGGTAAAAAGCCTCGAAGATACGCTTCTGCTCTTCCGGTGGGATTCCGGGACCGTTGTCGCGCACTTTCACTCGAACTTCGTCACCCACCTGGTGAGCCGCTAGTTCGATGCGTCCGCCTTCCGGGGTGAATTTGATGGCATTGCCGGCCAAGTTCATCAACACTTGCTTGAATCTGGTTGCGTCCGCGTGAATGCGCAAGCCGGGCTCCGCGCTGGAAGACAATGTCTGTGTTTTTTTATCGGCCAACGGCCGCAAAGCGCTTTCAACTTCAGCAAAGATCACTTCAACGGACAGGTCCTCACACGAAATCTCCAGGCGACCAGCTTCGATTTTGGATAGATCTAATATGTCATTTATGAGTTTGAGTAGATGCCTTCCACCGGCATTGATGTGGCTTACGTAACGTTGCTGACGTTCGCTCAACTCGCCGTAACGCTTGTCGGCGAGCAGGTCGGAAAAGCCCATGACCGCGTTCAGAGGGGTGCGCAACTCATGACTCATTGTGGACAGGAAGCGATCTTTGAATCTGCTGGCGCGCTCGGCTTCCTCCTTGGCACGTATCAGCGCTTTTTCCACTCGATGCCGCTTTCGAATCTCATTAGTGACGACCACGCTATATACTGGAAGGACAAAAAAAACGATCACAACGACCAGGACAATAACGAGCATGAAGACCCTGGATGTGATGTGCACGTTAATCAAATGCGTGCTCAAGTACCTGTAGACTGCCCCCACCAAGCTCAGAAATAGCAGGGCAAGACCAACCCCAATTCTCCATCTTCGACTAATCGAGAAGTTCATTTCGTTTCACCGCAGGTTCGGTCCATGGGATGACGAAAACGGTACAGCCGTCGGAAATTTTCGCGGAGGGATAACCGCCAAAAGTCCCTAGTTTCAGTTTAGACGGAAGATACGTGCACCATAAGAATCTTTATGGCGATTTCGCCAATTGATACATATTTGCAATTCACAACAACCCCAAAAATCGACCCAACAACTCGGTCGCCAAGGCCACATCGCATTGCCGTGGGGTGGATATTGGTCGCTGAAATGCGGAGTTCGTCTACCCTGGGTGACCTCAGATCTTGGACTTCTACAGTGCTACTGCAGGACCCAGGCACCCAGGCGCCCGTTTTTTGAGTCGCATTCAGATCACTCGGAAACAGATACCGAAGCGATTGGGGCTTCACGGCTCTCCTAATGTTTCGCATCGGTACGCTAGACCGAGGACTAGCGAAAATGAAAGTTTATATATTAGCCACACCGGTTCTTAATAGGTACTGTCATTCTTTTTGCAAGGTGCCAGAATCCTGCCCAACGGTCTCGTGAACGGTTAGTTGCGAGATCCCGCAGTTGGGGACCCCTCTACTAGTTTGTCCCCCAGAATAAAACTTAAGGACCCAGCCTTGAAAACTACGCATTGTGTTTCAGGTCGTGTAACACTCTGTCCGCGCCACATACTCTTTTCACTGCTTGTGTTGCTGGCTCTGGGAGGTTCGCTTGACGCGCGCGAGCGCCATGCGCGCGGCGGGAAGAGCAAGCCGCAGGCCACGCAGGCCGAGGCAACGACAGGACCAAGGATTTGGCTCGCGGACGCGCAGCACCTGCGTGTCAGTCACGTTGCCGCACGGCCGAGCGCGAAGCTTGTTGCGCAAAGCTTGGCGGCAGGACAGGGCCAGCCGCTGGCGATGATCAATGGCGATTTTGACGGCGATGGCGTGGAGGATTTGGTGGTGGGCTACGCCACGGCAGGCGGCGGAGCTTTGGTGCTGCATCGCGGGAATCTGGACGCGTTTGCTCCGCAAAGCGAGGCGTCGTTTCAGGCGATCGCGCACGGGCAATTTCCTTCGCCGTTCGTAGAGAAAGCGCAAGTAATCGATGTTCCCGTGCGGCCGGACTTCATCGCGACTGGGAATTTTGCTGGAAACGGCAATCAGGACTTGGCCGTCGCGCAGCGGGGCGGAAGCACGCTTTACATCTTGCCAGGAGACGGTAAGGGGAAGTTCGGGTCTCCGCAGCAGGTGAGTTTGCAGGGCGGAGTGACGGCGATGGCGGCAGGAGCTTTGGGCGGCGGCCATTTGCTGACGGATCTTGTTGTTGGAGTTTCGAACGCCGCGAAATCCACTCTACTGATTTTGGGCGACACGGGGCTGGGCCTGGGAGCGATTGCCAGCTACCCGCTTGCTGGACCGGCTTCGAACATTCTTTTCGGAGAATTCGGCGAGTCCGGCCAGGACGTGGCCTTTCTGGCAGATGGCCAGATTAAGATTTTGCGCTCTGAAAACATGCAGATTGAAACGGCAGAGCTGCCCGTTTCGGTGAGCGCTTTTGCATTAGGTTCTTTCATTTTTGATCGCAGCGGCGGATCGCAGATTGCGGCGGTTGCGCCGGATGGCAGCGTACGGGTTGCCGTCCGCAATGAATTCGACCCGCGACCCTATAGCAACGAAGAATTTCGTGCTATTCGTCATGCCAGGTTGAACAATCAACCGCTACCTGCGTTCTATCCCGCAAGGACCTTCCCATCGAGCGGCTGGCAGATCGTGGAAAGTTTCCCGGGGGCTGCGAGGGTAGGCAACGGAGAGACGCCGGTGGTATTTCGCACGCGCGTTTCGATCAACGGCGCCGACGATGTGATGGTGCTGAGCGCCGATTCCGGACAACTTACGCTGATCTCGCACCCCGATTCGCAGCCACTGGCCTCGTCGTTTGTTCCCGGACAAGTCTCGCAACGGCCTTACACGGGAACACCGCTGGCCGCATTGCCAATGCGAGTGAATGTTGACGGCCGGCTAGGTGTTGTGGCGCTACACAAGGGTGAAACATTTCCGTCGTTGATTCATCCCATCCCGGACCCAACATTTACGGTAAATCGCACCGATGATCCCACACCGGTTTTTCCGATCACCAACGCGTGCAATGGTGTCGCTAATGACTGTAGCCTCCGCGAAGCCATTCTCCGGGCCAACGGCGACACGGTTATGGTGCCGAGCGGAACTTATACTTTGACCATTCCGAAAGTCGCCAATGATTGCACGGGCAATTTTGGCGCACTCTCGGTGGACCGTACGACCACAATCGTCGGCGCGGGACAAAACTTGACCATTATCCAGGCAGGAACGGTCGCCTACAGCGCGGGTACGCCCAACGGCGTGGACATGGTCATGAATGTGAATGAGGACCTAAGCACACCTAACTGTCCGGTCACCAATGCCAGCGCCAGCCTTTCCAATCTCACCCTGCAGAATGGACACAATCGGGGCACGCATAGCAACGACGGCGACGGCGGCTGCATGGAGTTCGATACCGGCCTAAGCGGGAATGCCACTTTGACGCTGACGAACGTGACTCTGCAGAACTGCGACACGACACAGGGCAACGGCGGAGGACTGGCGAATTTCAACTTCGTGGTCAACGGGCCGGGCCTGGCCACCATCAGCAACAGCATCATTCAGGGCAACCGGGGATCGGACAGTGTGGTGAGCGGCGGCTCCAGCGGTGGCGGGATTTTTGTATCCGACCCTTCGCGCATCTTGATGACCAACTCCCAGGTGATCAACAACCAGGCCGGAACTGGAAGCGGCGTTGGAAACGGCGGCGGACTGCGCATTTTCTCGAACGTCTCCGGCTCCAGGCAGACGGTCATTCACTCCTGCACCATCGCAGGCAATTCGGCCACTGGAGAAGGTGGAGGCATCTGGGCTTCTTCCAACCTGCTGATCGACCAGAGTTCCCTCATCAGCGGGAATACCGGAGGAACCGGCAACATCGTGAACCAGAGAGATGGCGGCGGGTTGTTCCTGAACACCAAGAATCCTGACTCCGTTACCCTGACCAAGGTGACGATCACCGGCAATCACGCGCCGAACGGCAATGGCGGCGGCATTTCCGACGGCAATCTAAGCGCCGGCTTTGGAACCCTGACGATGAGCTTCAGCCGGATTGAAGGCAATACCGCGGGTGGAAGCGGAAGCAATCTTAACAACATCGATGGCACGGTTACCGTTACCAACAACTGGTGGGGTACGAACACACCGGCGACGACCATTCGCAACGACGCGGGTGGTGCGACGCCAAGCACAGCTACATTCGATCCTTTTATCGTGCTGACGCACACGGCGAGCCCCAACAAGATAAAGATCAACGCGAGCGCGACGCTGACCGGAGACATGAGCAAGGACAATCATGGGAACGGCGCGGCGTTGAGCGGAAATCTGGATGAGATTGTTGGGTTGCCTGTCACCTTTAATAACCCGAATTTGGGCAGTATTCCGCAAGCGCAGCCGGAGACCCTCGGCAATCCGGTTCCCACGGCCACGGCGACTTTCAACGCGGGCGGCGTGGGCGGCAATGGTTCTGCGGACGCCACGGTGGACCAGCAGGCCGTGACGGCCACCATAATTATTTTGCAGCCGCCGTCGATTACCGCGACGTTTGGCCCGAAGACCATTCAGACCACGACGGGGACAGGGACGAAGGTGAGCACGATCACGTTTTCGATCGTCAACCCGAACACGGTCGCGATCAATGCGAGCTTCACCGACAACCTGCCGACGAGTGTGGGGACGGTTCCCGGCAGCCTGGTAGTCGCCAGCACGCCCAACATTGTAAACGCTTGCGGTGGCTCGGCCAGCGCCACGGCGGGAGGCGGCAGCATCAGCTTCACGAATGCCACACTGGCAGTAGGTGCATGCACCGTGAAAGTGGACGTGCAGAGCGCCGTGGACAACATTTACAGCAACAGCGTCACGATCGACTCGACGGACGCGGGGAATGGGAATACCACGACGGACACGCTTACGGTGATCAATCCGCCGCACGTGGTCAAGAGTTTCGGCCTCAGCAGCTTGCCCTTTGGCGCGACCACGAGCTTGACGATTACCGTGAGCAACCCCAACCAGAACCAGACGCTCAACGGCATCGCGTTTACGGACACGCTGCCCACGGCAGCGCCTGGCACGCTGATTGTGGCCACGCCGAGCGGGTTGGGCAGCACTTGCACGGGCACGGCAAGCGGGAGCGCCGGGTCCGGAAGCGTATCGCTGGCAGGCGCGAGTATGGCTCCCGGCGGGAGTTGCACGGTCTCTGCGAATGTGCAGGGCACCAGAATTGGCGCAGCCAACAACAGCGTTACCGTGAGCGACACTGCGGCGGGTACGGGAAATACAGGAACCGCAGCTCTCACCGTGATCAAATCTGACACCGCAACTCAAGTAACGTCGTCGGTGAATCCCTCGGTGTTTGGTCAATCTGTGACCTTCACGGCGACGGTTTCGCCGACAGCGCCGGGAACGGGCACGGCCACGGGAACGGTGACGTATCTGGATGGTGGCAGTCCGATCGGAACGGGAACGCTCGTCGGCGGCATCGCCACGTTCACGACTTCCGCGCTGTCGATTGGCAACCACACCATTACGACGAGCTACGGCGGTGATGGAAACTTTAACGGCAACACCGGATCGCTCTTGGGCAATCCGCAGGTAGTGAACAAAGCCAGTACGTCAACCACGGTAACGTCGTCTGTGATTCCGTCGCTGTTCGGTCAATCGGTGACGTTCACCGCAACGGTTTCGCCGACAGCGCCGGGAGCAGGCACGGCCACGGGAACAGTCACGTATCTAGATGGCGGGAGCCCGATCGGCACTGGAACTCTCAGTGGCGGCATAGCGACCTTTACCACATCCGCGCTGGCGGTAGGCAATCACACGATTACCACCAGCTACGGTGGTGACGGAAACTTCAACGGCAGCACGGGGTCGCTCACTGGCAATCCGCAGATTGTAAACAAATCTAATGCGTTTACCATGGTGACGTCGTCCGTGAATCCGTCGGTGTTCGGTCAAGCGGTGACGTTCACGGTGACGATTTCTCCGGTTGCGCCGGGATCAGGCACACCGACGGGAACAGTGACGTACTTGGATGGCGGCAGCCCGATCGGCAGCGGAACACTGAGCGGCGGCGTGGCGACGTTTACGACTTCGGCGCTGGCGTCGGGTAACCACACCATTACCACCAGCTATGGTGGCGACGGAAACTTCAACGGCACCACGGGATCGTTGACTGGGAATCCGCAGGTAGTGAACAAGACCAACTCTGCGACGGCGGTCACGTCGTCCGTGAACCCATCGGTATTTGGACAATCGGTGACGTTCACGGCGACGGTTTCGCCGGTAGCGCCGGGAGCAGGCACGCCGACGGGGACGGTGACGTACCTGGATGGTGGCAGTCCGATTGGAACGGGAACGCTGGCGGGCGGCATTGCCACGTTCACGACTTCGGCGCTGGCGTCGGGTAACCACACCATTACCACCAGCTATGGTGGCGACGGAAACTTCAACGGGAGCACGGGATCGCTTACGGGCAACCCGCAGGTGGTGAACAAGACCAACTCTACGACGACGGTGACTTCGTCCGCCAACCCGTCCGTCTTCGGTCAAGTAGTGACCTTCACGGCGACGGTTTCGCCAGTGGGGCCTGGAGCAGGGACGCCGACGGGAACGGTGACGTATCTCGATGGCGGCAGCCCGATTGGAACGGGAACTCTGACGGGCGGCATTGCCACGTTCACGACTTCCGCGCTGTCCATCGGTAACCACACGATCACCACGAGTTACGGCGGTGACGGAAACTTCAACGGGAGCACGGGATCGCTGACGCGCAATCCGCAGGTGGTCAACAAGACCGACAGCTCCACCTTCGTGACTTCGTCCGTCAACCCATCGGTCTTTGGGCAATCGGTGACGTTCACGGCGACGATTTCTCCGGTTGCGCCTGGAGCAGGCACGCCGACGGGAACGGTGACGTATCTCGATGGCGGCAGCCCGATCGGAACGGGAAATCTGGTGGGCGGCATCGCCACGTTCACGACTTCCGCGCTGTCCATCGGCAACCACACCATCACCACGAGTTACGGTGGTGACGGAAACTTCAACGGCAGCACGGGAGCGCTGACCGGCAATCCGCAGGTAGTGAACAAGGCGGATACCGCACAGGCTGTCGTCTCGTCGAACAATCCGCAGTCTGCTGGTCAGCCAGTCACCTTTACGGCCGTGGTTTCGGCGGTGGCGCCCGGATCGGGTACGCCGACGGGAACGGTGACGTTCCTGGATGGCGGCAGCCCGTTTGGAACTGGAATATTGATCGGCGGCGTGGCGACTTTCACGACCTCGGCTCTGACACCTGGAAATCACACAATCGTCAGCATCTACGGTGGTGACGGAAACTTTAACAGCAGCACGGGGTCACTGACGGGCAATCCGCAGGTGGTGACGCAGGCTGCGACTACGACCACGGTGACGTCGTCGGCCGGAACGATCACGCTCGGAGACACGGTGACGTTTACGGCCACAGTGACGGCGGCTTCTGGAACGGCAACCGGGTTAGTCACGTTCTTTGATGGCATCACGCCGCTGGGAAGCGGGACGTTACAGACAGTCGGGGGCAATCAGCAGGCGAGCATATCCACTGCGCTGCTTTCCGCGGCCGGTTCGCCACATTCGATTACCGCCACCTATCAAGGCTTAACTGCGTTCGCGGCCAGCACCTCATCGGCGATTGCCGAGACGGTGAATCCGCGCACGAGCAGCACGGGTGTGGTGCAGAATCCGTCCACCGTCGTGGTTGGTCAAGTGAGTGCGACCACGGTAACTGCAACCGATTCCGGTTCGGTGCCTTCGGGCACGGCGGACACATTCTCCGCGACGGGAGCTCCGGCAACGGGCCGCAGCGGTTTTACTGCGACCGTGTTTGGGGATGGGCTGGCTTTGGTCGCGGGCGGCACAGACGCCAATAACAATGTTCTGAACAGTGCGGAGATTTACAATGCCTCGAACGGAACGTTTTCTACGACCGTAAACCTGAATACCGCGCGGACCGGCGCCGTTGCCGTGCTTTTGCCCAACGGTAAAGTGCTCGTCGCCGGCGGTTCCGGCAATGGCCTTGCCACTGGTGCTTTGAATACCGCTGAACTCTTCGATCCTTCCGCGGGGACGTTTGCCGTGGCTGGCACCGGCTCCGCTAACGCCATGACGGCGGCGCGCTTCGGCGCGAGCGTCACACTTCTTGCCACTGGCAAGGTATTGATCGCAGGTGGTGCGAACTCTGGCGGCGTGCTCAATAGCGCCGAACTGTACGACCCCACGACGGATGCCTTTACTGCGACGGGCAACCCGAACAGCGCGCGCAGCGGTGCGTCCGCCGCGCTGCTGGGAACCGGCAAGGTGCTGATCGTGGGTGGTTCAAGTGACGGCACGGCGAACGGCGCGCTCAATAGTGCGGAGCTTTTTGATCCCGCGGGCAACAGTGGCGCGGGAACATTTACCGCTGTAGCAGGCTCTACGCCGGTTCTTGCGGCGGGACGTTGGTTGCCGGAAGCGGCGCTGCTCTTGAGCGGCAAGGTGTTGATTGCCGGCGGCGAGAATTCCGGCGGCGTGTTGGCGAGCGCCGATCTCTACGATCCGGTCGCCGACAGCTTTACTCCCAGCAGCCACTCCATGTCCCAGGCACGCGCCAGCGGCTCGGCGGTCGCGCTGCCCAGCGGCATGGTGTTGCTGGCGGGCGGAACCACCAGCCAGGCGGTAGACCTATACGACGCCGATGGCGACAAGTTCAACTCGACCGGCAGCCTGCGACTGTCGAATACAGGACTTGTCTCGACGCTGTTGAATAACGGCCAGGTGCTGGAGGTCGGACTGACCACCACAGCTACACCGGCTTCCGATGCGGAGTTGTACAGCCCGTCGTTCAACCCGCTGGGCACGGTAAACTTCACTTCGAACGATGCTGCGGAGAGTTTTGGTTCCGCATGCGTGCTCACGCCCACCACCAGCACGGCCTCAACCTGCACCTCCACGATTACGCCCGGAGAGGTTGGCGTAAGCCCGCACACCATCACCGGTATCTATCCGGCGGATGCGGTGCACTCCGGCAGCAACAACACGGCCTCGTTAACTGTTAATAAGTCTGATTCGTCGACAGCGGTGCTTTCGTCCGTTGACCCGTCGGCCCTGGGGCAGCCGGTAACCTTTACCGCGACGGTTTCGCCCGTCGCGCCCGGTTTTGGCACCCCGACGGGAACGGTGACGTTCCTTGACGGCGGCAGTCCGATCGGCTTTGGAACGCTGAACGGTGGCATCGCGGCGTTTACTACCTCTGCGTTGACCACCGGCAATCACACGATTACCACCAGTTACGGCGGTGATGGCAACTTTAACGGCAGCACCGGATTGCTCACGGGCAATCCGCAAATGGTCACCAAGGGGCCAGCGACTACGACAGTTACGTCGTCGCGGAACCCACAGGCTTTTGGCCAGAGCGTAACCTTTACCGCGACGGTTGTGGCGGCTCCGCCCGGATCGGGAACGCCGACGGGAACGGTGACGTTCCTTGACGGCGGCAGCCCGATCGGTACGGGAACGCTCAGCGGCGGCACGGTGACATTCACGACGTCGGCGCTCGCGGCCGGCAACCATACCATCACGGCCAATTACAGTGGCGACGCGAACTTCACGGGCAGCACCGGTTCGCTCACCGGCAATCCGCAAGTGATCGTTGCTCCACCGGCGATTGCCAAGGTTTTCAACCCGGCGTCGATCGCGCCGAATACGACGACGTCGCTGACCTTTACGATTAGCAATCCCGCCGTGAATACGATCGCGCTTGGCGGAGTGGCCTTTACGGACACACTGCCGACGGGTCTCACCGTCGCCAGTGCATCGAGCACTGTTTGCGGCGGCACGCTGACGAGCACCGCGCCGACGGGGATTGTGCTTGCTGGAGCGACGATAAACAGCGCCAGTTCCTGCCAGTTCAGCGTTACTGTCACCGGCGTAACTGCGGGCACGTACACGAACACCACCGGAAACGTGACTTCCACCAACGGGGGCACGGGCAACACCGCTTCGGCAAACCTTGTGGTGGGAATGCCTCCGGCCATCACCGCAACCTTTGGCGCGGCTTCCATCGGGCTGGGCGCTTCCACGTCGCTCAGCTTTACCATCAATAATCCGAATGCGTCGTTGGCCTTCACCGGCGTCGCGTTCACCGACGCACTGCCGGCAGGGCTCACGATTTCCACTCCGAACGGTCTTACGGGAACTTGTGGAACGGGAACGATCTCTGCCACCGCAGGTTCGTCCAGCGTCACGCTTGCGGGCGGAACGATTGCGGCAGGCGGCTCGTGCACATTCAGCGTGAACGTTACTGGTTTCGTCGCGGGAAAGCAGGTCGATACGACCGGAACTGTCTCCGCGACGAACGGCGGCACGGGAAATACGGCGACGGTATCTGTTACCGTGTTGGCTCCGGACCTGACAATCGCCAAGAGCCACACGGGAAACTTCTTCCAGGGCCAGACCGGTGCCACCTACGCGGTGACCGTCAGCAACGCCGGCCAGGGACCGACACTAGGCACAGTCACCGTGACGGAGGCGCCGCCCTCGGCATTCACCGTGACCGCGCTAGAGGGCTCGGGATGGACGTGCAATCCGGCAGCACTTTCCTGCACGCGCAGCGATGCGCTGGCGGCCGGGGCCAGCTATCCCGCGATTACCGTGACAGTGAGCGTCGCGGCCAATGCTCCTGGCACGGCAACGAACACCGTAACGGTTTCGGGCGGCGGCGAACTGAACGTGGCGAACGACACGGCGACCGACCTGACAACGATCACCGCGCCTCCCGACTTTACACTGGTGTTCGCGCCCACGACGCTCACCGTGAAGGCGGGCCAAGACGCGAGCTACACCCTCACCATTTCCTCCACGAACAATGTTTTTAGCAACGCCATCAACCTGACGGCTACGGGTTTGCCGCCCAAGACGCAATTCGCTTTCAATCCGCCATCGGTGACACCCGGCGCCAACAGTGCATCGTCCACGTTGACGGTCATCACCACGGCCGGGGATCCCTTCGTGGCCAAAAACTCCAGGAACAGCATGCCGCTCTACGCGATGTTGTTGCCCTTCGCCGGGTTGTTGTTCTCCGGGTTAGGGATGAGCAAACGCGAGTGGCGCAAGGGCAGAGCGGGCATGGCGTTGATGTCCCTCATGCTTCTGTGCGGCGGGCTGGCGCTCAATGGATGCGCCTCCGCGGGGAACTTCCGCAAATTGGGAACTCCCGCGGGCACCTACACCATCACGGTTACGGCCACGTCTGGCGCGACGCGGCATTCCGCGCCGGTCACGCTCATCGTGCGGCCATGAGTTGCTTGGCGATTTTCAAAGCTGGGAGTGGAAACGAGCATACCTCTATGACAAAAGCGAAACTTCTGAGTTTTGTGCGTTGTTTTGGACTGATCGGAGCGCTCGTGGTGTTGACCGGCATTCTGCCGGGTTCCGTGCGCGCGCAGCAAGCTTCGGGCAGCGTGACACAATTCGAGGCTTCAGGCGGGTACTCGTACATCCGGGCGAATTCCGCCAACGGGAACGGCGGATTCAACCTGAATGGAGGCAGCGCCTCGCTCGGTTACAACTTCACGGATCGTTATGCGGCGGTCGCGGAATTTGGCGCGGGCCAATTCAGCGGGTTGCCATCGGGCATTGACAGCACGATGTACACGTATCTGTTCGGGCCGCGCGTTTCCTTTCGAAAATCGAGCCGCGTGTCGCCCTTTGCGCAAGCGCTCCTCGGTGGTGGACGCCTGACGGCAAGCGCCTCCGGCGTGAACGCCGGGGAAAACAGTTTTGCCATGGCGCTGGGGGGCGGTATGGATGTCCGTCTCAATTCCCGTGTCGCTATCCGCCTGGTACAAGCCGACTACCTGCTCACACGCTTCGCCAGCGCCAGCGGCGCCTCCGCCACCCAGAACAACCTGCGCGTTTCCGCTGGGATCGTCTTCCGCTTCGGCAGCCGCTGAGCGCGGAATTCCATCCTGACGAAACGTCAGGAACCAGCGCCGTTGTAGTATGACGATAGGACCTATAACCGGAAAGGTTGTTCCTAGTACGCAGCTTTAATCAAACCCGCGGCGACAAATATGAAGTGAGCAAAGAGCATCATCCTGAGTTGGCTGCGGGAGCCCTTAACTCAAAGGAGGATGTGAGTTGAATGGTCTTGTGCAGTGTCCGATACAGGGGGCAGTGCATGGCGTAAATGCCGTGCGTACGATCGACTGTCGCCCTTGCCTCTTCAGACACCACAAGGTGCATGGCCACGTGGATGCGGCGAATGACGAGCACGCCATCCTCCGTTTCCACCTCTCCGGTTACATCGGCGCTCAATTTTCCGTTGCTTGCATCGATTTGGCGCGCTTCCAGCGCGCCTCCAAACGTACCCACCATTCAACCAGCGGTCGCCGAAATTACATAGTCAATGGTTGAGGAATGCGACTCCTTCAGTGTAGCCGGGTCAACTTTGTAGTGCTCGGCGATTGCCCCGTGGACACTGTAGATCACGGGCTGGGACTCGCCAGGCAGATGCGCGATGCGAAGGGGGCCCTGCCTGCGCTCGATGCGCGATTTTGAAACGTAAACCACATCACTCATGATTTTCTCCTTCCAAAAGAATCGATTCGATCCAACTCCGAATGATTAATTGTGCCGGATAGCCTTGGGTGATCGTTCGAGGTCGAGGGCGACTACCTGCAATTGCCACTTGAGTGGCACCGATGTAGGCGGATAGCAAATCGCCTTGTCACAAACCTGATATTTTAACTCCCCGGCAATGGAAATGGTTTTCTGCGCTCCGACGAGCGAGCGGACTACATCGCGAGTCTCGGAAGGAGTCACAGTAACATCCTGGGTGATGCGAAACTTGCCTTCGAAGACCGGTACATGCTCCTGAATCGCTTCCAAATATAGGACTTTGGAGTTCGGGTAAGTTGCCGCCGAAATTTCTATCCCCGAGTTCGGCCGGAGTTCCAGCTGAATCGGCTTGTAGCCCTTTACGCCCGGAGAATAAACATGGACACCGGGCGGCAGCTCGATTTCAGCAGCCAAAGTGGCTCGGCTGCCCGGCGCCACGGCGCGATCCGATTGTGTAAGTGTGAGCCGCAGATGAGGAGCTTCGACATTTTGACTCACGCCCTCGGTCAGTTCCGGGAAAAGCTTTCCAATGACGTTGTTCGCTGTGAACCGATTGGTGTATTTCGCTTCGAGATATTTTTCGCGAATCACACCGCTCTCGTCTATGTAGAAAAACCCGGGGTGCGCCATCCCTTTGGTCATGCCGTTCGCTTCTGCGTTAAGCACCTTGTAGCTGCGGATGATTTCGGATCTGGGGTCAGCCAATAGGGGAAGGTCTATGCTGTGCCGCTCGGCGAAGTCTTTCAGGATTGCTGGACTATCATAGCTAATTGCCGCCAGCATAAGTCCCTGCGCTTCAAATCTCTTTTTTGCCGCTTGCAGCTGCACGAGCTGCGCCTTACAGAAGGGTCACCAATCTGCCGACCGGAAGAAAAGGAGGACGGTGCCCTTCGAACCCTTTAATGTCTGGTTGGAGTGTTCATGGCCGAACTGATCACGCAGAGCAAACGCCGGCGCCTGCTGACCGATCTCCAGGCCAACAGATGGAGCCGAGTCGCGCTTCGTGGAGGGGTTTTCTTGACCGCTCGAAAGCGCACACAATCCCGCCAACAAAAGGATAGCGATACCAATTTTCATCCTTGCTCCAGATCCAATGTCGCTACTTCACAGCCAAGAGCTAAGTCGCTTGCAAACGAAGATTAAGTGAGGCCAATTTGAATGGTGCGCCTCTCGGGCTGCCCACATGCGCATAGCGGCTGCCTCCTGGACGACCACCGATTTATGGTTAAGCGTTTACCGTTTTGGTGAATGTGAAAGTCTCTTCCTCGGCCACCAGAAAAATTGGCGTTCCACCCGAGGAAATCTTCACCGCGTGAGCGAGCGCCTCCTTGCCGCCTTCCGACGCCGCGCATGCTTCCAGGGCTTGCATCGACGGAAAATAGACTTCTGCGACCCGGTAGAATGGAGGACTCCCTTGCGGTGAGCCGAGTATCTTGGTTGCGACCATCTTGGTCTTGCCACCTAGTTTGGCGACGGCTAGCGGCACATGCTCGTCCTGATAGACTTTCTCGAAAACATCAACGTCTTTCGGATGTGGATATATGACTACAAGCTTCACATCTGCCATTCTGTGCTCCTAGCAAAAACAAGATTTGTGATACACCACGATGCGCTCCGACACCTTACCATTCTTGGGGCGGACCACCCCTCGGGAAGGAGATCGGGGGCCGTTGCCTCGTCGACTTCGAAGAGTAGCAACCTAATCTGAGTCCCCGGCAAGCGAAAGGTTTCACGCGGGATCAAAATTAAAAAGGTCCCTCCTTAGAGATTCGGCATCTCCCCCCAGCGTTTCCGTGTCTGTAACTGTGCCCCTGCTATGAATCCCGGAAACTTTCCAGAGACAAGCTCATCTCACTTGGTTGTACACACTTTGAGGATGTTGGTCGAACTAACTGCCGACCTACAAATCACCAGGCTTCCCTTGGGTGTCCAACAAAACTTCTCCTCCCCGTCGGAACCATGCGTCGCGCGGTCGTTTTTCAGGAGAAACGGCAATTCAAATTGGAGAACGCTCTTGATGAGAACTCTGCCCGGACGGGCCAGGCGGATTCGCTGGTCCGGACTGCTCTTGTTGGTAAGCGCGATTGTTGCAGGGCCTGCTCGCGGCCAGAATCAGGAGCTTACCTTTTCGCTCGGGGACATTCCCGGTCAGACGCGCAGTTTCCAAAACTCTGTGGGCACTGCAAAAATTTCCTCGGATCGCAGCTTTGGAATTAACTACGGCCACCGGTTCCTGGATGCGAAGATAGCGGCTCTCTACGGTGAAATTGAATTCGTGGCGTTTCCCAATCGAGACGTGACCTCGGCGACTGTCACCGTGCCACAGAGTTATGCGTCGCTCTACCTTGCTCCTGGGTTACGCCTGAAGTTCTTTCCCTCTTCGCGGTTTTCTCCATGGGGTGCCATTGGAGGAGGCTATGCCCTTTACCAGCAGTCGGCGAAGCTCTCCAATGGCCAAAATGAGACGGATAAGTTCCTGAACCGAGGTGTCTTCGATTACGGCGGCGGGTTGGATTTCAGGTTATTTCGTTTCCTTGGCTTACGGGCAGAAGTCCGTGATTTCCTCTCTGGCAATCCCGACCTAAACGCCAAGTTGGATTCAAGCACCCAGCGCAACATCGTGGCAAGCGGCGGCCTCATTCTGCGCTTCTGAGGCCCTTCTTTATGGCCGCAGCCTGAAACTCTTTGCAAAGTCGGGAATCCGATTCTCAGGTCAATTCTCAACGATTTGGAGCCAATGGGGACAACAGCCAAAGAAAACCTTTACGTCTCTGCGAGAAAGGGGAACCGGCTCGAGAATTACGTCAACGGGTGCTCCAACTTTCCGGACATCGATCTATGTCAGCCGGTGATCCCCGATGTGGCAAGAGCGCCACATCCATCCAAAGTCCTTCTTGTCGAAGACCGAACCGACAAACCAGCAAATTCTGGAGGGACTGGAACAGGGGCATTTCCGAATGTCCTCTTGAGTGAGCCAACTCGGGGAGACACGTTAAGAAATGACTTGCCCTCGGATCCCCAGGAAAGTTCAGTCCAGGCGACAGAACAATCATTGATTGACCGGATCCGCTCCGGACAAAGAGAGTTGTTCATGGACCTCGTTCGTCCACATCAGCGGACAGTTTATGGGACAGTGTTTTCTTTACTGGCAAACAAGGAAGATGCAGAAGACGTTACGCAAGATGCGTTCGTGAAAGCGTTGGCACGCTTGCATCAGTTTCGCAGGGAATCGTC
Source organism: Candidatus Acidiferrum sp. (assembly GCA_035693545.1). Classification (GTDB taxonomy): domain Bacteria; phylum Acidobacteriota; class Terriglobia; order Acidiferrales; family UBA7541; genus Acidiferrum. Next base: position 197,715 of record DASSGJ010000055.1, read on the forward strand.
CTTCGGAACCTGGCTAATCCAGATAGCAATTAATGAGACTCGGATGCGGAATCGAAAACAATGGCGTGTACCAATGATGTCGCTGACCCGTGACAAGCGCAATAGGGAGGCATGCCTTCCGAAGGATTTTGAAGACTGGCGTGAAACTCCCTCCACTACCCTGGAGCGCCTGGAGGTACGCAAGGCCTTGGTCAATGCCCTGGGTTCGCTGGCGCAGCATTACCGAGAGGCCTTCGTGCTACGCGATATACATGAACTGAGCATTTCGCAAACATCTGGCATTTTGGGGATTTCCCCAGGAGCTGTGAAAAGCCGGCTTCGACGCGCTCGTTTGATGCTCAGGGACCTGCTGGCGCCGGGACTCGGTCAGGACGGCGGCTTGGGATGGGCGTCGAAAGGAGTCAAGAGACCATGGGAATAAACTGCGAGGAAGTCTGGCGAGATATTTCAGACTATATCGACGAGGATCTCGTCCCGCTGAAAAGAGCTGCCCTCGATCAGCATTTTTCCCAATGCCGCCATTGCACCGCGCTTCTCGATAGCATGCGCAATGTAATTTCTCTTTACCGCGATGAGCGAGTGCTTGCTCCGCCGAGTGGCTTTCACGAACGGCTGCATAAAAGATTGAGAGAAGAGACGAAAAGTTCGCGGCGGTCCTTTTTAGTTTGGACGCTAACTGCTGCTGCAGCCCTGCCGCTTGGATTCGCGTTGTTCTCCGCTAGAAAGCTGATAGTACCGGCGCACGATCATCAGAGTCCGGCCCACGGACCGGAACCGCTCCAGGTTGCCGGGACGGTCGTCATATCGATCGATCATGATGATAAGGTGTATCACATCCCGGGCTGCCTGCGCCTGCAGGGTAGGCCAAAACTCATCCCCGTAGAAGAAGCGATTCGGGAAGGGTACACCCCTGACGTCTACTGCATTGGAAAAGCGCGGTCGAAGAAGAATAGCTAGCCCTCGCGAACGCCAACCGCAAGACCCAAGCCTAGAGATTGAGATTGGTGTGCCCACCGTATGATCGGAACGCAGAACGCAAATTCATCTTAATTTTTCTAGACCAACAAACAAATTACATTCGCGGAAACTTTCCGGGTGCTCGAGAGTCTCATTTGACACGTTGGAGGTTAGGGGGACCTTCAACGTACCGGAAAAGTTTAGCCGATCAGAACCTTGCGCTGGCGCGATCCGAACCAGGAACCGCGCCGCTAAGGCTCGATCAATCAAAAGGAGAAGTAAATGACTGAAATACAGCAGAGAGAAGGAAAATCTCTACTTGGCAATTCTCGTACGAAAGCCATCCGCCTCATCTGGACAGGCACCGCGCTCCTCCTATTCGCGGCGTCAGTTACGGTCGTCCACGGCCAGACTCTCGAGACGGCCAAGACTGCGGACAAGAAATCCCAACTGTCTCCGCAAGAAGAGAGCGTTCGGCGTGATCAAGCCTACGTGCGCCAACTTCTGCAGAGAGGGACTTCGGACGCAAAGGTCGAGAGCGTTCTTAAACTATCCAGTCAATTCACCAGCTTCCATCCCACAGGTGACTTCCATGCCTACGCTCTCAGCCTGATTGCCAAGGAAAAGGCAACTCTGAAGCAGTCAAAGCAGACGCAGCAAGCTGGGATCGGTTTCCTAACGGCTCCTGCCGCTGCTGTTTCCGACAGTTCTTCTGCGCCGTCCAGCGCGATTGCTCTGGCCCAGTCGAATCCCGTGGGAATCAGCAGCGTGAGGAGTTCTCAAGAGGGCAGCCGGGAAAGCACTCAAGACGTAGTTTCAACAAGCGCTCCCGACAACAATCAGGCGGCAACTTCAAATCTTTCTCCGGCGGCCTTCGGAGGCGGGTTATTTCTTCCCGCTGCCTCCGCTCCCTCGAATGGTGCTGGGACCGCTCAGCCCGCCTCCGAAGGAACAGTTTCGCACTCTAATAGCACAACAAGCTCTGGCAATCGCTCGACGAACCAGTCGGGAAATTCAAATACATTCAACTCTGACCAAGGCCCTGGACCGGGACCGATCGGACCGGGACCCGGGTGCAACTTGTTCCCGGCACCGCCCTCCGTTGGTGCAACAGTTCCGCTGACATACTTCGGGCCGCCGCCTTCGGAGACCAATCCCAGCCTGGTCGGTCCTGTTCAACTACTGAAGTCCGGGACCGTTGACGCAGCGCGCGGGACCATTACTCTGCCGCTCTACCTGGGCCACATGAAGGGCAGCAAGAAGAACGTTTGGTACATCCTGACCGACGTCGATGATCCAAACGTGGCTACCGAGTTGGGTCTGAACTTCTCCGCGAAACTCACTTTCGCGTCCAACGCGGCGAGAACTGCAACCCTGGCCGCGGACGGTACTCTCGTGTTTGACAAAGGCACCGTGGATTTCTCGCCAGTCCGTAACATCGTTCCCGGCCCTTCAGGAGCCGAGTTCCCTCCGGCCTCTGCCGTACCCGGCGCGGTGGGTGATGCGGACTACAGCCCCTTCGTGCAGGTCACAAATGCAGGTGGCGTGATTTACAACGCTCCGATCGTGGCCTTCAACGTGGACGCCAGCCAGATCAACTTCCCCGATGGCAACGTGGACTATACCAAGGTCCACGATGAAGTCGTGGCCATCGATCCGATCAACCAGACAGTGACCATAAACCTCATCAATGGGTTCAGCTTCGGCCGTCCCGTTTGGTACATCTCGATGGATACGAGTATTCCTCTAGGAGCGGCCATCGAACACAATACCTTCGCTCCGTTGATGCAACAACTTCATTTGGGCACGGATGACAGCTTCTCCAGCCCCATTGAGCGTATTTTCATCGGGACGAACGGCCCAGAATCGGGAGGGTGCAACAATCCACTACGACAAGGCTTGTCGGCGGATTTGGCTGATGGCGCCCGACCCAACAACGTCCTCGGTGGAATCCCGACGATCGCGCTGGATTACAGCCCAGCTTGGGACGCCCAGCTGTTTGAGTGGACAAAAGACGCAATCGACAACGGCTTTCGCGGCCAAGTGCGAGAGGAGTTCCAGATTCTCACCTTCGTGCAAGACGGCCTGATCACCGGCCCGGGTGGGGCTCCATTTGGGAGCTCCGGGTTCTCCATCAACTGCCCAATTGCTCAGCGTCTCGACTGACAGAGGCGCTCAACGTAATCCCAACTTGCTTTCGGCTCCGACACGGAGTTGGAGCCGAAAGCTTCAGTTCGCATGAGAACTAGCTGCATGATTCGGCAGGTTTTCCTCGCAAATTGTCTTATCTGGAGCATCCGAGAAAATGCAGGAGAGAAAAAGCAATGGATACGGTGGATCAATCCTTACCGAAGGAAAATGCGCTCGAGATAGCGTGCTTGTGCACCACGTCCAAGTCCTCGTTGGAAAAACTTGGCACCCACGTCTCTCGCTACGGACTGGTAATTACTCTTCTCTCGATTGGTGTTCTTAAATTCACAGCCGGCGAGGCGAAAGGCATTCAGCCCTTGGTCGCAAATAGCCCGCTGATGTTCTGGCTCTATCGAATCTTCAGCCTTCAGGGTGTTTCCAATTTGATTGGAGTGATTGAAATTGTTGTTGGCTTGCTGATTGGCCTGCGGCCGTTGTCAGCAAAGCTGTCATTCATCGGCAGCATTGGGGCCATCATCACCTTTGCGCTCACAGTGAGTTTTCTCTTGTCAACGCCGGGAGCGTTCCAATTCTCGCATGGATTTCCGTTGTTGGGGGACGCGGGCCAATTCCTCATCAAGGATCTTGTCCTCCTTGGCGCATCTATCTGGACTGCGGCAGAAGCCTCCAAGGCAGGCTAAGGGAGGTTCCGACCCGGACGACCGGGTTCCTCCCGTGGCCCACAACTCTTGCTGGGATGCCCCGCGCGGTGAGGGGGTCGCTCTTTTCGCTACAGAAATTTGAAACCTTCACGCATCCTGTGACTCTCATTCGACGGAGCGAACACTCTTGTCAAAACGTTTAAACCTGCCTCGGAGCCGAAACAAAGACAGTCTGATTCAACCGGGCAGCCAGTTTGGCAAGGCCCACGGCGGATAAAGCGTCTGGACGGTGTTCGGCCCATCATTCCAATTCCATAGGAGACTACCAACATGACCAAAACGACCAAGGCTCTGCTGGCAGGCGCGGCGTTCGCGGGTTTGTTCGCCGGGACCGCTCCGGCAACCAAGGCCTCGACTCTGCTCCCCTCGCTGAAGACTTCTTTCAGCGCTCTGGGCCAGAGCCAGGACCCAGACAAGAAAGACGACAAGACGGTTAAGGAAAAGCATGCCTGTAAAGGCCAAAACTCCTGCAAGGGCAAGGGCGGCTGCAAGACAGGCGACAACGGTTGCAAAGGCAAGAACTCTTGCAAGGGCAAGGGCGGCTGCGCGACCGATGGCTCCAAGCCACCCGCGGCATAGACCGGGACCACCCACGGTTCGGTACGAGGGTTGGGAGAAGTCTCCTGGCCCTCTATTCTTAATGAAGGAGTGGAGTGACATGCCGGGGAATCGCTTCAATGGGTTTACAAATTACGGGATAGGCATTGGCCTGCGTGCTTTGCACTACGACCATATTCTCTCTCGCAAACCCGTCGTTGACTGGTTTGAGATCATCTCTGAGAATTTCATGATCGATGGGGGGCGGCCTCTGCACATCCTCGATCAGATTCTCGAGCAATACAAAGTCGTGCAGCACGGGGTTTCGATGTATTTCGGATCCGCGGAGAAGCCTAACTGTGAACATCTCCGCCGGTTGAAGCAGTTGGTGAAGCGCACGAATACTCCCTGGCTCTCCGACCATCTCTGCTGGGGCAGCGTGGATGGAAGATATACCCACGACTTGCTGCCGATGCCTTACACGTTTGAGGCAGCCAAGCTTACGGCACAGAAGATTCGAGATGTCCGGGATTTTCTCGAGGTCCCAATAGCGGTCGAGAACGTCAGCAGCTATGCCGAATATCATGCGTCCGAGATGAGCGAATGGGAGTTTCTCAACGAAGTCGTGGAACGCGCCGACTGCGGGATTCTTTTGGACGTAAACAATATCTATGTCTCATCCCGGAACCACAACTTCGATCCATTGACGTACATCAATAGCGTCCCTGCGGATCGCGTGGCACAGATTCACATCGCCGGGCACTCAAAATTCCAGAAGTACATTTTGGACACACACGACCATCCGGTGATCGACCCCGTCTGGAAACTTTACGACAGGGCTATCCAGCGCGCCGGGCACACCGCGACACTGCTCGAATGGGACGATAGCATCCCTTCCTTTCAGGAAGTTCACAGGGAAGCCTTGAAGGCCAACCGCTTCCTTGCGGGTAAATCGCTGGCGGTGGCGGTATGAAGCTCCGTGCTCTCCAGTGGGCCGTGGCCCGCGCCGTGATGCAACCCCTAACGCGGTCCGAACGCATGCAACGCAAGGCGCCCGGCGGGGGACGCATGAGTGCTTACGCCTCCCGGTACATCAAGCCGAATGACGGTTTGACTTCCTTCGAACGCCTCGAAATTTACAATCGTCAATACTGGTTTCGTGTCCTCGGCAGCCTAGCCGAGGACTTTCCCGGTTTGCGAGCCGTTCTCGGCGGGCGGCGATTCGAAGCCACGTGCAAGGCCTACCTGACGGAATGTCCTTCGCGTTCCTTCACTTTGAGAAATCTGGGCGCGCAAATGGAGACCTGGTTGCGCCAAAATCCTCGCTGGACAAGCGGCAGGCGCGTGCTTGCCTTAGATATGGTGCGTCTCGAATGGGCAGACATCGAAGCCTTCGACGGCCAGGCAAATGCCCCTCTTCGCGTTGATGATCTGCGTGATGCGGATGCAGCCAAGCTGCAACTAGGAATTCAACCGTACGTGCAGCTTCTTGAGTTGCACTATCCGGTGGACGACCTACTTCTGGAAGTGAAACATACCAGCGATACGCCGGATAGGGCGAGCAACGCCGTTCATGAACGCAGAAAACACAGCAAGGCCCGCGCGGTTGCCAAGCTCGAACCCGCGCAAATCTTTCTCGCGGTCCATCGTCTGGATTTCTCCGTCTATTTTCGCCGGATCGAACCGGAAGAGTTCGTGCTCCTCAATGCGCTTCGGAGCGGAAAGACGGTCGAACGCGCCATCGAATTGGCTTTCCGGAGGAGTTCCATACCCGCGGCCGGCCGCGCGGCTTTTGTTCAACATTCTTTTCAAACCTGGGCAGCTCTCGGCTGGTTTTGCCTGCCCGAAGGAAACGCGGGCGGTAAGAAAGTCCGCGGAGAAAGAGCATAGCCGGAAATCATGAGCAAACTAATCTCGAAAGCCGTGCAGTGCCATCGTCAGTTCTTCACTCTGGTTTCTTACCTGCAATCTCCATTCCTCCTGCTAATTCGGCTCTATTGGGGATGGCAACTTGCTCAAAGCGGCTGGGGCAAGCTTCATCACCTGTCCAACGTCGGCGAGTATTTCGCCACTCTCGGATTGCCAATGCCCGCCCAAATGGCCGTCTTCATCGCCGGCGTTGAGTTTTTCGGCGGCATTTTCCTCGCTCTGGGCCTGGCTTCCAGGATCATAGGCCTAGTGCTTACCGTAAACCTGACCATGGCTTATGTCATCGGGGACCGCGAAGCGCTTTTCTCTTTCTTTTCCGATCCAGACAAGTTCATCGCCGCCGCCCCCTTCGCGTTTCTGATGGTTGCGTTGATCGTATTGATCTTTGGCGCCGGCAGGATCTCCACGGACACGGCAATCACGTTTCTATTCGGTTCCGCGCGGGTGAAACAGGCGAATTCAGTTCCAGCGTGATTCGCCAGCTTCTTCTGCGCCATAGCTCTTACTGGCGATTAAATGCTTCGAAAGTTCACGGCGGGTTTTCTTGCCCGCGCATCCCTGGTCGCGCTGTTTTATCTGGCTTGTTTCACTGTTGTGTCTGCGAAGGATGAGATGACTTCGAGTCTGCTGATTGGGAACGTCCGTATCGACATCAGGATTGAAAGCAGCGCTCTCCGAATGCCGGCTAAGGACATCTTTAGTTGGGTCGAGTCGGCTGCAGAGTCAGTGACGGCCTATTATGGCCGTTTTCCAATACCTCAAGTCCTGATCCGAATCACTCCTTTCAAAGGAAAAGGCGTCCACAGTGGCATGACGTTCGGCGATCGAGGAGCAAGAATCCTCATACGCGTCGGAAACGAGACTTCTCCCGCCGAGTTTGCTTCCGACTGGATGCTCACCCACGAAATGGTTCACCTGGCCTTTCCCTCCGTGGATGAAAAACACCATTGGATCGAGGAGGGAATTGCCACCTATGTCGAGCCGATCGCTCGGATACAAGCGGGAAATCTCACGGAAGAGCAGATGTGGCTCGACCTTGTCCGAGACATGCCACAAGGCCTCCCTCAGGTTGGGGATCGCGGACTGGATCACACACACACTTGGGGTAGAACCTACTGGGGAGGAGCTCTGTTTTGCCTCCTAGCTGACGTTGAGATTCGTCGCCAGACAAACAATGCGAAAGGATTGGAGCACGTCCTTCGTGCCATTCTCGATGCCGGCGGCGACATCCGGAAAGGATGGAATCTTGAGGACGCGTTAAGAATTGGAGACCGTGCGGTCGGAGTGAATGTTCTTGCGCCGCTCTATATAAAAATGAAAGACGACCCGGTGGACGTAGACCTGAGTAGCCTGTGGACGCAGCTTGGTGTTCAATCGGATGGAGCCGGCGTGCGCTTCAATGATAGCGCCACGCTGGCTGCTGTTCGTCGTGCCATCACCACGAGAGAATCTGCGGCGGCGCAGGATCCCAGTTTTTTCAAGCTCCTCGCAGTATTTGTTGGCCGGGCCGTGGGTCCCAGTGATCGGCCTAGGCAAATGAACCGCAACTCAGGGTAGTATCTCTGGAATGGCAATGAAAGACGGAAAGCCAGCAGCCGATTCGAAACAGGTTCGCGTGGCTATCGCCCAATCCGCTCCTGTTTATCTGGACAAACACGCCAGCCTCGCAAAGGCTCTCGATCTGATCCAACAGGCGGCAAAGCGGGGTGCACAGCTTGTTGTGTTCGGCGAAACCTGGCTGCCCGGCTACCCTGCCTGGCTCGATGTGTGTCCCGGCGCAGCGTTGTGGGAAAACGCTTTCGCGAAAGATGTCTTCGCCAGGCTCAGGTCTAACAGCATCTCCATTCCGGGTGACGAAGTGAAGGCGCTGCGCGAAGCGGCGCAAGATCTCGAAATTGCGATTGTGATCGGAGTTAATGAGCGCGTGGATGCTGGTCCGGGGAACGGGACACTTTACAATTCGCTTCTCACTATTTCAGAAGATGGACAGCTCGGAAATCACCATAGGAAGCTTGTCCCGACCTACACGGAACGCCTCGTGTGGGGAAATGGCGATGGCCGGGGGTTGGAAGCAGTGCCCACTTCCGCCGGGCGCGTGGGCGGGTTGATTTGCTGGGAGCACTGGATGCCACTCGCGCGCATGGCCATGCACAATTCCGGCGAACACATCCACGTCGCGGTGTGGCCGACAGTCCATGAATTACATCAACTGGCCAGCCGACACTATGCTTTCGAAGGCAGATGTTTTGTCCTGGCGGTCGGTCTGATGATGCCTGCAGAAGATTTGCCTCGCGAGCTTCGTGAAGGAGCCGCATTGCAGTCCGGAGACAATCAATGGATAGAGCACGGAGGCAGCGCCATTATCGGACCCGATTCTCGGTATGTTCTTGACCCCGTGTTCGACCGCGAGGAACTCCTCGTTTCAGACTTGGACCTGACTCAAATTGACCGAGAAATGATGACCTTCGATGTCTCAGGTCATTATGCGCGTCCTGATCTCTTTCGATTCGAGAAGAGAGAAGTTTATGCGAAACGGAACGATGCTTAAGAAGCATCCTTATTGGGTCAGGTTGTTCCTCAACCAAAACTCTACTTCGTTCAGGTCCGAATAGGGTATTAGCTTGCAGTTCGGGTGGGAGTTACCCGTGATGAGGAGAGATATTTTGTTTTCGACATCCCGCCGATAGAACAAGACTACTTTCTTTACGGTCGCCCCCAGAAGGTAGCCTGTCTCGAAACCCAAGCCAAACGACGAGCCGGAAACCTCGGCAATAAACATATCGCACTGCTCAAGCCACTTCATATCCCGCCGGTATACTTCCCTGGGCGTGATACTCCGGTCCGCTTCCCAAGCGTTCTCCTCGACCAAATGCCGTGTCAGCACTTCGTGGCGCATCTCCTCAAGGATGCCTACAATTTTCCTGGCTGCATTCACCGCCGAGCGTTCCCCCGCTACGGTAAATCCAAAATAGATTTTCATGCCGGTGGAATTATCCTCGCTAAATTGTACTCCGCGATTTCCATAGTGGCGTATGCCTTTGGTGCGAGCTTGAAGGATTGTTTTTCCATTGTTTCGCAGCGGGATCCCCGCTGATAGGTGTGCTGAATCTATATTGCCGTCCTATTGGGCTGGAATACGGCCGTAAGCCCTGTGGTTCGCCAAAACTCCCGGCCGACAGAGAAATCAATAACCTAGCTGCTGAGGTCTCACCAGCTGCCCGAACAACCCAACTGCGCGCGCTTTCGTGATCAACATCATAGATTGTCATCTGGGCTTTGAAGGCAATTAACGCTCTGACCGGACAAGTGCTATCACTGTACAGGACGCTTTGCGAGAAAGAGCGAATTGCAGTCAATACTGACGACGCAGGGCAGATAGACCGAGTGGCAATCCTCAAGAAGCGAATCGCGAAGTTGCTCAAGGGCTGCGACATGTATTAGGCGATGGACACGGCGAGGGGAATTAGACGGGAGAATTCAAGTGCCCGTTTTCATCTATGAGACTCGGCCAAACCAAGAGTACGACAATGAAACTCTTAAGAGTTGTGCCAGCAGCTAATCGTCGTTTTTTTGTCACGGTCTTGTCGGTGAGTCGTAGGGTCAACGGAAGTCTGTGCTTTTGAACTGCGCCTGTACAGGGATTTCTTATGACTTGCTTATCTGCTCCAGCCACGGCCTCAACTCGGGCATCTTTTCAGCCTCGACGGTGAACTCTTGACCGCACTTGAAACAATGCACGTGGTGTGTGTCCTTGAACCAACTCAAGGGCATTCTGAACATCGTTCGGCACGTGGGGTTTTGGCACTTGAATGGTACCCTTATTTCTTCATCGGCCATGCTAATGCCCCGTCGATCGCCGTGCTGACGTCATCCATGTGATTTGAGAAATTCGACGATCATCTCTGTCTTGGATAAGTCGCCCTCGACGACCAGAATGGTCCTTTGAGGCGCATTGCCTCCGCTGGAACGGAGACAACGCTCTACGGTCGCCAGCAAGAATTTCCTTCGGGACAGGCTTACTCAAGAACTCATTAGCGCCGAAAGCGGTTCCGATGGAAGGCTGATCCACGATGGTTACGACAATGACGGGGATCATTGCGGTGCGGAGATCACTCTTAAATCGCTTCAACAACTCCAGCCCGTGAACCGGTTTCATAATCAAGTCCATAGCACGCGGATTCGTGTCGCACGCATATTCAGAAACGCTCCACTTTCCTATCTTTCGGAGGGAACATAAGCGACCAGAGCTGCGGAGTTGAACTATCAAATTCAAATGCGATGGCGTAACCGCCATCGCGTGACTTTTGGACGCGAGTGACGGTGCCGGGTTGCTCCACCCCTGACTTTGGGTTCACCAGCCCTATGCGCTGCCCGACTTCCAGCTTGGTTTCCATTGTGAAAATGCAGCCATGAGCATTGATCACAAGTGTGAAGCCATCTCGCCGCAAGTTTCTGCCGTCAGGCATGCGGACCTGAATGAGCACGGGAACTTGTACCATCACACGCTTGCTCCCCGGCCATGGCCTCCGATTTCCCCGGGCAACCGCTTCTTCTCCGCCCTGGCGGATCGAACTTCCCTGACAGTGCGCTCCACGTACACTCGGAGCATGGTTGCATGCAGTATCCATGAACATGCTGGGTGAATTTTGGAAAAGAATTCCTCTGCTTGGTACGCCAAGCACTCATGTGAAAAGCGACGCTTCTCCGAGGCCGTCAGGGCCGCGTCGGATTGTTGTGAAGTGGATGCTTGTCGATGCGCAGCCCGCGTACCCTGTGTGTACCCCGGATCTTGGACCTCTGCATTGTCATTGCAGGACCCAGGCACCCGTTTTTTCAATGAACCGGAACGCATACCGCCGGTAGCTCGCTTCGTTGCCTTGAGAGCGCACCACTCGCGCACTACCGACCAACTGCACGCCTCCGCTCCTCAAAAGGACCTGCACGCTGGAATTCTTAGGGAGTACCGCGGTGCAACCGCACAGAAATGATGAGAGGGCGACGTTTTCAGTGATCGTCTCTTCTTCAAACGGATTACCGTTTGCGGCACCGCCATTAAGCTTAATTGGCACACGCAGTCCCACGCGGACTTCGCTTCTGCGCTCTTCGCGTTTGGCGCCCAGAACCCTGGCCAAGCTTGATCTCAAGGCATCGAAATCGATCGGCTTTTCGAAGTAAGCGGTTGCGCCAAGATCTTTGCAAAGCGCCTTCGTCGTGCTTCCGGCTTCCCCGCTAACCACAAAAATCGGGATCAATTGTGTAAAGGTCATGGAAGCGAACGTGCGGCATAACTCGAACCCGGAAAACCGTGGCATTCGTAAATCCAGCAAAATGACGGCGGGCTTAGCCTGCATGGCCAAGGCGAGGGCCTGCTCGGGATCGCCGGTGTCGATGACTTCGTAGGTATCCGAGAGATTTATCCGCATGAGCCGGCGCACAGCTTCTTCGTCATCGACCACCAAAATTGTCTGCATTGCGTCGCGTCTCCTATCGTTGTGGATCAGCGTCATCGCTCGCGGGGACCGGTTTTGGTACCGGTACTGCTGCGGACCCGGTAGTATCCAGAACTTCGCGAACTTTGCGCGTCAATACGTCTTGAGTGAACGGTTTGTGCAGCAAATGAGTCCCTGCTTCAAGTACACCATGACCTGCAATGAAGCTATCCGTGTATCCCGACATGTAGAGCAGTTTCATTCCGGGCTGCAGGGGTGCCAAGCGTTCGGCGAGGACTCGCCCATTGATTCCAGGCATCACGACATCCGTAAGCAATAGATGGATACGCCCGGCATGACTCCGAGCGACCTCAAGTGCTTCCGTTCCGTTTGCCGCTGTCAGCACGGTATAGCCGCCATCTCGCAGGAACATGTGTGCTAGTTTTCGCAGCGGCTCGGCGTCTTCGACCAGTAGAACAGTTTCCGAACCGCGACGGGTCGATGGCGGACCGGTTTTTGTCTCCGCGGCCGAAACGGGTTGTCCCACGCAGGGGAGGTAGACAGAAAAACGAGCCCCCTTGCCTTTATCGGAGTCGACAGCAATATACCCGCCACTCTGTTTTACGACGCCATAGACGGTTGCCAGGCCAAGTCCGGTTCCCTTGTCGCGCTCTTTAGTTGTAAAGAACGGCTCGAAAATTTGTGACTGAATTTCGGGGTCAATGCCAGTTCCGGTGTCGCTGACGGCGAGCATTACGTATTGGCCAACGCGAGAGCCGGGATGTTGACGGGTATAGGCAAGGTCGAGTTCCACATTAGCGGTTTGAATGGTCAATTTGCCGCCATGGGGCATGGCGTCTCGGGCGTTGACGGCTAAATTCATGATCACCTGTTCGATTTGACCGTGGTCGGCCTTCACCTGTGCTAGATCTGGGTCAAGGTTCAGCTTTAGCGCCACGTCTTCCCCGATAAGGCGTGGAAGCATTTTTTCCATATCAGATACAAGGGTATTGAGGTTCAAGATGACAGGTTCAAGCACCTGTTGGCGGCTGAAGGCCAGCAGTTGGCGCGTCAAAGAAACCGCACGCTGGCTGGCTTTCTCGATTTCCTCGGCATGTTCGAACAACAAAGGATTCGCACTGCCAAGGCTGCGCTTCAGGACTTGGCTGTAGCCCATGATGACGCCGAGAAGATTGTTGAAGTCGTGGGCAATTCCGCCGGAGAGACGCCCCACCGCTTCCATTTTCTGCGCCATACGGAGCTGCCTCTCCAGTACGCGTCTTTCGGTGACGTCCTCGGCGAAGACTTCCAGATAGGTCACCGCACCAGTCTCATCCTTTACAGGCCAGCCGCTGCATCGCACGGTAATGGGCGCACCGTCCTTGCGCTTCCACTCGAGTTCAAGATCCTTGAAGGATTGCTCTTCGACAACCGTCTGAGTGAATTTTTCATGTTCGGAGGCATGGCGATAGATGTGAGTTCCCGCATTGGTTTGAAGCAACTCCTCGCGCGAATCATATCCGAGCATTTTCTGGAGCGCTAGATTCACCAAAATCAAATCGCCGGCGATGCTTGCCCGGTAGATCCCGTAGGGCGCGTCTTCGACAACCGATCGGAAACTGGACTCCGAACGTTCCAGGGCTTTGGCAGCTCGCGTCCGCTCCGTAACGTCGCGATTCACGATCACCAATTTTTCGGGGTTGCCTTTGGGACCACGGATTGCACTTGCTGTGGATTCCAACACTCTCCAACTTCCGTCTTTATGGCGAACGCGATATTCCAGGGGCCGGCCTACGCCAGAGCGCCGTGCTTCCTCGCCAGCTTGTCTTACACGATCGACGTCCTCAGGATGAATTTGAGCAAAGGGGGATGACTCTTTTAGCTCGTCGAGCGAATAACCAAGAACTTTCTCGTAAGAGAGGCTGTTGAAGATTTGGTTCCCCTCCATGTCAACGACGGCGATCATGTCAGCCGCATTTTCTGTGATCAGCCGGAACAGTTCCTCTCCCTCGATCAATTTGCGACGCATCCGGTGAATCTGCAATTGCTGGTATAGCGTGTAAATGTCAAAGATAAGCACGAGAGCGACAAGGCCGCGCACGGCCTGAAGCAGCAGGGAAGAAATGTCCTCTTGCTCGCGCAACAAAAAGGAAGCCAGGCCTGCGGTCAACAGTAACGTAACGAGCACAGCAGCCGACCAGAGAAACCACTCGCGCCGCTCGATTCGGCCAATGTTTATACTTGTTTGGGTTGACATGGCGATCTTTCCGACGCCTCAGAATCATTGGCATCAACGAAATGTTGAAATCTGCACGCTTGCGGCTTCCTCTCGAATCGCCACCCACTCGTTCACAGCAATCGTGAGGAACACGTTCACGACGGTTCGGTCGAACAATGTGGCCGCTTTGCGTTGAATTTCGTCGCGCGCTGCCTCGAAGGGAATGGCGGAACGGTATGGCCGGTCCGAAGTCATGGCGTCGAAACTGTCGGCCACGGCGAAGATCCTGGCGCCTACCGGGATTTCATCAGCCTTCAACCCCCGCGGATATCCGCTGCCGTCCCATCGCTCGTGATGCGCAAGAATGATTTCTGCTGCGTCCGCGAGGAACGCAATGTTTTTGACTAAGTCATAACCTATCTGCACGTGACGCTGCATTACTTCCCGCTCTTGTGGTGTCAGAGCACCGGGCTTCAAAAGAATCGCGTCGGGGGTGGCTAATTTCCCGATGTCGTGCAGCCACGCTCCCATGCCGAGGTTCCGGACATCCTTCTCCAACCCTCCGGTGGCTTGCACAATTTTCATGGAATACCAAAAAACTCTACGTGAGTGACCTGCAGTTGGGCCGTCCCGGAGGTCAATGGCGCTGCCCAGTGCTTCCAGGGTCGCCGAATAACTGCGTTCCAATTGGGCAACGGCCGTTTGAAGCTGCTGCGTGCGCTTGGCGATCATCTCCTCTAAGTGGCGCCGGTAATTTTCCAATTCCTTCTGAAGAGCTTTCTTCTGGAAGGCACGTTCCAAGCTGGCCAAAACGATGTCTAACTGAAAAGGTTTTACAAGATAATCGTCAGCGCCTTGCCTCATAGCCTGGACTCCGACGCGGACGTCATCCACGCCGGTGGCGACCAGAAAAGCCAATTCGGGATACTTGCGCTGTACTTCAGCCAGAAGGTCAAGCCCGGAGAGTCCGGGCATGCGTAGATCCGAGATCACAGCGCTGAACGATCGACTTGGCAAAACGTCGAGGGCCGCTTGGACGTTGCTTGCGCCTTGGCTCGCAATTCCCGCTTGCGACAACATAACTCCCAGCATTTTTCGAGCAGCTGGTTCGTCGTCAACGATCAGAACGCGGTCTGTTGAGGGTTTCATTCCGTCGGATTGTGTGTGGTGAGCAGATCGACCTTCGAGTTCATGGCCTGGATACGCTCGGCAAGCCCTCGGATGCCATCTCGATTTAGTGTATTTTGCATGAACAGATCGACGAGTTCGGACTCCAGAAGGATATAACTTTCGACGACGAAGACAGTGCGTTTACCGGGGGTGCGGAACGGACCACGGAAAGCAATGCCCTGAACCCTGAGCGAATTTAAAACTACATTAACGGATACTGACACAAGACTACTTGCGGCCTTCACCATAGCTGGTCCCCCACGGCGCTCTTGCACGCACATTGGCGTTCGATGCGGCAGTGTCTTCATTAACGGCCGTACATTTTGGAAAAGAGTCCTTTTGCTTGGTGCGCCAAGCACGGTCATGAACCACTGATAGCGACCACCAATCGCAAACTAACGAATCCAGGTGGCTCGTAGGCTGTAGCGCTATGCCAGGCCATTTCTCGTAAATCGGTGTTCGGACTTTGAAGTGGCAGGACCGAGCTTACCTACTTGCAGCATGTGTCGGTGCCATAGAAGGTATCTGATGGCATAGATTAGGCTGATCACACCCAGCGTGCTGCAGACCGCACCCAGAATCAGCATCTCGACCGCGCCGGTCGCCTTGTTCGCGATTCCCTCCTGCAACATCAAGAGTCCAGCGACCACTAGCGTTGTAGATATGACGATTTCCAAGAAAGTCCATACTCTTTTTGTCGACGGCGCTTTGCCCATCGGATTTATCCTCCACAGTAGCCACCCATCCGGGTTGGGGGGCAGTGAGCGGCTGGCAACGACTACGTGTCTGTTCAGTTCATCCATGATTTGTGATGCGAACATGCGCTTTGACAGGTCTCCAACTAAGGCAATGGCCGCGATGTCAGAGAGGTCCTCCAGAATCGGCTTAGAGTAGACCTTTTTCATCTTCGTACCGCAGTCACACCGGCTGCCCCTTCCGCATGCTTATTTTCTTGTCGCTCCCGGAGGGAGCTACAGCGACCAAGAAAATATCTTCTGCCGCGCATTAAAAAGAAATTTGTGATTTCTTGGTCGGTACTCCAAGCAGGGACTAGGCACTCGAAGGTATGGTCCTCATGAGTGTGGGATCTGAGAACTCCACGTTGGTCACCGGTGAACGATCCTGAGGCTTGAAACACTTGAGGGGTTTGCTTGTCCGCTCGAAGTACCCGTTCCTCATCTGCTTTATGAAAAAGAGGAGCCACACCCACCACCTAGTCTTCCAGGGAGCAAAAATGCAGGGGACCTTCGGAGGAGTTGATAAAAAATCTATATTTCTTACAACAGTTCGATCCTTTGTTTGGCCAGGTGCTTGATCGTGACGGGCAATTGCTCGTCGGTTTAGCTCGCAGAATGACAAAAAGGACGAATCTCTGGTCCCCAGCGGAAGAGGAGTGTCAGCCAAGAAACAATGCGCCGCCCTTGCGGCCCAACCGCTAGCCCCGAATTCTTCGACGTCAAAACGCAAATATTGGAAGGTGGAGTTTCTCAAAGACCAAGATCGAAGAAGAAAATAGGCATGCGGAGTTGTGAGGGCTGATTGCTATAGCAATCAAGTGCGCTCGGGATTTGTTGACGAATCAGACCTGACCGTTCTTGCATTCGAATGTTCTGATTATCAAAGCAAGCAAATTACATTAAGAAAAATTCAGCCTACATGCTGTGCTCCGTCTTTTGTGCTTCTATAGCGCTCACTGGGCATATAGCCCAGATTCTAGTCTTAGGAGACACAATGTACTCTCAGAAACTCAGCAGTTTTGGCCTTGCTGTGCTTGCATTAATCTCTCTGGTGGCATCGTCAGTAACCTTAAGACGCCAGCAGGGACCGGATTCACAACGCTCCGGCACTTACACAAAGGCGTTGCTGGCAGATGGCGGAGCACCGGTGCCGCCGTACCCGCCACCGCCAAAGCGGAGTGGTTCTGCTGGTTCACAACCAACGTTGCTGGCAGATGGCGGAGCACCGGTGCCGCCGTACCCGCCCAAGCCGTCAAGTGTCATCTTCCTGGCTGCTTAAACAAACGGTAAAGCAAGCAAGAGGAAGTCGCCCCGCGTCTTCCTCTTGCTTCCGTGGTAATATTCCCCAACAAAACCGACCCGGCCTCTATGGACACGAACCTCCTATGGTTGAGTGCGATCGCTCTCGAAGCCACGGTTATCTTTCGTGGTTTGAGGGCAGCGCTCCAAAAAAGATATCCTCTCTTTTACGCCTATGTCGGATGCGTCTTCCTGATCGAACTTCTTCGCGTCTTTTGTTATAAAGCGAGTCCAAATTTCTACCCAGCATTTTACTGGCATACCGAGCTTGTGACGATTGCTGCGAGTTATGCGGTAATCCTCGAAATCTTTAGGCAAGCCCTTCGCCATAACCCGGGAGTGGCTCGGGTCGCACAGAAACTGTTGCTCGTTGTGTTCGTCATCGCCTTTACCTACTCGGCTTCCGACCTGTTGCATGGTGGATTTGTTTCCATAGCTCGTGCCACAGCAGATCTGGGGCGGTATCTCCTGTACGTCAAGGGTGTGCTTCTAGTCGTGATGTTGTGGCTGTTCGGACGCTACCGAATTTCATTTGGGCGCAATCTGCTGGGTTTAACGGCCGGTTATTCATTAGTAGTTGGGCTCGATGTGATGAATCTGGCTCTCTTATCTCTTCCTGGTCACGAGTCTTCGATAGGATTGAGGAAGTTACTCCCGATAACCTACCTAATCACGCTGATTATCTGGTCTGCAAGTCTTTGGTCCGTCCAACCCGATCCCGTGCAACTGGAAGAGAATGCAATTGACAGAGATTACGGCCTCCTTGTCGACAAGACGATGACGGCGTTCGCTCACCTCTCGGAGCACGGCAGGAGAACATTCCGGCCATGATCGGGCTGATGCCAATCGTATTTCTTGGGACGTTGATACTCGTCTTCTGTGGTCGCCTGCTCTTACAATGGACCAAAAACAAGCATGAGCAGCCTGTGACGATTGAGGATTTCTCACGAGCGCGCGCGGTTCTTGATTCTATGTCTTTGGAAGCGATGGCCACACGGAAGATCTTTGCGATAGATGATATGGAGTTCATCGTGCGTGGCGGAACGTTGGCAATACAGCGTTTCTTCGTGAAAGAGCGTCGGTCGCTTGCGGTGAGATGGCTCCGCATAATTCAGAAGCAAGTCGCACAGCTCATGGACGTTCATTTGAAATTGGCCAGCTACACGCTTGAACCCAGTCCCAGCTTCGAACTGAGACTGACGGTGAACTATTTGTGGTTCGTCGTTGTTTCGAACGCCCTGCTGATGTTGGTGTGGTTGCGCGGTCCTTTCAAGGCGGCCAGGATTGTGGGATATACACTCGACGTTGCGGAGTATTTCTGCTGTGTGTTCAATACCCGACTTGACAAAACTGACGCGGTGAAACTGGGTGTGGCCGCCTTGCCTCGGAGGGTTTAGTGGCATGAATCATGCATAGGATATTTTCAACTTCGTATTTCCTTGGACCAGAAACTACGGTGTCAAGCTGCTTCGTCTCGGGATTCAGGTAACAGACATTTCCTTCACCAATGAGGCAACGAGTGCAGGGCAGAGAGGATTTCCAAACGGAGACCGCGCCCGCTTTTCGAGCGATGGCGCTGCGGTATTATCGACAGTAGGTCAATAATGTACTTACAATTGTTTCGTTAGATTGACAGAATACATTCTTTCGCAGCGCCTCGGAATGAGGAAGTGCGCGACACAGGCGTATCCTTTATCTGAAACGAAAGAATCCAGTGATTGGCCAGCGTCGCGTGGTGCGGCACTCGACTCTAACCACGACGACTAGCTAGGAAGAGATTTCATGGACCCTGGAACACGACTCAAGGAGGTTCGCGGCCGATTGGGAATCTCCACGCGAGAAGTCGCGCTTTTCAGCAAAACCATTGCTGATGCAGAGGGCAACGCCGAATTCCTGATCTCCGGCCCATGGTTGACACAAATTGAAAACGAAAAAACCGCCCTGCCCAGTATCTATAAGCTGTTTACACTCGCCGGTATCTACGGCCTGAGTTTTCCCGATGTACTTGCGCTCTACGGTGTTGACACGAAGAAGTTGAAAAAGTACCACGCTGAATTGCCGATCGCGAAAACCCACATTACAGAATATGGCTCAGGAGAAGAGCGACCTGCCTCGTTTGAAATTCCGATACGGTTTGACGCCGGCATGAATCTCGGCAAAACAAACTTGCTTCCACGGGTGATTGAATCTTGGGGAACGATTCCCTTGGAATTTACGCAGCACTTTGACTTGCGGCATCGTTCATACGGTTTTGTGGGCATGAAAGATTACACGCTTTACCCCCTGATTCGGCCAGGATCCTTCGTTGAGATCGACCCTGAAGTCAAAAATCTGCGTCATGGAATAGCCAGATCGGAGTTCGATCGACCTATCTATTTTGTTGACCTTCGGAACGAATACGCATGCTCGTGGTGCGAGGTGGTGGAAGACAGGTTGCTTCTCCTGCCACACCCACTGTCTCCAGTTAAGACTCGAATGTTTGCGTTTCCCAGAGAGGCCGAGATTATTGGCCAGGTAACGGGCGTTGCCATGCGCCTGGCGGTTTCTCTGCCCGAACCCCACCACGAGACTTCAAAACTTCCATCGCAACCTTAACGTTCGATCTGAATAACGCGGCGACCAATTGATTGGAAACGGATGGTATCATCACGCGATATGCTTCAAGCGTTTCCCAGGCGTGAAAGGTCTTTTCCCAATCATGCGGGCATGACCGAATAAAGTGCTCCACCTGCGCCAGAAGAGATTTCAATGGAGATGCGGCAAGACGATAGAAGACTTCTTGGTGGCAGGCCGCGAGAGCGGCGCCAGCCACTTGCTCTGAGAAGGAATGGGCCAGACCTAGGTGATGGTAATCGCCTGTATTGAAATCTCTTAGAGATGACAAATATACGAGGCGGCCAAAGTCGTAACCAATCGGCTCCAACGTCCGGAGCCTCAGATCTTGTTTTGCTGCCTCCACATCCAACGGAGTGACTCGTCCCATAGACTCCGATAATACTGAATTCCACGCCGAAGCGAGTGGGAAAATTCATCCGTGCCCCGGCTATCGTGGCTTTCATTTGTATTGAAGAACTTAAGAAGCTCTCAGTTGCACCGAATTAGCTCATTTGCACACTAAAGTGCATCAAGAGTGACCGTATCGCGTCACTGATTGAGTGACCTCCTAGGCGCCGCGTTAGTAGGATTCACAAAGGACAACGGTTTAACATGAGACGCTAGCCCTATCTGCGATCTACCCTCACCGAATTGGCTAGTAGACGCGAGCGAGCCAGACTTGATTGTTGCCGTTGGATTGCAGACTTCCCGGCCAGTTTGCAGCGTTCGAAATGAAAACCGCGTAGCGGCCGTCAGGCGTGATTGCTGGATAGTCAGAATATGAGCTGTTCGCCTGGATACCAGCGGAAGCGTCGACCGATAGGAGGTAGGTAGTCGGGACACAATCGCTGGGGCCATTCGCGCAGGTGGCCCTTACGTACGCAGCACTGGAGCGATAAGCATAAGGCAACAAGGTGTCCGCTATAGAAATAAAGACCACATAACTCCCATTTTCATTTGATGCCGCAGCTCCGCTGCCATTGTCAGCCGGTCCCCCGCCAAAGGTTAACGAAACAGGATCGGTGTGTGGAATGCACCCGGCCGGCGCTCCAATGCAGTCATCATAGATGAAGGCACCTACATTCTGGCCGATGTCTCCTGGAACAAGGTTCTTCGCCACAGCCCCAAATCCCGAGAAGCGGCCGCTCGTTGTCAAAATCCAGAGATTATTAACAGAGCCGTTGACTGGATCACCTGCATAGCCAACGAAAAGACTCGAGTTACTCGGAGTACAGCCCGAGGGCGCCCCAAAGCAGCCATCGTGCAGCATGACTTGGGGATTCGTGCTGTTGGCGACAAGGTTGGTCGCTCCAGTTCGGAACGACAAGTACCGAGCATCCGAACTCATTGAAACGTAAGCGCTCGGACCATTGGCCTGGCTTCCATCGCTCGCTACCGAAACGCGCGCGGTGCTGGAGGTACAATTGCTCGATCCCACACACGTATCCCTTACGAAAACGTCAGAAACTCCGTTCGTGTCGTTGGGAACCAAGTTAGTTGCGACTGAGCTGAAAGCAACAAAACGTCCGCCGGCACTGATCGCAGCCGTGCGCGAGTCGTCGTTAGCCTGAGTGGCGTCGCTCGCGACGGATACGAGAATCGTGGTCGGGGTGCAGCCAACTGGGCCCGCAATGCAGGTGTCTCGAACAAAAACATCTGCGGCACCATTCGTCTGTTGACTTCCAGCGAACAGATTCGTAGCGCTCGAATCGAAGGCGACATAGCGTCCATTTGCACTGATTGCGGGCGAACGGCTATTGCCGTTGGGGAGGGAGCCATCGTTGGCAACCGATACGCGTACCGTTGCTGGAGTGCAGCCGGAGGCTCCCAGGCAGGTGTCGCGGACATAGATGTCCGTAAAACC
The DNA here is from genome assembly GCA_035693545.1 of Candidatus Acidiferrum sp. Taxonomy (GTDB): domain Bacteria; phylum Acidobacteriota; class Terriglobia; order Acidiferrales; family UBA7541; genus Acidiferrum. The sequence continues at coordinate 219,302 of DASSGJ010000055.1, forward strand.
GCTCGCCGGACCTGCCACCAGATTACTGGAATCGGATTGAAAAGCTACATAGCGGCCATCTGCGCTGATGGCAGGCGGCGTGTAACTCGAGCCGTTCCCTGGTGAACCATCCGCAGCAATTGACACCAACGCGAGCACTCCTACGCCCATTGGCGATGGTGGTGACGAGCTCACGAAGACAGAGGCGGCGTGGAAGTCCCTCCGCCCGGCATTGGGTTAGACACAGTAACGGATATTGTTCCCGAGCCACTTCGATTGGCGGCACCGACTTGGGCAAGGATCTGTTTGTTGTTCACAAACGTTGTTGGCAGCCTGACGCCATGCGGGTTTTTACTAGCTCCTGGTAAGTCGGGTGGTCTCAATGGGTCGACGCAACACTTGCTTGGAGTTTACTCGCAGGCGTCTGAAAACCTTGTCGTGGGCGTTGATTTAAGCGCAGCGCCACTTTGTTCAGATCCGACTGGGAATAGTCGGTTAGGTCTGCGTTCTTCGGGAAGTATTGTCGTAAGAGCCCGTTTGTGCTTTCGTTTGAGCCGCGTTGCCAGGGACTCTGCGGATCACAGAAGTAGACTTTCACATCCGTGGCCACCGTAAAAGCCTTGTGTTTCGCCATCTCCAGTCCCCCTGCCCTGCCTTCCAACGACGCCACACGTCGACCTTCTGCTCCGCCGAAAACCCAAACCGTCGCCCTAGCCTCATAAACACCACCTTTAAAATCAGCTTTATATTAGATGGTGTTGCATCGACCGTCTGAGCCCGCAGATAAGAGCACGAGATCCCGGTACCTGTGCGTAGACTCCTCTACCAAAATGCCGGCGAAGATCACTGGAATCTTGCCTCTCAGAGGCATGTCATCTAAGCCTAGGACGATGAGATTGCATGGCCAACTAGCAGGCCATTGTGACGCCCATCACAGCGGAGTTGTTTGCGCGGCCATAGATTCCCTGCGCCACGATGGGTAACAAAGAGCAAATGACCGGGAAGAAGTGTGAATGCACGCTTGACTGTGACCATCACAAAGGCATGCCCTGCAATCAAGAATGTGTCATCGTCCCCAGGCAGGGATTTTTAGATGGAAAGGGTCGGCCCGGGCCGCCGGTATGTCTCGAGTACTGCCTGAAGTGTCTTGCGCGGCACTGACGTGTGCTGCCCTTCTTCGATTTGGCCCGCTCCTTTTGGGTGTTCTGCTTGCAAGCGGCGCGGCGTATTTCGTGGGAATGAAAAAGGCCAGCGGGGTGCTCCGTGCTCCGCTGGCCGCCCTGGTGAGGAGATGACACCAACAGGATTTTAGTTTGACCTCTCTCCTCGCAAAATCAACTGTACATAGAGACAGTGGCGCGTATTGTGCACTTGGAGTGGAGTAAGTTCGCCATTTGCTAGCAGGAACATGCTCGGTTTATCAATAAAAATTCCGTTGCTGGCGAACCACCCATCAACGTTCAGTTCATGATCAAAGATTCAAAAAAATACGCCACGACGGGCGGGTGGGGATACGCACACTTCGACAAAGACGGTAAACCGGGTACCGAGGCGGCACTCAAAACCTGCGCTCCCTGCCACGCGAAAGCTTCTCGCGACTCCGTCTTCACCCAATATGCACCTTGATATCCGACGCAAAACCAGTTCAAGATCATCGGCTGCCGGTCGGGCGAGCTAGCTCAGGCCTGAAGTTTTTGCGGATGGGATTTGGGCGAAGTATTCCGCGACGCGCCGAAATGTGGGCGGAATCTGTCCACCAGTCTCCACAACAACAGCACCGCAACAATTGCGCCATACGCCAGCGGCCTTATAACGGCCGATTTCACCAACCAGTAATAGTGAATTACTCCGGCTGTGGCGCTGATGTAAATCGCACGGTGCAATAACTGCCAGCGGCGGCCGCCGAGACGCCGAATCCATCCTCCGGTGGACGTAATCGCCAACGGAATTAGCAGCACGAACGCAAGAAATCCGACTGTGATATAAGGCCGCTTAGAGATGTCCTTCCAAACTTCCTTCAGGTCGAAGAATTTATCGAGCCAGATGTACGTGGTGAAGTGCAGGCAGCCGTAGAAAAAAGTGAAGAGTCCCAGCATGCGACGGAAGCGGATCAAATCCGGCAGATCCAGGAGTTTCCGGAACGGCGTGACGCAGAGCGAGAATAAAACAAAGCGCAGCGTCCAATCGCCTGTTGCGTGGGTGATGAATTCAATCGGGTTGGCAGTCAACCCGTTGTGCAGCCCGCGCCAGACAAGCGACGCGAGCGGCGACAGGCAAATAAGGAATACGAAGGCTTTGGTCCACTTGCTGGTCAGCAGTTTTTGCATGAATGCTCGAGAGGTTAGTGGTATTTCTTAAGATCCATCCCGGCGTAAAGGCTGGCCACCTGATCCGAGTAACCGTTAAACATCAGGGTGTCGCGCTTGAAAAAATCTCCGAGACGCCGCTCCTTCGCCTGGCTCCAGCGCGGGTGATCCACGTTGGGGTTCACATTCGCGTAGAAGCCATATTCATCCGGAGCAAGGCGATTCCAGGTCGAGGGCGGCTGCTCTTTTTCAAAACGGATCTTCACCAGCGACTTGGCACTTTTGAAACCGTATTTCCAGGGGATCACCAGGCGCACCGGCGCGCCGTCCTGATTCGGCAGAGTTTCTCCATACATGCCAACCCAAAGCAGCGTGAGCGGGTTCATGGCCTCGTCCATGCGCAGGCCCTCTACGTAAGGAAAATCAATTCCGGCGTACGTTGCCAAGGGCATCTGCCTGCGGTCATAGAAGCACTCGAACGCCACATATTTCGCTTGTTCTGTAGGCTCGACCAGTTTGGCGAGGGCGCTGAAGGAATAGCCAATCCACGGCACAACGATGGACCAAGCCTCCACGCAACGGTGACGACAGATGCGCTCTTCGAGGGGAGCCAGTTTCAGAATTTCGTCGATGCTGAGCTGGCGGGGTTTTTTCACTTCGCCTTCGATCGAAACAACCCAGGGATACGTTTTCAGGCTTTGGGCGTTTTTCGCCGGCTCGGTTTTGTCCACTCCGAACTCGTAATAATTGTTGTAGTGCGTCACGTCGTCGTAGGTGTTCTGTTTCTCCGTGGTGCTGAACGGACTCTTCGTGAGACCGCTTAGTTTTGTGCCGGCAAAAACGCGTGAGGGCGGAAACGAGAGTTCCCACAAGCCGCGGCCCGCAAGCATGGCAGCTCCGGCTAACCCCGCCCCTTTTAGGAATGCGCGGCGGTTTTGGTAGACAGACTTTGGAGTAACGTCGGCGTAGATCAACTCTGGCTTTCGACGGAAAAGCATTCCGTGGGTCTCCTTGCTCGCCGAGGGAGGCTGGCACCGCAGCCCGACAGCTGTGAGAGTCGTTATCCCCGCCAAGGTTACACAGTTTCCAGAGATTCTCTTGTCCACCAAGACTCCGCGAGTCTGTCACCAGCTCCTACAGGCTTCTCAAGTCCTTATGAGTCGGCTAACCGGACATCTTGATCCTAGAGGACTTGTCTTTTCTCGCTCGGACTGAGCGGCTCTGACTCTGCGCTGGTGTCTCAAGAAAAAGGTAGAATCTAGGATCATTGTGGACAAGAAGCCCAAACTTGTGAAAGTTGGGAAGGCGTCAGTAGTAGCATGCGATCTCGATGGAGTTATCGGGGACATAGTCCAGCAACTTCTGCTGTTTTCTCACCGTAAGGACGGCTTATCGCTCGCCGCCGCAGACATCGTTTCAGAGAACTTTGACATGTGTACTCCAATCCGCCGCGATCAGTTGCAGAAATTCTTTGAAACCGATGAGTTTTTTCGGTCACTCCCCGTGTTGCCCGGCAGTCGCGAAGCTCTGCTAAGACTTCGGGCAGCGGGTTGCGAGATTCATATCGTTACCGATCGGTTTTGGTATCGCGAAATTGATCGCGATACAACCGATTGGCTGACCAGGAATGAAATACCGTTCGACTCAGTCATTTTCGCGCGCAAGGTGGAAAAGCCACATTTCGCGGCGCAGCTCTCAGCGAATTGGTTCATCGAAGATCGTTTGTCTACTGCTCTCTTGCTCTCGCCAGTTTGCCGTGTGCTCCTTGTTGACCGCCCCTACAATCAGGGAAGCACATCTGAAAGCGTAATTCGAGTTCATGATATTGTGCGCGCAGCTGAAGTTATCACCGACACGCTCAACAATTCTACCGGGCGAAGAAGAATATCGCGGCGCACCTAATCTCCCAGTCGGCGAAGGGGCAATTGCTTTGGCCCAGGCAATCGATCTGTCGAATGCACCGCGCTAACCGGACAAGTGGGTCCTGGCACGAATACGTACCGCAACATGAAAAATGCAAGCAGCCAAAGAACAACCCCGATTAAGGCTACCACTCTCAAGTTATGGGGCAGCAAACGGGCGACGATGCCCATCCAAGGAAATAATCCAGTTAACAGCAGTACGAGAGTGGGAGTTGAACCCACGACCTGCCGATTGCATTTCGGCTGGTTCCAGAAATAACCTTTAACTATGTAGATGTTAGCATGGATGACGCGTCTCGTTCTTGATTCCTGAGTCCCTCTTGGAGCCACCCAACTGTCTGCGGCAGCACATGCGACCGAAGGTCCGCCGGTCGCGCCCCGAATAATAATCTCCGACCAGACAGCCGCCGTTAGAGACTCTAAGCATCGCAGTGCCGTAGTGCATGTGCATCGTTCTCGTCGCGTCTGCTAGCGGCTGATTCTGGTATTGGTAGATCAACGAAACGCCTTCCGGGTCACCAATGTGAATCACCGCTGCGCAGCTGCGCGAGATGGAGGTGGCCGTGGCGAGGAATACGGCGAGTTGAGTCCATGTCTGAAAGATATTGATCACCAGGTTGTGGCGCTTTGCGTGGCCGTCAAAGGAAGAAATCAGGTAACCTCGCCAGCATCCAGCGAGATTCGGGATTTTGACCAGTCCCAATTTGCACACGAGCTCGCTCCGCCATAGATACCTATCGAAAAGCGTGTAGAGTACCCCATAGAAAGCCATGAGTGAAGGAGCATCCACCCACCAGGGGAGGGAGAGGTGAATCACCACGAGAATTTTAGACGAGAACCACGCCAAAGAAATCGCTAAGAGCGCCAGGAAAAGAGGGACCACCCTCCGTTCGTCGGAGTCTGTGCTGTAGCCGTGCATCCTTCACCTGCTCGGCTCATTCGAGCCGAACAGGCCTTTATGGGCCTGTTGAGTTGTGCCTTTCACCCCAGATTGCTGCTGGGAGGCACCAGGGAAAAAGATCGCTTCGTCAGTGACGTCGCTTCCTGAAGTCGGAGTCCGTTGGTGCGCCAGTAGCAAGCTGGACGGTGCGCGTATACATACTTAGGATACTAGCTCTCAAAGAAAGGTTGGATAGGTTAATCTTGTGTGACTTGACCGGGACACTCTTCACTAGAGGCGTCCCTTCTTTTTTGATTCGCGGAACTCAAAAGAAAAAGCCCAGCTTGCACCGGGCTTTCCAACCATTCGAGATTTGGGGTTACTTCGACTGTAGCACGGCAATTCTACAGGTAGTCCAAATTCATTTCGTCTGGGAGACGCTTAAAGGGAGGAACGGCCCGGCAATGATGGCGTCGGGAATCATCACGTCAAAATACTTCTCGCACCTTACGCACTTAACCGATTGATGCGCCATTTGCCAGAATCCGGTCCGGGCCTGCATGTGTACGATCTGTTGTTGCAGGCAGTGAATCGCAGGAAATAGTCATGGGGATGAAAGATTGTTTCATTTGTACTTGTGGCATGACCGACCTCCGGCCCCATCCTGCAACTTTCGATTGTCGGCGTCAATCGGCCTGCGCCACCCTGTTGGCAAGCCAAATTCACGTCGTTTCAACATGGAGACCACACAAACAGCGTAAAGAAGTGATCGGAGGCTCACATGCAAGATCACAATGTGGCGATTGGCCAACTGTCGGTGGCACACGAACAGGGCATTCAGACGCTAAGGCTTGAGATCGGAACGCTGAGCTCCGAAGTGAAACGGCTTCGTGCAGACTTGTTAGCGACCTTGAAATACGCACACCTCGCATCCCACCGGGCGCTTCCTCCCACCCCCGCCGCCTTTCCCTCACAAATCCCACGCTGTAATCCACCGCAACATTAAGCGATCTCCAAATTTGACAAAGAACCGGTCGGTGGCCACCCCTCGCCCTCGCGCTTTGTCATTCAGGGCACCTAGTATTGATGAAATACTTGCGCAAGGACTTAAGCCCAGTCATTCTCGGAGGTAATGGTGCATTGCGTTCCTGAAGAACCGACTTAGTTATTTCGTATTTCTAGGCCATACGGTCGTCAGCCAGAGGCACTAACGAGCGCAACTTGAAAAAGCAAGTTCTTCATTCAAGCAGGCGTCACAAGCGAGTCGAAACGCCGGAGGGCGTGTGGGCCATCTGGAGGTGCGGGCGGGTTGAGGATACTTCGCGAGTCAAAGACCTGAGTGTGGGTGGTCTCTTTCTTCAGACATCGAAAGTATGTCCCGTCGATGCGAGGGTCGATCTCAATTTTCTTGTGGAAGACGGCCAGATTACCACCACTGCCACCGTGCGATATGTTTTGGCCGGGAGTGGACTCGGCCTGCAATTCAAGACTGTCCGGGGTGAAGACCAGACACGTTTCGCAACAATGATTAAGAGGCTCACCCATCGCGGATAGCCAGCGTCCCAGAGCCGTCTTTCAGCTAAACTGTATTTGCCAGACACCTCAGCACTCGGCAGGGAGCTGTCCCCACCCACCCCGAGGGCCTTTTCCTTGCAAATGCCGCGCTGTAATAAATCCCAAAAATAGTCAGCAGGTGGGCGGGTACTAGTAGCCGCTTATCCGGTTAGCCGTCTTCCATGATAGGTCTTTGTCAAGAGGGCAAGAGCTCTCCCGACGCGCCACGGAGGGGCGCGGGTGTAAATTCCTTGTGATTCTTCGCGGCGTGTGTTGGCTTCTCAGCCGTGGTTCCTATTCGAGATAGAACCAGACTTCCATTGGCTGGCGCAGCTTTTCCGGTTGCCCAGCAAGATTGAGTTTGTGTTCTCGTGCCAGTCTCGAAACTAATCAACGAGAGCATCCGGAGCTTTCGCTCCTTCGCCCAGTCGGCTTAACGGCGAGACCTGGCAGGCTCGCGCTGAAGAAACTTTGCTGCTCTAGGCAGCACAGGTCTCGCGGTCCATCACGAGGAAATGTGTCTGGCCGCGATCTACGGCTATCAGATAGGCCACCAACTTTCGCGCCACGGCCAGCGTCGCGCGGTTGGCATTCCCTCTCAGCTTCTCGCGGTCGTAGAGCAACGCCAGCGTCGGACTGTAGCGCGGCGCCATCTTGGCCGCCTCGATCAGCGTGGTCTGCAGATGCTTGTTGCGTTGTTTCGACAGCGGCGTGCGCTGCACAGTCTAGCGGAATACTCTATCCAAAGCGCAGGTCACCATTTCCTGATGACCACCGACACCGCAAACAATGATTTCGCCATACTTCAGTTGTTCGAAGTAGAGGCGAGTGAGGAATTTGCGGCCGGTTTCCACCTATTCGACGAAAGCATAGAGCAGATTGAAGCGGAACTGCAGCGTTAGCTGTTATTCACCAATTTGCACAGCTAAGCCAGTTGACTTACCCACGACACAGTTGTCTACTCCCCCGCCAGCATGAGTCGGCCGTGCGAACTGAATCTTGACCTCGCAAGTCGCTACGCTAAATGGCTCGTAGCACAGAAATATGCTGTCAGCACCCGGAGTCAGTATTCTCTTGCCGTTCAGGAATACGCAAAGTTTCTGCGCAACAAGCCTCTGACGAAGTCCACTCATTTTGATGTCCAGGAGTTCATTGCTGACCGGGCAAAACTCGGTCGGTCTGCACGAACTCTTCGATCTCTTTTGTATTCTCTGCGGATATTTTTCGATTTCCTGAACCTCGGCGGGTTGATTGCGTGGACCCCTCCACGGATGATTCGACCCCGACAACTGGAGCCAAGAGTTCCTCGGGTGCTGACCCGAGAACAGGTCAACAGACTGTTTGCGGGTACGCGAACTAGATTTGAGCGCGCCGTCCTGGAAACGTTGTACGGCACCGGATGTCGTGCTGGTGAACTGCGCTCAATGCGCATCGAGGACATTGATTTCGTGCGGCGTCGAATCCGGGTACGAGGCAAGGTCGGAGACCGTTTTGTGAATTTCACTTCGCGTGTTCTCCACAGTCTCCGCAGGTATATTGGAGGGAGAAGGAATGGCTATCTCTTCGTTGAAAACAGAGATCTCCAACAGATTCTGCCAGTTCAAACAAAGTCTGGTGCGTGGCGTTGTCGTTGGCGCATCTTTGATGAAAACGGCAAAGTTACTGGATTCCGCGGTGGCTTCGTCAAAGCAAGCGAGAATTTAACTTATCTGCAAGCTGTAATTCACTTTGCCCAACTTGCCAGTGGTGATCGGATACATCGGCCTCAAGGCGTGCACCCAATAAGCTTGGCTTTAATTGATAGAACTGTCCGCAAAGTTGGCATCCGGGTCGGCTTGAAAGTCTTCCCGTACTGCCTACGCCACTCATTCGCGACTCATTTCCTGGACAAAGGCGCTGATATCCGGGTCATCCAACAGCTGATGGGGCACCGGGACATTCGCTGCACGCAGATTTATACCCACGTAAGTAGGGAGTTGGTGGACCAGACCTTTCGCCGATATCACCCAAGAGCGTGAGGTGCGCCGTGCCGCGACTTAGCCCACAACGCGATGTTCAAAATGGCATCTTTCCCCCGTGGTTTGTCCCCATGGACGTCTTCAAACAATTCCAGCGGTTGTTGCCAGCTTTGTACCACCAGAGATTCCGGCTTTATTTTGACCGTTACGGCTGTATTTACTGCAAACGAAAGAAGGTTTTGTATTGCTGTAGCGGTCTGTGCATTTCGTGTTCGCCTCTAATCAACGACCGACTCCGGCAAGTGGACAAGGATATGAAAAAGCTTTATGGAGGTAAGAAGGCCGCACCAGCAAAGCGCTTTCTTAGTGGGAGGGAAAGTGCGCGACGGTTGCTGGCTGATTTGAGGGGAAGGGTCTAAGAGACTAGAGTCGGCTCAAATAAGTCTCTTCCGCCGAATAATTCTGGATTCGGTCGCTTGCATCGATGTCCTGAACTCCTTGAGTAATTCCCGAGCCGTTGTTAGTCGCTTCAGGAAACGTGCGGAAGGAATCTCTGGACCGACCGCGTACTCTCGTTTTAACTTTCTGTCGGATCGCCTGAGCCGCTCGTCAATAACTCCTTTGCAATGCAAGCAAAGGCCGCTGCACGAGTAAATGACTTTCTTGCGGCTGCATCGAATGCACCCGTACCGGTCGAAGTAGAACCGCAGTCTCTTGTGATAGAAATACGGTAGTAGCGCCTCAATTTTCCTCATCGTGGATTTGTCAAGAAACCAGGGAGGGAAGAAGTCCGACTTTCTAGGTTTGCGCTTGTTCGTGCGTCCCATGAGTGTCTCTCAAAGCTCGCAGACCGATTACTTTCGAGGGTGGCACTGATCAAATGTTCGTTGAAGCTGTTTCTTACTGACATGAGTGTACACTTCTGTGCTTCTGATCGAGCGGTGTCCCAACAATTCTTGGATGACGCGCAGGTCCGCCCCGTTGTCGAGCAGGTGCGTCGCAAACGTATGCCTGAAGGAATAGGGATTTATTTTGATTCCCACTCGCACTCCAATTCTGTGAATAGCCTTCTGGATCGTAGAATGGCCCAACGGACGCAAGCCAAGGGGTCGAAGCAATCTGTCATCTTTCGCAAGCGCGGAGAAATGGGCCACAGCTTGGCGGTAACTCATGGCCTTTCGTCTGCAGATAAATCCAGACTTTGTGAGCACACAGCTACCCGCGTCGTCATAGATTTTCCAGCGACAGTGCCATTCGCCCTTCGGACTACGCTGAGGGCGAACCTTTTGTGGAGGTTTTTGTTCCACGAACACAAAACCGGACTTTCTGTCACCAAGATAAATTCTAAGTGCCTTCGCCGCTGTTGCGGTAAACATAAGTACACGAGTTCCCGTCTTTCCAGTCACGCGAATCCGGCGGTGGTCGAAATCTACATTCTCGATTCGCATCGTGCGCAGTTCCCCCGTGCGACAGCCAGTGCCATAAAAGAGTTCAACCAAAGCTCGCTCGTGCTTGGAACAAGCGGCTCCCAGAACTCTATGGAGTTGATCCTGCGTTAGCACTTCGGGGATATGTCTCCGCATAGGCCGCATTTTAACCATTCGTGGCGGCACCCACTTGATAAGGCCACCTAGGTTGAGGAAGTCAAAGAAAACCCGCAGGGCGTAGAGTTGTTGCCGAATTAGCCTGGGAGTTTGTCCTTTGGCGGCAGATTGTGCTAAGAATTCTTGAACATCGAGATGAGTCACTTTCAACACTTTTTTGGGGTATAGAAAAGCTGAAAACCTGCGCACTGTTCTCGGATATTGATCGAGGGTGCACTTCGAGTAATTCAGAGCAACGAGCCATCGAGAGAATCGGCCTGCCATTTCTTCGTTGAAGGCACGATTAAACTGAGGAGTCACGAGACGGTGAGTAGATAACTATTGGTAGGAGGTGTCAAGTCTGGGTAATGACGATGAAATTGCTCGCAAGACCCTCTTTTTCCCTCCTAAGTCCTGTTTAACGCGGTGCATTCGACAGGTCGATGCAACACCATCTGATGTAAATCTGCGGTGGGAAGGTGGTGTTGCCATGAGATCAGGGAGGTTGGGGCTTTCTGCGATCGATAAGCGTGAGATTTGGAGTCGATGGAAGGCCGGGGAGACGCTGCATGAGATCGGGCGAGCCTACGGCAAGTGTCATAACACGATTCGCGCCGTACTGCTCCCTCGCGGCGGCATCCCTCCTCTTGCTCGTCGCCGCTCTCGGCTAGCCCTCACGTTCGCTGAGCGAGAAGACATTTCGCGAGGGATGGCTTCCGGTTCATCGCTGCGTGAGATCGCTGGCCGTCTTCATCGAGCCGCGTCGACGGTGAGCCGGGAGGTCGCGCGCCATGGTGGCCGACCTGCCTATCGCGCCTATGAGGCGGATCAGCAAGCATGGAACGCCGCATTGCGGCCGAAACGCTGTCTGCTTGCCGTGAACAGCGAGTTGCGCGACGTCGTTGCGAGTAAACTGATGCTGGACTGGTCGCCCGAGCAGATTGCCGGTTGGTTGAAGGCTCAGTATCCCCACAACGAGAGCATGCGCGTGTCCCACGAGACCATCTACCGCAGCCTGTTCATTCAAGCGCGTGGAGCGCTGAAAAAAGAGCTGATGGACTATCTGCGCACGAAGCGACGCATGCGCCGCTCGCGGCATGCCAGCGAGCATGGACATTCACGGGGACAGATCGTTGATGCGATTTCCATCCGTGAACGACCTGCAGAAGCGGAAGACCGCGCGATTCCCGGTCATTGGGAAGGAGATCTGCTGGCCGGTGGCAAGAACAGTTACGTTGCGACCTTAGTGGAGCGGCATTCCCGTTTCCTCATGCTGGTTAAAGTGCCGAGCAAAGAAACGGAGGCAGTGGTTGCTGCGTTGAGTGAGCATGTCCGTCAACTTCCGGCGACCCTGCGTCTCTCCCTGACCTGGGACCGCGGACTGGAGATGGCCAAACACAAAGAGTTCACAGTCGCGACGGATGTGCAGGTTTACTTCTGCGATCCGCAGAGTCCCTGGCAGCGTGGAACAAATGAAAATACGAATCTGCTGCTGCGACAATACTTCCCGCGAGGAACGGACCTGGCTCCCATCACTCAAGCGCAGCTCGACCAGGTCTCGCTGCGCTTGAATCAGCGTCCAAGAAAAACCTTAGGATTCCAGACGCCTGCGGATAAACTGCAGGCAAGTGTTGCGTTGATCGTCTGAACCGGCAGCGGTAACCGGAGATGTGGGTAATAGTACGGCAGCGTAGTCGCATGGGCGTCGGCACGGTTGCCTATTGGCTGGGCGTCCTTGCACTGACATGCTATAAAACCGAAATGCCGAAAATTATCGAGCGATGGCTTTTATTCAAGTACGTCGATGGTCAGATCACGCCGCAGTCGAAGCCGTTCAAGACGAAAGCAGCGGCGGAAGAGGCGCGTTTGAAGTTACCGGAGCGGGAGCAAAGATCGGTTGCGGTGGGAGTTATTCGGATCAAGAAATAATCGGCGGAGTAGTGACGGCGGTATCCGCCTATCGGATTTTGACAGCAGGCTGCCGCGACTTTCCCCTTGACCCATGCAGACCGTGTTGGTGTGTGTTTTTGCTCGAAGCAACCCCTGAGGCCACGGTAACTGCAATTTTGTGCGGGGCGTTGCCGTGGCCCTTTCCCAATACCCGGAGCGAACTTATGCCATACGTGGGTGGCGAAACTCCTGGGGTGGGCGATTACGTGAAGAACCGACGGGAACAACCGGACACGGTGACGAGAGTTCACGCAGCACACGACGGACAGGAATGAATCAGCGTAAAGTGGGATGACGGCGGCATTGCCCCCCTTGGCTTCTGCTGAGGAATTTACGTTCATTTGCCGCACAGGATGACCGCCGCAAACCGGACAGCCTACTTTTTGAATTCTACGGCACTTTCAGAAAAAGAAACTTTACAGGGGTCGGTCTAAGCTGGCGCAAGTCGAACTCGCCGACTGTCCCGCAGTGACCGCAGCGCCGACTGGTTGTTCCTTCGGGAAGTTTTTCTTCGACGTTCACTCCTTGTGCATCCAGTAGGCATCTCACGTCTCGATATCCGACCATTCCGCTGCAACTCTTACATCGTGCCGCCCAATACAATTTTTCGGGCATGGCAAGCCTCGTAGCCGCGGAGACGAGCGTGGCAAGACAAGGATAGTGTTTGGCACTTAGACCGTCAGAATGCCCCACGCGAGTCTGGTCGGTGGTGGCGTGTCACTGGGTCGATTGGAGTGTGTGCTCTCGGACTGTACGTGTACAGCGATTTCGGGGGAAGGGAATAACAGAGGCCCTCCCCCGAGGCTGTCCCGAAATCTCACTTATGCCGTATGTCCTCAATCCACTTCTCCAAAATTAGCTGAGCTTTCGGGTCGATTCGCGTAAAGACAATCCCCATTCGTCCTTCGGTGTTGGCGTAAGAGACCCGTCCGACAGCAAGGAAGCTGGCGCTGCGGTGGGCAATTCTAATTCTTACCTTTGCTCCCGCCGGAAGCGGTTTGTGTGTCTCCACGCGGCAGCCATACAGACTCAGATCATTGGTTCGCGCGTGAATGCTGGTTTCTGACTGGAGATCGGTTAGTTCAGCGGTAGCTACGAACGAAAACCGCCGGGCACGCGGAAGCTCGGTGCGCACTGAAAAACACCTCCTCAATGGGGACCGTAAGTCGTTCGAGTGCTGCACAGCCTATCACGGGTCTGGGAACGATCTTCAAGTGATTGCCACATCGCAGGCCATACAGACCGACACCGGAGTCCTCGGGGATTTACTGAAAATACCCGCATAGGAATTAGGGGCTTTCGCCGATTGACTACTCGATAGGTTATGGGAACCTATTTCTTGTCTTGAAAAAACGCTGCTGGGGAGGCTTCCTCCCCGCGAGTGAGTAAGTGATGAACGATCCTGTCCAGCCCAGGAAACCTAACACACGGCTTTTCGATGGCAGGATTGAGAAACGTCTGCCTAGTTCAGTTCCTGTGTATCTCGGACCCCTGGAAGACCCCCGCAGGCCTGAGCGCACGTTTACGGAAAATATCAGCCCACATGGTGCGCGAGTGCTCAGTAAACGGCCCTGGCGGCCTGGTGAAGAGTCGATTGTTACTCCTTTAAGCGGGGAGTTTCCGCAAGTCGGAAGAGTGGTTTATTGTTTGCCAAGCGCGGGAGATCGCTTTTGCCTGGGCATGGAGTTCCTAGATCGTGCGGTTAATTGGGGCGAGCATTCCCGTGGCCGGACCTAGCAGGGTATCCAGATACTGAAGAAGTTTCAATGAGTCGAAACTCAATTCATGCCCCTGATTCCGCTATAGAGGCTACCGTTTATGAGCAGCACCGCTCAAATGGTGGTTATCCACTGAATGTCGCAGCATGTGCCGGTGCCAAAGGATGGACCTGAATGCGGAGACGAGAATCGTCGCGCCCAGCGTAAAACATGCTGCGCCCAAGATCAGCATGGCATCGGCACTGCCCGATTTATTCGCGTTTCCTTCCAGCAACGCATATAGCCCGAAGGTCAACAGAGCTGCGGATAAGATGATCTCAAAGAGCGTCGATATTCTTTTCATGGGAACTCCTCCAGATTGGCTCTCACTGGAAGCTAGGCGGGAACGAGTAATTAAAGCCAGATATTACTCGTACCGAGATGTATAGATGATTTGTTAGCCACCGTCAATAGCGTCCATATAACAACGTCCTACGACTGAAACTGTTTGGAACGTGTGGTGCAGATCGGCCCGACACGAGTGGGATTTCGATGGCAAGCTGGGGGTAGAGTACGTACTTGAGAGAGGGCTTGGGGCGTCGTTAAACTTGCGATACCCTCGGCCTAGAAACGCAGTAGACTTACGAGTAGTAGAACAATCAGACCCAAAAGGATTACGGAATAGCCCACCCAAGCGACAGCCATCTCAATCCGCTTTTGTCTTCTCTCGTCCATATAGTTACCCGCATCCCCTTTCTAGGGCGTCGCGTCTACTCGTGGAAAATGAAACGACGCTGGTTGTCCGGGTCGTCTGACCGAACATCTGCACCCGAACCGGGTATAGCAACACTTGCTGGCGAGACTAGTCAGGATGCTAGGTTTCTAGCACCGAAGCGGAACGGCGGGGATGGTAGGGTTAATCAGATTGGGTTGGTTCGACCGTTCTTTGTCCTCGATGCAGATTTCACCATCTCCGGAGGGAGAACCAAATTGCAGCGGGGAAGTCGATTTCTGAGTCGGTCGCATTCCTTGAATAGAATTCAGCACCTGAGTTAAGAGTCGTGGGGGGTGTCCGCACGCCACTATCTGAGACTCATCGTACGGGGTTTCTGGCAAATCTTGCGCCCGGATGGCGAAAGATAGCCCTAGCAGCGAAGCCCCAAGCAAAAAGAGCGCTAAACCTGATTTTCTCATCGAGACATCGAAGCATATCCGTGAGGTTGAACCCAGTCAATCCGGTTGGTGCTCAATATCTTCCTAATGGGACAAACTGCGAGACTCGTCCGATTTTCCGGCTTAAACGGGGAGTGCTTCCGGTGAACAGAGATGAGCCAGTTCGATTCCGCGAACGGAGTATCATTAAAGCCGAGATCAACAGCGATGCTAGCGAGGAAATCAACAACAGAAGCAACAAAGGCTTGGTCGCTATTTGGTTTACGCGATCAAAGGTGTTCGGTCGATATTCGCCAAGCTGCACCTGCACCTTGGCGTGAACGTAGCCCAGCCTGAAAGCCACAAATCTCGATATTCCATATACCAGTAAAAGATCGGTTACCGTGCTGCCGACTAGTGCAGTCATGATGCCCCGTCGGTTCGACGGGGAAATGGCGGCGAACGACTAAAGGTCCTGGTGACCTGCTCCCCTCAATCCGCAGGAAAGTGTATATGATTCTGCAGGACGAGGAGGAGTGTGATGGCGAAGGGAAAGCACAGCGAGGCGGAGATCATCGGGGCGTTGAAGCAACTGGAAGCGGGGCGCACGGCCGAGGACATAGGGCGGGAGATGGGCGTTTCGAAGCACACCATTTACGCCTGCAAGGCGAAGTTCGGCGGGCTGGATGTGAACGAGGCGCAACGGCTGCGGCAGTTGGAGGATGAAAACCACCGGTTGAAGAAGTTGGTGGCGGATCTGAGTCTCGACAAGGACATGCTGAAAGCGGTGATCGCAAAAAAAAACGGCTGGGGCTCGTGAAGCTGCGGGAAGAAGTGCGCTGGCTGGGGGAGAACTACCAGGCAAGCCTGCAGCGGATTTGCGAGCTGATGCAGATCGCAGTATCCAGCTATCGCTACCGCACAACGCGTAGCGATGCGGCGCTGCGCGAGCGGCTGGTGGAGTTGGCGCGGAAGAAGCCGCGGTGGGGCTATCGGCGGTTGCACATTCTGCTGACCAGCAGCGGGGAGTGCGCGAAACTTGCTCGTGCAAACGCAACCTATACAGAACGATTGGGAGAAACGTCGGCGATCAAGACGCGGTCACGTCCCGCTTCTTTTGCCCGGAGTAGAGCGCCATCCGCCGCTGCCAGGAGCTCCACAGCGGTAGTTCCGTGGTCCGGTAAGGCGGCGATCCCCAGAGAAAGAGTCACTTTGCCTAACACGACATCCCTGTGCTTTATGGAAAGTTGTTGAAATGAAGTGCGCAATTCTTCGGCCCGGCAACGCGTGTCTTCCAAGGAACACTCCGGAAGAATCAACGTGAACTCTTCTCCTCCATAGCGACAAGCGAGGTCACCGCGTCGAATGAATTTTGCAAGGTAATCCCCCAGTTCTCGGAGCACCGTGTCCCCCGCATCATGGCCGAACATGTCGTTGAACTTCTTGAACCGGTCCACATCGAGCATAATAACGCCAAGACTTCGGTTTTTGCGGACGGCATTAGGCAATTCACGCTCGAGTGATTCATCCAAGTAGCGTCGGTTGAACAGTCCCGTAAGGGGGTCGCGGACGGACTGATAACGCAGCTTCTCGCGGAGCTTGAGGTTGGCAAAAGAAAGAGCGGCCTGTTCCGCCATGGAAACAGCGAGTCTTACGTTGAATTCTGAAATTGTGGTCTGCGCTCCCGCAGACCCGTTCGGTTCCGTCACAAGACAGAGAATCCCCAATGTTTCGCCGTGAGCCATGAGAGGTGTGCAGAGACTGGGCAGACGTGATCCGCCCAAATGAGCGCAGCGTACGGCGCCGTCGCCGTTGTTAGAATGATGTAGACGTCCCCGCCGCAACGCCCAGCAGTCATTCGGGGCAAAAACCCGCTCCGGAGGGGAACTCTGCCCCCAAGTCGTGGCTGCTTCCAGGACATTTCGCGAAGCGCTGAAAACCAACAAGGCACCTGAGAATCCGTAAAACAACTTCTGCGCAGAAGAGGTTATAACGCCCGAGGCCTCTTCGAGCGTGAAACAGGATTGCAACAAGTCGGCCATTTCACTGAGCGTTCCGGCCTCCCGGTTCCGGGATTCCAGCTCTCTCATGGAATTCTTTAGTCCCTCGTGGGCTCTTGATAGGTTGTCTTGTGCCTGACCGCGCTCCTCCATAAGCTTGGTAAGGTCGCTGGCCATTAGGTTGAAGGAACCAGCAAGTTCGCCAAGTTCATCCTTCGAATTCAAGACAATTCTCGTTTCCATCTTGCCCTGGCCGAGTTGCTGTGCCGCATCTCGAAGCTTCTGGATCGGCCCTATGACCGCATGAGTGATCGCCACTGCCAGCAAAACGCTGATACCCACTCCAACTACAACAACAAGAATCGATTGGTTGTAGGACTGTCTCAATGCAGTGTCTATGTTGTGTCTGTCTTCCTCGGCACCCTTGTTGGCTTCACTCGCAAGGTCTTGGACAATTCTGCCGACTTGCTCATCCAGCGCTGGCTCGAAAACCGCTTGGACGAATGTTCCCTGTGCTGGCGAAAAACTATCAGACAACTTGGTGAATTGTTCTGCTTTTGATTTGAAGTCTGGAAGCAACTTATGGAGCTCTTTCAGGAGTTGCGCCTCGCGCTGGTCGATCGTGCCGGAAGCTCTCCCCGTCGCCACAGTTTCCTGCTCCTGTTGCGCCGCCGAGTTGGTGATGGTAGTTAGATTCTTTTCAAAATCCAGTATCCCCGAGCGGACTGAGGCATTCGCGAGCCTGCGCTGGCGTTCGGCGTCTTCACGCTGCTTGGGCTCGTGCCGAAATCGATAAGTCTCATTGAGCGATTCCTCGACCGCCGCTCTAATCGCACCTAGATTCGATTGAAGTTGTTCGGCGGTCGTTTGCTGTTGCGCTTCGAATTCGTTCATGCGGAGGGCGAATGCAATACGCGGATTGTTGTTGAGAGCGACGTATGTTGCGATGGGTGGAATGAGTGAAATACCTACCAGCGCCGTAAGTAGTTTGGTCCGGATTTTCATGGTCCCTTATATCCGTACGCGTGGGATTCTACAACGAATTCCGTACTTTGATTATTTTAAAGACAGTTCATTCGATAATTCGACAATAGGCGCTCCCCGGAGCCACACCTGATTCCTGTGGTCCTCCTATCCGCTCCCTTGATCGGCACGACCGACTGCCCACAAATACTTATGATTTAGACCTCGATTCACACCATCGAGCGGCAACTCCTAGATTTGTCGACAATCCCGAAGTTATCCAGGCACGGCCTACCGACTAATAATATAGTGCTTCCGTCGGGCGCACGTTGCGCAAAAGGAAGACTGACACCATAGTCCTGCTTATGCAAAGTAAGTGACGGGGTCTGCAAACCGTAGGTTGTCCGATCCAGGGGTGTGAACTCTTGATTCAAGAAGCTGCAAGAATCAGTGGTAGGAGGAACTCGTGCAGAAGTACGCTTTCCTTGGGTCCGAGGTTTTCAAACTGAATGCCCATGCAAAAAGAGGGAGAGTGCTCGCTATCCTGGTCTGGCAGGCAGATGATCGGTACGATCGGCGAAGTTTGAACTCTTTGCTCAGCCGATTCTGAAGCGAGCTAGATCTCACGGGTTAGCCTGCTCACGGCTGCTGGCGCCGCTGATTCGGTGACCAGGACCTCCAGCTCATGCACAAGCGGCCCGTCCCACCAGCCACGCTTTACTTCTTCCTGCATAATCGCAAAGGCTTTTTCAACGGGAAGCGCCTTGCGATAGGGCCGGTCCGTTGTGAGGGCATCATAAACGTCTGTGACCTGGAGGATGCGCGCCGTCAGCGGGATTTGATCGCCTTTCAGCCCATCCGGGTATCCAGAACCGTCTTGTTTTTCGTGGTGGTGGCGAATGATCGGCAAGACATTGCGGAAGGATTTCAGCGGGGCGCAGATCCGCTCTCCCTCCAGAGTGTGCTGTTCCATGATTTTTCGCTCTTCCGGAGTGAGAGGTCCAGGTTTTAGCAGGATGCGTTCCGGCACGGCCAGTTTGCCAATATCGTGGATAAGTCCTCCACGGCGTAGAGCGACGCGCAGTTGGTCCGGCAAACCCAATTTTTCTGCCAAGGCGACCGAGTATTTCGAGAGGCGATCACAATGCCCTTCGGTATAGGGGTCCTTCGCCTCGATCGCCTGCGCAAGGCTAAACAGCACGGTCTCGGCGTTGTCCAATTCGTCTGTGAATTGCTTTAGGCGTAAGAGGGAATGCACGCGGGCAAGCAGTTCATGTTGATTCACGGGCTTATTGAGAAATTCATCAGCCCCGCACATGATCCCGTGGATGCGGTCCGAATCGCTCGTCAGGCTGGTAAGCAATACGACGGGGATCAAGCGCGTTTCGGGATTGGATTTTATCGCCTGACAAACCTCAAACCCGCTTGGGCGCGGCATCAGCACATCCAAGAGCGCAAGATCAACGGAGTCGCTGGTCATCTGCTCTAAAGCCTGTTGGCCGTCTGCCGCACAAATGACTTGGTAACCCACTGCGCGCAATAGAGCGGAGAGCAAGTCACGGTTAGCTTCGTTGTCATCAACAACGAGGATGGTTTGATGATGAGCTTCTCGAGCGGACATATAGCCTCCGCACCGATTCTCTCGACGGAGATGGTAGGGTCGAAAGCATCGACTCTTGTCAATCGAAGAGAGGATCCGTCCAGCCCCAAGCATGGATAATCCGCGCGCGGGGCCTTTCCCAAGTATTCCAGTTCCGTGCAGATTTCCATTGTAATTGTTGATATAAACGACCAAACAGTAAACATAGCCAATGGATGGGTCGATAGCCCGGCTGACATGGAGCTTGGCCGAACGTTAGCTTCTCTTTTGCCGTCCGCGAACTATATAGACACCTCAAGACGTATCGTCGTGGAGGTCGAGTCGCTAACGATTGGCAAGGTCGATGTTTAGGTCGCACTGGGAATTCATGCTGAAAGGGGAGTAGACAACTGTGTCGGGCGGGAGTCCGAATAACTGTGAAGATCAGTGAATAAAATAGTTTACTGTGCGATGACGATAGTGTATGGTTACGGCTAACCAGGAGATATAGTATCTCATGTCGAATTGCGCAAGGGGGTTCCATGGACATCGGGAGTCGTTTACGGGAGGTTAGGGAGTTTAAGAAACTCTCACAAGGGGACATTGAGAAACGAACGGGCCTGCTCCGCTGTTACATTTCGAGGGTTGAGAACGGTCATACCGTGCCTGCCCTTGAGACGATAGAGAAAATGGCGCGGGCATTAGACGTCCGGATGTACGAACTTTTTTACGAGTCTGGGGAGGGTTCTTCACAAGCTAACCAAACCATTCTGCCAAAGCCAGGATGGGGGGCAAACGGAAAGTCTGCACGATACGTCACAAAGTTGCGGAGGTCCCTAATGAAGATGAGTGAAGGCGATAGGGGGCTTCTACTTCACTTTGCTAAAGCTATGGTCAAGAATCACGATGGGTGTCCAGCCAATGAAGTTTGAGGCTATAGAAACGCCGGACAGGGACTATTTGGCAATCACGGCCACGTGAAGAGATTGCTTCCTATCGTCGGCCGACCGGTAGGCCGCGTGCTTATGGGGTGAACCCAATTAGTAGACCACGCTGGAGATCGAGTGACGTCTGGTAGGCCCGCGTCCGTTGTCCCGAGTTGTGCTCAGAACGACACGCGCGTCGAAAACATCCAACGATGATTGTAGGTTTTGAATTGGCTTGCCGCGATTTGCACACCTACTGCGGAAGACACCCGAAATCGTCCAGCGAGGTGCGCGCGCCCAAATCCAAGTCCCGGGGTCAGGAACAATTGCGTCTCGCCCGCATACTTTCCGGTTGTGTAGAACGTGGAGTTCGCTTCCAGTTCGGGCCAGAGTTTCCACGCCGCCCGATATTGGAACGCCGTGTTCCAGAGAACTTGTCTACCCAACTTGGCCGTGTCTCCTGCAGGCAGATTGACGCCCAAGGTCGACTGCACGTCGAATCGGCCCCAGCCTTTGCCGAACGCCATTGTCGGCGTGACCACTGCTTCGCCTGCACCGTAGCGATGCGAACCCGTCGGCACAGTCGCCGCCAATAAGAAGGTCACCAAATAATTGCCTTCTGTGCGCTCCGCCGAAGAGATGCGAAATTTCAACATCAGGGGCAGATCACCCAATCCACCAGGTGGGCCATTTGGCGACACCAGCGTGTAGGTCGGCACGCCTATCAGGATTTGCGTCCGCGAACTGGTGATGAACTCCAAGCCCTTGTTTCCACCAAATTGGAAACTCCTATTCCCGCCGCTGGCAAGTTGATCCCAAATATCGTAGCGGAACTCCTGCTTCAGGCGTCCCGATGTCGTTGCCAGGGGAGAAAGCCAGTCTGGTTGGGTCGCTTGCACTCGATCCGCCAGGTCGAGCCACACGCGAAAGAAATTTCGTTTGTCCCCTTTCTCAACGGGCATCTGGGTTGGTCCATCGTTTTGGCCGTCCTGGCATGCAACGGGACTCTCGTCCGTTCCGTTTTTCCCGCGATCTACGCATGTGCATTCGCCCTTCTTCGGACCGTCCTCTGCTCTTGGGCTTGGAGCAAGCACCGTCATCGCTGCAAAGGCCACGGTGACCACGCCTCTAGTGGTTCCATATTGAATTCTCCAGTGCACTACGTCTCCAAAAATAAGGTCTGCCGCTGCCAGATCGACCCTTGGCTAGCGCGTGTGCCCGATACCTGACAATCCCGTGATTTTCGTGGTGTTAGTCGCGCGTCGTACCGCAAGCGTGCGGGTTCCGCTCCACACCAACTGTAGCCCTGCGAAGATGGCGACCATGGCGACAGCGGTCTTCAGCTTGTTCGCAGGAACCTTCGGTGCCAGCAAGCACCCGAACACCACTCCGGGAACTCCGCCGAGCAGAAACTGAGAGAGGATCGGCATGTTGATCGAGCCAAAACTCCAGTGAAAGGCGCTGCCGATGACTGCCAATACCAACCCAAATAGCAAGTCCGTTCCCACAACTTGCGCCGGTGTCATTTCGGAATAATTCAGAAGAAGAACTGTTCCGAGCGCGCCCGCGCCTGCAGACGAAAATCCGGACTCAACTCCAATGGGTAATGCAAGCCAGGGAAGCCAGCGGCGGTTTTTCGCAGCAAATGCCGGATTTTGCATTCGCCTGATAAAGCTCACGCTGGACGAGGCCGCCAGGAGAATGCCAAGCACCACAATTACGTACGGATTCCCCGCGTCCCGACTCAATAAGCGAAGCGCCCAGGTCCCCACTAAGAGACCCGGCACCGCTCCTAGGAGGAGAAGCCAGAGGTAACGCGAATGAATTTGCTTCCCGATCAGATAGAACGGGGCAGCGATCAAACGCAGCACACCGGCAAACAAGAAGGCCGTTCCAACCGCCTCCCCCGCTGTTAGTCCCGCGAGCAGCACCAAGGCAGGAACGGTAAAACTGCCGCCCCCAATTCCGGTCAACCCGACCGCTGCGGCAATAAGGAATCCAACGAGGAAGTTCATTTTTCCACCTGCGTGGAGAAGGTGTGAATTCCGCACTCAAGCTTCGTTCCGCCCCAGCGGCCAGACCTTGGATTATTGGGATCCGATGGTAAGGCTGTGCAAGGCTGGCATCCGATGCTCAGATAACCTTCGTCGTATTGGGGCAGGTAAGGAATACCGTTCGCTGTCGCATACCGCCACACCTGCTCCCAGTTCCAGTCGGCGAGTAGGCTTACTTTCCACAAGCTCTTCCCGGTTGGCAGACGGTGCAGCTCGACCTTCTTCAAATTTTTTCGTGTTGGCGATTGTTCTCGCCGCAATCCCGTAAACCAAACGTCAAACGGTTCGAGTGCGCGCATTAGAGGTTCGACTTTGCGCAGTTGGCAGCATCGCGTAGGCTCGGTGCGATACAAAATGCCGAATACGGATTCCTGCTCCGCGACCGTTTGCGCGGGAAGGACATTCACCAGATTGAGCGACCACTCCCTGGCCATTCGATCCCGGTATTCGTAAGTCTTGGGAAAGTGATATCCGGTATCGAGGAACAGCACCGGCAAATCCGGTATTCGCTGTCTAAGGAGATGCGCGACCACCATGTCTTCTGCCTGAAAGCTGCTGGTCAGGCAATAGCGTGCGCTTTGCTTCAACGTAAGCACCGTTTCCAGTGCTTGCTCCGGTCGGAGACTTTCCAATTCATGAGCGATGCGATCCACTTCCATTTAATTGGCCTCTTCCTGGTTTTCTTGCCGCTTTACGAGCCACAAAGAGTTCGCTAGCGCCAAACCGCGCAGGAAAAGCTGTTTATCGCTGGCGCTTTCGCTTTGCCGGGAGATCTCGTACAGCCGGGGGTTTGCTTCCGCGGCGAGCCGTTCTTTGGCCTCGGCATTGAGGGCATCTCCAAAGTAAATAGCCACGGCTCCCATCCTTTGCGTGGTGCGGATTGCGTCCAAGATCGGGTTAGAGGATTCAGCGTTGCCGCCGAGAAGGAGTACCTCGAAACCTCTCTCGAAAAGTGCTCGCTCCAACTTCGAGGCGACAGCAGGCCTATTCTCAAGCAAGAAGATGGCGGGGTGGTGCCCGTGGCGCCTGTAGCGTTCTTCCGCACTAACGGGGTTCCTCGCGTTTTCCGGGAATCCGATTTCCCGTTCCTCTTGGATTTGCTGGTCAGCCGGAAATTCCTGAATCATGCCGGCACCCACAGTGGCATTTGAGATCGGATCGATCAGAATGAAACTGCCGGTCGCACGATTGCGTTTATATGGATCAAAGAAGAGAGGGGCGTGAGCCTCAAATTCGACTGAGGCGATATCGTTCATATTCAACTGCGTTGCGTGTTCGGGTTCGAGCGTATGGATGTTCACGCGATGGGTGATCTGCAACGCACGAATCTTTGTTTGCCTTGCCGTATGCTTCACCAGATACGTCCGCCCAATTTCCATTGGAGTTCCGTACAGCCAGACCACCCTGGCGTGGAACCTCTTCGAGACCTGCGGGCCTTGCTCCGGAGAGACCAACATGTCCCCGCGGCTGAGATCGATCTCATCTTCGAGCTGTAGGGTCACCGACATAGGCGCGAACGCCTCCGGAAGATCGCCGTCGTAGGTGACTATCGAACGCACGCGCGTTTTTCTGCCGGAGGGCAGCGCGACGACGTCATCACCAGGGCGAATCACTCCGCTTGCCAAGCGGCCGGCAAATCCGCGGAAATTCGCATCGGGGCGAATGACCATTTGGACTGGAAACCGCAAACTTTCAACGCCATCGCCCGCGGTGACAGGAACGGTCTCCAGGTGTTCAAGCAGCGTCGGCCCTTGATACCAATCCGTCCGTGAACTGCGGTCCACGACGTTATCTCCCGCGAGCGCGCTGATGGGTATCGACTGCGTATGGGCAATACCGAGTTGAGACATTAATTGAAGAATATCCTGCTCAAGCCGCAAGAAAACGTCTTCGCTGAAATCGACAAGATCCATCTTGTTCACCGCAGCCAGAACACTGCGAATGCCGAGCAGGGAAGCGATATAAGCGTGGCGCCGCGTCTGGGGAAGGATGCCCTTCGTTGCATCCACTAAAATCACCGCAAGGTCTGAGGTGGAGGCGCCAGTGGCCATGTTGCGCGTGTACTGCTCGTGGCCCGGGGTATCCGCGATTATGAATTTTCGGCGCGGGGTGGCGAAATAGCGGTAGGCCACATCGATAGTGA
Source organism: Candidatus Acidiferrum sp. (assembly GCA_035693545.1). Taxonomy (GTDB): domain Bacteria; phylum Acidobacteriota; class Terriglobia; order Acidiferrales; family UBA7541; genus Acidiferrum. Next base: position 243,948 of record DASSGJ010000055.1, read on the forward strand.
TGCCTTGCTCCCGCTCCGCGCGAAGACCGTCGGTGAGCAGCGAGAAGTCGATGGGTCCAGTGGAACGATTCACGCGGCTCTTTTTCACCGAGGCCAGTTGGTCTTCGTAGACTGCTTTCGAGTCATGAAGCAATCGGCCGATTAGTGTCGATTTGCCGTCGTCAACGCTTCCCGCGGTGGTAAACCGCAGAAGCTCAGTCTGCAGGTACTGTTCGAGAGGCTCCCCGAGGCTTCCGTGCGGTTCTTGCTGCGCCGTGGCGATCACTAGAAGTAGCCCTCCCGTTTCTTGAGTTCCATCGAACCTTCTTCATCGTGGTCGATCGCGCGGTTCTCGCGTTCGGACCGCCGGAACGAAACCATCTCCTCAATAATTGTCGCGACGGAATCCGCTTCCGAACGGATGGCCCCGGTGCAAGGCATACACCCAAGCGAGCGCATCCTGCACTTGAGCATTTGCGGTTTTTCACCGGGCAACAGTTGCTTTGCGTTATGGACCAGGACTATCGAGCCGTTGCGCAGCACCACTTCGCGTCCTTTCGCAAAATAGAGCGGGACAATGGGGATATTCTCCGCCTGGATATAAAGCCAGATGTCGAGCTCCGTCCAATTCGAAAGCGGAAAAACGCGTATGCTTTCGCCTTTGTCGATGCGCGAGTTGAAAATGTTCCACAGCTCCGGCCGCTGGTTTTTCGGGTCCCACTGCCCCAGGGGATCGCGGAAGGAATAAATCCTTTCCTTGGCCCGTGATTTTTCTTCGTCCCGCCTGGCGCCGCCGAACGCAGCGTCAAAGCCTCCTTCAGAAAGGGCATCCAGCAGCGATTTGGTCTTCAGCAGGCCGCAACATTTCTGCGTTCCCAGGGAGAAGGGATTCGCACCCGCATCCAGAGCCTCTTGATTCTTGTGCACGATGAGCTGAGCGCCAATCTCCCTTGTGTAGGCGTCCCGAAACTCGATCATTTCCGGGAATTTGTAGCTGGTGTCGATATGCAGCAGAGGAAAAGGAATCTTGCCGGGAGAAAACGCCTTCTGTGCCAGGCGGAGCATCACGGAGGAATCCTTGCCGATCGAATACAGCATGACTGGGCGGGCAAATTCCGCCACGGCCTCGCGGAGGATATGGATACTCTCCGACTCCAGCGCCCGCAGATGATTCAACCGCCGCGGGGCATGCTGCAACGCCCCCCGTCCGGAGGGTGTAGTTGCTGGCCATTCAGAGCTTACGACTTCCGTTGTGTGCGTCATGAATCTCCGCTCCAAAATAAAAAAACCCACCTGCCGGGGTTCCGGCGGTGGGTCGGCTACAATCTTGTATAGAAAGGGTTTTTTACAAAGCTGGCAATTCACCCATACAAGACACCGCGGCCCTCGCCGTCATTTTCTGACGACAACAGGCAGCGTTCGTTGGAGTGAAGCCGTTCACAGGAAATTAGAGTACCTAACACCCTTAGACGTTACAAATCACCTTTTCGCTTTCAAGCTATCAGTATTTTCGATGGCTGGAACGCGGATTTGGTTACGCCCGGAGTTATCGTTGGCCAAAACTCTCTAAGGCGGCTGAATAGGCCAACCCTCCACTGCATGCGATCCATTCCTCCGCACTCCTAAATTTCGCCCGCGCAGTGTCCGTCCATTACGATTCCCGCGAATTATCGGCAACCCGAAAGCTGCCCGCGTTCCACGGTGCAGATTAGTTCTGAGAAGTCGGCATCCCTGGAGGAGCCTGGCCGAGTTCGGCCCAGTGCGGTAGTTGATGTCTTTTGGTAGCCGAGATGACTGCGGTTTCCTTCAGGGCAGCAGCATAAAACTGCATCGACAGTTTTGAGGAAACTTGTCAGCGTGCCAAAGGCATGGGAAGAACGTTCGTTCGACCGAGCTCTTGTCTATCTGGCGCAACAGCCACGCCATCACGAAACGCGACGACGTTTCCAGAGTTGGCTGGAACGCGTTCGCCAGGAACGACAATACCAACGAGATTGAGCGGATCTGCGGCGGAGACAAACGTAACTTCGCTGGTGGGATTCTGCTTGCGCCTGGCTCGCAACGATTCGACGGCCAGGGGCAAAGCGAATTGCTCGCCCAAAAACCCACTGACAAACCGGCCGCCACGAATTTCCCCGCGGTCTTCCAGGCGTCGCAGAGTGATCAGCACTTCACGCCATTTCGAAAGTAGGGTCTCGCGCGCCAGGAGTTCCCGGAAAACAATTCCATAGCGATGCAACAGCATCCAGCAGGTCGTTTCGAGCGCTCGCGTATGGTCCTGCGCATCACCGGAGTAAAGCAACGACCATCGGCCGGTACTCTGCCGCGGACGCGCAGTTCGTCCGCGGCCCTGGCCGGAGCGGCGCTTGGGGTCGATCAGCGCACGCAAATTGTCGAAGCCGTCCGCTGTGAGCAATCCGGCAGCGACGAGCTCCCAAAGACCGGTTTCTACCTGAGCCTTCAGCTTGCCCGTGCCTCGCACGATATCCGGGAAAAAAGAAGCGCCGCGCTGCCGCAAGAACTGTAAAACCGCTGCCGCGTCCAAACTCAGACCTGCCGGCTGCAATTCGGTCGCGTCGCGCCGTGGAATCATCCAGTCGCTATCTTCACGCACAAAGAAAGTGATTGGCGCGACGCTGGTAGGAACGACGCGCCGCTTTGCGTCCGAGAACGCCTCCAGCGTAGCGGGATGTGGCGACAGTCGGCCCCAGCCGACCGCACCCGTAAGGCAAAGGTCGTCCAGCACCTTGGGATCGAAATCGCCGATGCGGCGCCGCAGAATCTGGAGTTCCCATGAATTTGCAGGCGCTTCAAACCCTTGCAATTGACGAATCACTTCGAGCGTGCCACGTTCGCCGAGTAACTGCGTACGCGGCGCTGCATGCTGCCAGTAAAGCAGCCAATCCATAAATTGCGCGGGAGTGACAGACTGGATTTCTTTCCGTAGCCGTCCCAAAGTGAGGCGGTGGATGCGGGCAAGCAGCCGGCGTTCGCACCATTCGATCGAACCCGAAACGATATCGTCAGAAACGGTGCCAGTGAATTTGCCGCGCAGTACCACTCCTCTGGACTCCAGGCGCAACAGAGATTTTTCTATATCCGGAACTGACAGCGCGAGCGCGGTGCTTAGTTGAGTTGCCGTGATTGGGCCACTGTGCGTGATCCATCCTGTGACGCAGGTCAACAAGGCCTCTTCGCGCGAAAGTTCTTGCCACTCGACATGCGGCAGGGGCGTCTCGAACGTCGCTGAAGGAAATAGTTGCATGAATGCGGGCACACGTTCTGAAGCTACCCAATACGCTGCCTCACCCACGCGAGCGAGACCCGCGCGGCGCTCCGCCGCGAGCTGATCGAAAAAAGGAGTCCAGGCAGGCACCGAATCGCGCAATTTCTTGCTCAAACTATTGTTCCCGCGCAAGGTTTCGGGGCCAACGGGAAACCCGATTAACGTGAGCAGAGCGTCGTGTAACTCCTCCGCGTCGCGCACGTCAGGCCAAGCTTCATCGCACACCTCGGCGATTGCCGCAGGATCGAGGCGGCCGATTTCTTCAAGCACCGAGTCCGGCAAAACGCGGCGCATTTCGACGGCACGAGCACGACGTTCTTCGAGCGGTGCGTCATCGAGATAGGCGTAAGGATTGGCGTTTAAAATTTCGTGCGCGAATGGCGACGCCACTGGCGCATCTACCGCTACGCACTTGATCTCTCCAGAAGCTATGCCGCCCAGGACGCGCTCGAGGCCTTCGATATCCATGGCTTCGGTCAGGACATCCTTCATCACTTCACGGATGAGCGGGTGATTGGGAATGTTGATGTCGCCGGCGGCGAGATTTTCGGGGCATGCTTGCTGCTCCGGGAACACCGCAGCCAACAAGTCATCTGCCCGCATACGTTGAATATTCGGCGGCACTTTCTTTCCACCGCGGAAGCGGAGTAAGGCCAGCGCCCGCCCCGCATCCCAGCGCCATCGCGTAGTGAAAAGAGGAGAGGCCAGCACAGCCTGTTCGAGGACAGAACGAACGGAATTCGGATGCAGGAAGTGAAAAACATCGGCCAACGGAAAACTATGCTGCTCGCTCAGCGAAATATTCAGTCCATTGTCGGTCGCAGCAGCTTGCAGCTCAAAGTTGAACGAGCGGCAGAAACGCTTACGGAGCGCCAGGCCCCAGGCTTTGTTGATGCGCCCGCCAAACGGCGCGTGGATGACAAGTTGCATGCCTCCGCTTTCGTCGAAAAAGCGTTCGGCGATCACGGTGGCTTGGGTCGGGACCTCTCCCAGGACCCTGCGACCAGCGAGGATGTATTCGACTGCCTGTTCGGCGCCAGCGTCGTCCAAACCACATTCAATTTTCAGCCAACTTATCGCGGAAGAGGCCTCCGGCGGGAGCTTCCCGGCGGGATCAGAAACCGTGCCAGGAACAAAAGAACTGATTTGTTCTCGTAAGACTGCCACCTGTGTTGAAAGCTCGTCGGTTCGTGCCGGCGCTTCGCCGCGCCAAAAAGGAATGGTGGGAGCAGCGCCTTGCGCGTCTTCCACCAGGACGCTGCCGGCTTGCACCCGCCGGATTCGCCAGGAAGTGTTTCCGAGCAGCATAATGTCGCCGGCAAGGCTTTCTACCGCGAAGTCTTCGTCAATCGTTCCAACAGCCGCACCTTCAGGCTGCGCAATTACGGTGTACAAAGCATTTTCCGGAATGGCGCCGCCACTTGTAATCGCCGCCAAACGGCTGCCACGGCGGGCACGGATCATGCCGTTCACACGATCGCGATGGAGATAGGCAGCATAGCGGCCGCGCGAGCTGGCAATGCCTTCGGAGAGCATGACCAGAATTTCGTCGAACTCCGCTCGTGTGAGATTGCGATAAGGATAGGCATGGCGCACTGCCTGGAATAACTCCGTTTCGTTCCAATCTTCGGCAGCGCACATGGCCACAATCTGTTGCGCCAGAATGTCAAGTGGCGCTTCGGGAATCGCGATGCGATCGAGATCTCCCTGGCGAATTGCGCGCACGAGTGCGGCGCATTCCAAAAGCTCGTCGCGAGTTGTCGCGAAGATCCGGCCTTTGGGCACGGCGCCACGCCAGTGACCCGCCCGGCCGATACGCTGCAAACCGGCGGAAATCGAACGTGGCGAACCGATCAGGCAAACCAGGTCGACTGCGCCAATATCAATGCCGAGCTCGAGAGATGCCGTTGCTACAAGCGCGCGGAGCTCTCCGGATTTTAATTTCTTCTCGGCTGCGAGCCGCAGCCTGCGCGACAAACTGCCGTGATGCGCCGCGATGGCATCGCTGCCGAGGCGCTCGGCGAGATGATGAGACATGCGCTCTGCGAGACGCCGGGTATTGACGAAGATAAGAGTTGAGCGATGCTGCGTGGCCAGAGCGGCAATCTGATCGTAGATCTCGGCCCACATTTCGTTGGACGCAACCGGGCCAAGCTCGCTGGCGGGAACTTCGATGCCCAGATCCAACTCGCGACGATGACCTATCTGCACAACCACGGGGTCGGGCCTGTCGTTTCCAGTCAGAAAATGCGCCACGAGCTCGATCGGTTTCTGGGTCGCCGAGAGACCGATGCGTGTCAGGCGCTTGCCAGTCAAATGATCGAGGCGTTCCAGCGAAAGCGCCAGATGGGCCCCGCGCTTATCGTCAGCTACGGCATGGATTTCATCCACGATGACCGAGTCAATGGTCCGCAGGATTTCGCGGCTCTTCGCCGCAGTCAGGAGGATGTAGAGAGATTCCGGAGTCGTTACCAGAATATGCGGCGGATGCGCCAGCATGGCGCGGCGTTCATGAGCGAGCGTGTCGCCAGTCCGCACCGCGGTACGAATCTCAGGCATCAAGATTCCGCGCTGCCGGGCGAGCTGAAGGATTTCGCCCAAAGGAAGTTCCAGGTTTTTCTGAATGTCATTGCTCAGCGCCTTGAGCGGCGACACATAGAGGACTTCGGTGCAGTCAGTTAATTCACCGCGGATCGCTTTTCGCACCAGGCGATCGATGCAGATCAGAAAGGCCGCGAGCGTTTTTCCCGATCCTGTTGGAGCCGAGATCAGCGTTGTTTTGCCGGCCAGAATCTGAGGCCAGCCTTCTTGCTGCGGTTCGGTAGGCGTGCCGAAGCGGCCGACGAACCAATCGCGGACGAGCGGATGCGCCCATTCCAGACCTGAAGCGCGCGGTAGTGCGGGCCCTTGGTTCATTTCTAGTTCTAATTATAACCTGAGGACTGTAAGCATCCTCGCCGCATGCTCACCGGAGCCTCGGCGGCTCGCTCTAGCCCTTCCCAATTTTTTAGATACTTTCCATGCAATCTTTGCGTGAATAGCGTGCGCCAATCCGGTTTAGATTTGCGCAAGCCGGGTGAATCATTCACCACCGGAGGGAATGCGCCCGGCTATCGAACGATGGGTGCTTCGAGGAGGGTGCCATGCGATTGCGAATCAGCGGACTTCGGATACTCGGGATGGTTGGGTTCCTGGCTGCCGCGGGAACGATTCTTTGCAGCGCGACCGCGCAAAAGATGCCCTTGCCGCGGCCGCAGGACAATCTCGCCATGGGCGAGGATCACGTCAAGCAGCTCCTGCTCCTGATGCCGGTGGACAGAAAAGGCATGGTCTCCCGCCAGGAGTACATGAGATTTATGGAAGCGGAGTTCAACCGCCTGGACCGGGAAAAAAGAGGGGAGCTGGACGCCCGCAAACTGGCGCAGTCGAATCTGTCTGCCAGCCGTTTCGCGGGAAAATAGCGCGGATTACGCTCGCGAGGTTTCCAGCGTCAACGCTTGCGTCCTCTTGAGGGCGGCGGCGAGATCATAGATAACGGAACTGGTGCACACTTCGTAGTAGTGATGGTCCGAAGGTTTCCCGATCTTTCCGCCCGGCAACAACTCTCTCGCCATGCCCTCGCGCACCACCAGGAGTTCCACGGATTCGCCCATGGGCACTTCGCCGTAATAGAGGGCCACGTCCTGCTTGGCCCAGGGCATATCGAGCTTGGTCACCAGCTTTTCCAGCGAAATTTCTTCGGATAATTTCTGGAATCCCTCGTCGTTCAATTCGATCCCGTTCATATTGAAGCGCACCAGGAACTCGTCCAACTCTTCCGCCGAAGCCCCTTCGAGCGCCGTCAAAAACTGAAACACGGAAAAGTGCGTCTTCTGCCCCGCCAGCATGCGTTTCGCCAGCTTGGCGCAGCCGGAAAGCCGGTCAGAAAGGTTCAGAGCCTTGGAAATCATGATGCGCGCGTCGCCGTCGGTCCAATAGGTCGGGGCCGAACCTTGGAACGCGATGCCAATCCCTAGCTCCAGCGGGGGCAGGTGAGTCGTCGTAGTCCCTTCGTTGTAAGAGTTGCATACATTCAAAATCTGCTTGGCAAGGGCACAAGCTTTGGCAACGGGACGGGCATCGCCTTGGGTGGCCTCCGTTTCAAAAATAGCCAGAATAATGGCGTCGCCTTCGATGAACACTTTTTTCGCCGAATACTTGTCGAGCAGTTTCTTCACCGGTTCGTGCAGGTTCAGGCTGAAGTGCGATGCCGGGTTCAATCCACGCGACAGCAGGTCCTGGGTCATCTTCGTCGAGCCACGTACGTCCGCCTTGATGATCACGTGCGAGACAACCTGGTCGTGCTCGGACTTCACCTCTTCCTTCAGCAGGAACTCATAGAGCCGGTTGTTCAGGCGCGAAAGCTCCCGGATCTTTTCCGCGGTCACCAGGTTGATCCGCTCCATGCAAGCCGCCAGGTGTTCGGCATCGCGAAGGTCCCGGCGCAACCTTAGAAAATCGATTGCGAAACGCAGCACCGCCGCCTGAGTTTCGTCGCGCGAATAGCGGCGGATTCTCTTTGACAATTCCTCTAGTGGCTTCATCGTCAGGCGCTTTGCGGGCACCTGCTTCAGGATTTCTTCCACGCGCTTGGCTTCTTCCTTGGAGACCAGCGCCTTGCGCAACTGCTGCAAGTGAACGGGAGGGCAATAATCGCCGGCGATCGGCCGAATCTCATAGCTCGCCAGGATGTGCGGCATCATTTCGTGATGTTCCAGGCGGCTGACAAGGTGCGCCAGGTGCCTGGCGCGTGCGTGACGTTCGCTGTCCGACGCGCTCGCCACGTCAAACAGTTTCCGTCCGTTTTCCGGTTCGTTCAGATAATCGCCCAGTCTGCCTTCGTAATCCTTCTGCACGAATTCGGCTTGTTTCTTGGCGCGGTCGAGGCGCGGGCCCAGGTCTTCCAACGCTTTCTGAAAATGCCGCAGGCGATTCTCAACGTCCGTCAGCGAAGCTTTCACTTCCGCTGGATCCGCGGCTGAACTCAGAAATTTATTGAACAGCCCGTCGCCCTTCTCCAGCCTCTTGCGAAGGCTTTCGCGCTGCTCCTCGAGAGACGCGATTTCCCCGCGCATGCGTTCCGCTTCGGCGAACAGCGTCCGATATTCCTCGGCGCCTTTGGCCGGCGCACTATCCGGCGCAACCCGGATTCCCGCTTCCCGCAGGAAATCCTGAAACAGCGCGTCCATGGCTTCCAGCCGGTCCGGGTCCCGCGAATAGTTCCCCAGCAGCACGTAATGCTCGAGAAAATAAAAGTCATCCTTGCCGCCATCCAGGAACACCAGGCGGTTCTTCAGCATCTCGTAGTAGGGCAACTCTTCGCCAAAGAGCGCGCGGCGCGATTTCACGATCACGTTTTCTTCGATGTCGATGATGATTTGCGCCACCACTTGCCCGATGATGCGCAGCACTCCCCGCCGCGCCGACTGCATTTCGGAGAGCCGCGCCTTGATGACGTGCGCCTGCTGGCTGCGTTCAAAATATTCGCCGCGCTTCCGGATGTACTCTTTGACGTCGAGAATCACGTTGCCGAACTGGTTTACGAGTTCCGCGGTCAGAAATTTCAGCAGCGCCAGGCGGAACAACAGGTCAATTTCGATGTTTTTCTGCTGCTTGGCCTTGCCCA
>DASSGJ010000056.1:0-4192 GCA_035693545.1 Candidatus Acidiferrum sp.
GCCAAAGAAAATCAGCACAATGGCCAATACGATCAACCAGTGGAAAATACTAAATTCACCCATGGACTGCCTCCGCGGCCTCGAACTTCGCGCCTCTTCAACCTAGCGCAATCGCCTGCGCTCAGCAAGCTTATGCCGCCATACTGCCCTTACAGGATAACACGCTCATCCCCCGCGCGGCGGGTTTGCCGTTGCCGGTCCAGGTACTCCAGCAGCGGGATGGCGTATTTGCGTGTGATGCCGGTCAGCTCCTTAAAAGCCGGGACGCCGATCCGGTCGCCTTTCGATTTCTTGTACTGCGCCAGAAGTCCGGTTAGCGCGTTCAGTGCGTCGCGATGAAAAATCAGGTCCGGCGAGACCCGCACCAGCACTTTTTCCCGCAGCAGAATCTGCAGCAATTTTTCCGCTCGCGCCGTTTCGATTTTGAGTTGCGCCAGGACCTCTTTCACGGAAGGCACCGCCAGGCCCGCCTTGGCAAACGCTTGCGTAATCTGTTCCTGCGCGCGCACTTCGTCCGCTGTCAGTGTAATTTCCGCTCCGGCCTTTTTGATGAATTCGCCCTGCAGCGAGATTTTCTTTTGTTCCAGAAGCAGTTGAAGCGCGGCAGCAAACGTTTCCGGACGCACGCGCCGCCCGAGACTGGCTTTCAGTTCCTCGCGCGTGATGCCGGGGAGCAGCGGATTCTCTTTGTGAAAACGCTCCACCCTGGCCAGAAGTTTTTTTCCGATCTCCGCGAACAATGTCTCCGCGATCAGAATCAGCGGCTCGTCCGAGACCGTGTGGACTAACTTCTTGTCCGCCAGAGCCTTCGCGGAAGATCGGATTTCCATTTCCATCCAACCGGTCCGGACAATCACTTCCTGTGATGCAATTCCCAGGACATTTCGCTCCGTCATCGCTCGGAGGATGTCCTCTCGTGAACCCTGTTCGAGTGTTGTCAAAAATTGTCCCCTGCCGCTGTCTTTTGCTGAAAAGCGTCTGGCGTGCGGATCAAGCATCACACCGCCGCCAATCGTCACCACCGGCGAAAACTGCCGCAGGATGAACCGGTCGCCGCGCAACAAAACCGCCTCGTCCTGCAAGCGGATCTGTCCCAGCGCGCTTCCGCCGGAAACCAATTCCCGTGCGCCCAGCAAGTACACTTCTCCGATCGTTTCCAGCGTCCCGGCGTGAAAGTGAACGCGTGCCCGGTGCTTCAGGGCTGGTGCGCCGGGAAGCAGTTCCAATCGCACGTCCGCGCGTCGAGTGGTCCGCAAACGCCCGGGGGAGGAAAGCGTCATTCCCCGCTGAATCGCAGTGTGCTCAATCCCCGCAAGGTTTACCGCAATGCGCTGGCCCGCATCGGCGCGCTCCACGCTCTTGCCGCCGGTCTGCAAACCGCGCACGCGTACGATTTTCCCGGAGGGCAGAAGTTCCACTTCCTCGCCTACAGAAATGTGTCCCGAAAAGAGGGTACCGGTGACGACGCTGCCGAAACCTTTTACCGCGAACGACCGGTCGATCGGCAGACGGAAATATCGTCCGCTGTCTTTCACGCTGACTTGCCTCGCGGCTTCGCGCAACGTGTTCTTTAATTCGGCAAGTCCGTGCTGGGTTTTCGCGCTCACTTCGACGATAGGGGCGTTCGCAAGGAATGTATCCTTCACAAACTCTTCCATCTCCATGCGCGCCAATTCGAGGGTGTCTTTGTCCGCCAGATCGCTTTTTGTCAGTGCGATTACCCCGCGCTGCACTCCCAGCAGCCTGCAAATATCAAAATGCTCGCGCGTTTGTGGTTTTATCAACTCATCCGCCGCGATCACCAGCAGGACCAGGTCGATTCCGGACGCGCCGGCCAGCATATTCTTCACGAACCGCTCGTGCCCCGGCACATCCACGAACCCGTACCGGACGCCTTCGTCCTCCAGAAATGCAAACCCCAGATCGATCGTAATCCCGCGCCGCTTTTCTTCTTCCAGCCGGTCAGGATGCGTTCCGGTCAGCGCCTCGATCAACGTGGACTTGCCGTGATCAATATGCCCGGCGGTTCCCACGATAATGCTTTTGAAGTTGGTGGCCATTTGATTTGAAGAATTAAACTCGATGTTACGGGAGGCGCAAAGAGTCGGTCAAATTGGCCTTTGCGGTAGCGACCAGTGGAGACAATCCCGTCGCCCGCGGATTATATTGCCATTCTCGATTTGCCGCATCTAACCTGGAAAGGAGCCGACTCCGATGACAGCGAGTGCAGATCTTCTCCGGATCCTGAAATTCCAGCACCCAATCATCCAGGCGCCGCTCGCAGGCGGTGGCGACACGCCGGAACTGGTCGCGGCGGTTTCGACCGCCGGTGGACTCGGTTTTATTGGCGCGGCCTATCTCTCCCCCGAACAAATTGTGCAAACGGCCCGCGCTGTAAAATCACAAACCACGCGCCCATTCGGCATCAATCTGTTTGCGCCTTCGGCGCCCGCGGCTCCTTCCATTTCTCCGGATGCCGCCATTCAGCGCGTTGCGCGTTATTTTGAAGAACTTGGTCTTCCCGCTCCTTCTTTGCCTTCCGGCCCATCCTTCACGTTCTCCGATCAACTCGCAGCGGCGCTCGAAACAGGCGCGTCCGTTTTCAGCTTCACGTTCGGGCTTCTTCCCCCCGAAGCGATGCAATCCCTTAAGCAAAAGAAAATTTTCGTAATGGGCACGGCCACCACAGTCAGCGAGGCAATCGAGCTGGAGAAAGTGGGAGTCGACGCCATCATAGCTCAGGGCAGCGAAGCCGGTGGCCATCGCGGCACATTTCGCGGGGACTTCAGCGCTTCTATGATTGGCACGATTTCGCTGGTGCCTCAGGTAGCAGATGCCGTGCGGGTTCCAGTTATCGCCTCGGGCGGAATTATGGATGGCCGCGGAATCGCTGCGGCGCTGACGTTAGGGGCAAGCGCGGTCCAACTCGGCACCGCATTTCTCACCTGCAAAGAATCGGGAATTGCCGAAGCCTACCGCGAGGCGATACTTGGCGCGAAAGAAGACCAGACGCGAATCACCCGCGCATTTTCCGGCCGTCCGGCACGCGGAATCGTGAATCGCTTCATGACCGAGGTGGAATCAGGCGAGGCCGGGGAAGCCATTCTTCCATTTCCGTTACAGAACGCTCTTACGCGCCCGCTTCGCACCGCCGCCGCTAAAAACGGCCGAGCTGAATTCCTCTCTCTTTGGGCCGGACAGGGCATTCGGATGGCACGCCGCCAGTCTGCGGCCGAACTGGTGGCAAAGCTTGTGAAGGAAACAGACGCAGCAATCCGCGGCTTGCATGGAACCGGTGCGCACGAATCCATCCCAACCAAATCAGGTGCCGCGACCAAGTAATTTGTTTTTGGAATCTTCGATATGCGGAAATTCTTATTTCGCTGACGCGATTTCGTCCACAATTTCCTGCGCCGCGGCGCGTGGGTCCGCGGCTGCCAGAATGGGCCGTCCGACTACGATAAAATCCGCCCCGGCCTTGATCGCTTCCCTCGGAGTTGCAGTGCGGGCCTGATCGTCCTCTCGCGAATCTTTGTCCTTGCCTTTGGGCCGAACACCCGGCGTCACAATCAGAAAATCCCGGCCGCAGGCTTTGCGAATGGCTTTTGCTTCCTGCACCGAAGCCACCACGCCATCCACACCTGCTTTTTGCGCGAGCTTCGCCAGTTTCACAACGCGCGAATTGGGCGGCCCGCCGATTCCGACTTCCTTCACGGTCTTCGCATCCATGCTGGTGAGCAGCGTTACAGCCAGAAGCCGCGGCCGGTCCGCGCCCATTGGCACGCCCGCGCTGATGGCCTGCGCCGCGGCATGCATCATCGCAGTGCCACCGAGCGCGTGCACATTCACAAGCTGTAGCCCCGGCAGCGCCGCTGTAGCCAGCACAGCGCCTGCAACCGTGTTCGGAATGTCGTGGAATTTCAGGTCGAGGAAAATGTCGGCGCCCAGCTTCGCCACCTGCCGGACCGCTTCCGGCCCTGCCGTGGTAAACAGCTGGCTGCCGATCTTGAACATCCCGACCAGGTCGGAAACCTGGCCGGCAAATCTCAGTGCTGTCGAAAGGGAATCGAAGTCCAGCGCTACGATCAGGCTGCTTCGTGGATGGGCGTCAAAGGTCAAGGTCGGGGACGCGCCCGTAGTTTATCAGTTCTGGCTTGCGTCGTCTCGAGTTCGCTTCGGCGGCAGTTGCATC
>DASSGJ010000057.1:0-2828 GCA_035693545.1 Candidatus Acidiferrum sp.
TCGCGTGATTCCTTGCGCTGTGGCTCGGGCCTTTCAGGCCTGAGGGTTTTCAATACCATATTTTCAACTCTGCCGGCGGGATGGAAAGCCTCACCCCTGAAGGGGTGAGCTACAGACTTAGGAGCGCGGCGAGGAGGGCGGCGCGCTGGGGCATGGTGTTTACCACGACGTGCTCGTGGGTGGCGTGGGCGCCGTCCCCGACCGCGCCGAGGCCGTCGAGGGTGGGGATGCCTAGGGCGGCGGTGAAGTTGCCGTCGGAGCCGCCGCCGGCCGCGGCATCGCCAAGCGGGAAGCCGAGTTCACGGGCGATGGATTTGGCTCGGGAGAAAAGAGCGGCGCTGTGTTTGCGTTCGAGCGGCGGGCGATCGAAGCCGCCGCGAATTTCGAGTTTTGCTCCGCGGTGCACGGGCTTCAAGGAGTGAAGGCGCTTTTCGAGGGCGCGCATGTCGGCTTCGCGCCAGGCGCGTAGATCGAGCGTGGCGTGGGCGCGGTCGGCGATGACGTTGGCGCGGGAGCCGCCGGAGACGATGTCGGCGTTGATGGTGACGCCGCGGCGAAGGTCGTTCCACTTTTCGAGGCGGGCGATCTGCGCGGCGAGCTCGTGAACGGCGTTGATGCCTTTTTCTGGCGCGAGCCCCGCGTGCGAAGCGCGGCCGTGGACGACGAGTTCCGCTTCGCCGACACCTTTGCGGGAAGTCTTGAGTAGGCCGCGTGGGCCGAGAGACGGTTCCAGCACGAAGACGGCGTCGCTGCGCCGCGCCTCTTCTTCAATCAGCTTGCGCGAGGATTCGCTGCCGATTTCTTCGTCGGAGGTCCAGAGAAAGACCAACCGCTTTTGGACGGGCGCGTGCAATTCGCGGATAGCTTCAAGGGCGAATAGCGCCTGAACGATGCCTGCTTTCATGTCGAACGTGCCGGGGCCGTAGGCTTTACCGCTCGAAATACGAAATGGCATCTTGGCGACGGTACCGGTGGGGTAGACGGTGTCGTAATGGCCGAGCACCAGGAGTTGCGATTTAGTGCGCCCCTCCGCAGGTTTCCAGACGACTCGAAGATGATCGCCGCGATGCTTCTGCCGGACAATCTGCGCAATCGTGCCGTGGCGCAGCCATTTTTCCGCGAGGAATTCGCAGCAGCGGTCCGCCGGCTCTTTTTCCAGGCTGGGAGATTCGAGCAGGGTGAGTTCGCGCAACGTCTCCAGCATCTGCGGGAGCCGTTTGCGCAAATAGGGAAGAAAGGGAAGCAGGCCCATGGAGAGGGCATGGTAACACGCCCAGAGAAGCCGATGAGGCCCGGACCGGCAATCGCGCGGCCCTGGTCCGGCAAAATGATAAGCTGTGGCGGGCCGAATACCCTTATAATAAGAGGTTTGCGAACTAACGGAGGGAGCCTATTCTTTGGCTATGAGTGACACACAAGTGGGAACGCAGCTCGACATCAACGAGATCCAGAAATTCCTGCCGCACCGGTACCCTTTTCTGCTGATCGATAAAATTGTCGAGATGGAACGCTTGAAGCACATTGTGGCGATCAAGAACGTCACCATCAATGAAGGATTCTTTCAGGGGCATTTTCCGGGTAAGCCGGTGATGCCGGGAGTGCTGATCCTGGAATCCATGGCGCAAGCCGGGGGGTTGCTGCTGTTGCAGGAAATTCCGGATCGCGAGAAAAAATTGCTGTACCTGGCCTCGATGAACGATGTGAAGTTCCGGCGGCCGGTGGTACCCGGCGACCAGTTGCGCATTGAAGTGAACGTGGTTGCATGGAAGGGCGATCTCTGCAAGATCGAAGCCAAGGCGTTCGTCGAAGGCAATCTGGCGACGGAAGCGAAGATGATGTGCGTAATGGCCGACCGGGAAGAGCCCGCAAGCGCGTAAATGGCCATTGGGGCAAATATTCATCCGGAAGCAAGCGTTTCCCAGGAAGCGAAGCTGGGCGCCGATGTGCAGATTGGCGCGTACGCGGTGGTCGGCGCGGACGTGGAACTGGGCGACGGTTGCATCCTGCACGAGCACGCGGTGGTACGGGGCCCTTCGAAATTCGGCGGCAACAATGTGTTCCATTCCTTCTGCGTGATCGGCGGGGATCCGCAGGACTACACTTTCCGTGGCGAGCGCGTCGAACTGCATGTGGGCAGCGCCAATATTTTCCGCGAGCATGTGACGGTCAGCCGGGGAACGGTCAAAGGCGGCGGCATCACCCGGGTCGGTAACAACAATTTTTTCCTTTCGTACTCACACGTGGGTCACGACTGCCAGATTGGCGACAACACGCTGTTCGTGAATGGGGCGACTCTCGCGGGACATGTGACCGTGCAGGATTTCGTCACCCTGGGCGCGTTTTCGCCGGTGCACCAGTTTTGCCGGTTGGGAAGGTATGCGTACATCGGCGCGGCGACGGTGATTACCCAGGATGTGCCGCCGTTTTCCCTGATTGTTACGGAGAGGGAGACGCGCTGCTTTGGCCCGAACACGATCGGGCTGGAGCGCAAGGGATTTTCCGCGGAGCGCATCAAGGCGCTGCAGAAAGCGTTTCGCGTGCTGACGCGGTCGAAGAAAAACACTTCGCAGGCGCTGGAAGAGATGCGAAAGAGCATGGCGAATTCCGCAGACGTGAAGGAGTTGGTGGAATTTGTGGAAAAAGCGGAACGCGGCATCGTGAAGTAAAACAGACCGGAAATTCATGCCAGAGACAATGCAAAGCAACGCCGGGCAAAGCAACACCGGCTGGGGGCTGATCGCGGGGAACGGCCGATTTCCCTTCCTGGTTCTGGAAGGAGCGCGCAGCCAGGGCATCGAAATGGCGGTGATTGCGCTGAAGGAAGAGGC
>DASSGJ010000058.1:0-2704 GCA_035693545.1 Candidatus Acidiferrum sp.
TGGAACACGGGTTCCAGGATCGGCTCCAGGTAGCGCTTGACGACCATCTGGGCGATGCGGTCGGAAACCGTGGGTATGCCCAACGGTCTGGTTCCGCCGCTATCGCCTTTCGGAATGTCGACACGCCGCACCGGCGGCGGAAAGTAGCTGCCGGAACACATCCTGTTCCAGATTCGATAGAGGTTCTTACTCAGATCCCTGTCGAAATCTTCGATGGATTGTCCATCAACACCAGCCGCCCCTTGGTTGGCCTTCACTTGCTTGTACGCCTCCCACACATCGCGCTTGGCGATACAAAACGGCTTGGCTTTATCCATGCCGGTCATCCCCATTCGGGTTGCCGGCCGCATAAAGCCGGATGACAACGCCCCTTTGGTCCAGCGCCATTACAGCGCCTTCATTCCTACTACGGGCGTTTCCGCCCCTGTGCCCCGCATCGGTACTCTGGTCCTTGCGGCGACTGGCCGCTTGGATTTCTCCCTTGGCATCGGAGCGACAGGTTCCTGTGTTCCTTGTCAAAGCCTGTCCCAAGGTCACGCCGCCTTCATGCCGGACGCCGGTTGGGCAGTCGGCAGGCGCCCCCCAACCCTTGCTCGCGGGATGGAAGTCCAAATCCCGGTTTCGACGCCGATAGAATACGTTACGACACGTCATCAGCGGTTCACTCGCGTTCGTCTCCCTGGGCCTTACCTGACGGAATTTCTTCCGCCTTTTCCCCCAACGCTCACCACCAGGGCTCTTTACCCTCGCAGCTTGGGGCGGTTTGAAGTCGGCCCCTGCAGGCCGGCTTCGGAGGGCCGTCCTCCATCTTTGACAAAGCTTTATTGGGCTTCACGACGAATCCCAACTTCCACAGCACACGACCTCCTCGTACTTCACCGTCCGCCAGAGCCGCTCGACGAACACGTTGTCCCGCCAGGCGCCTTTGCCGTCCATGCTGATCGCGATGCTGTTGCTGGCAAGCACGCTGGTGAAAGCCGCGCCCGTGAACTGAGAACCCTGATCGGTATTGAAAATGCCCGGCTTCCCATATTTGGCGAGCGCTTCCTCGAGCGCCTCGACGCAGAACGAGGCCTCCATCGTGATGGACACCCGCCACGACAGCACGCGCCGCGAGAACCAGTCGAGCACGGCGGCCAGATAGACGAAGCCCTTGGCCATCGGGATGTAGGTGATATCCATCGCCCACACCTGGTTCGGCCGCACGACCTCCATGCCGCGTAAGAGATACGGGTAGACCTTGTGTCCCGGCTCAGGCTTGGTCGTGCGCGGACGCCGGTAGAGCGGCTCGATCCGCATCCGCCGCATCAGCGTCCTGATATGCCGCCGTCCGATCCTGCTCCCCCTGGCAGCCAAAAGACGGCGCAACATCCGCGCCCCCGCGAAGGGAAACTCCAGATGCAACTCGTCCAGCTGGCGCATGAGTTCGAGATCGGCCGCCGAGACCGGGCGCGGCAGGTAATACACCGTGCTGCGCGCAAGGCCCGTGGCTTCGGCCTGTTTCGTGACGCTCAACGCATGACCGCGGTCGATCATCGCCTTGCGTTCAGCAATCCCGCTTTGCTGAGCGCGCCTTCTAAAAAATCGTTTTCCAGCGTCAACTCGCCGATCTTGGCGTGCAAGCTCTTCATATCGACGCTTGAAGCCGCCGCCTCGCTCTTGTCCTTGCCGAACACACCGGCCGCGCCTTCAAGGAGTTGGGCTTTCCACTGGGTGATCTGATTGGGATGCACGTCGAATTGCTGCGCCAGCTCGGCGAGCGTCTTTTCCCCCTTCACGGCGGCCAAGGCCACCTTCGCCTTGAAGGACGCTGTGTGGTTCCGGCGCGGTCTCTTGCTCATTGTCTCTCCTGATTCGCAGGCACAAGCGTGCCCGTTGTCAGGCAGAAATTCCACTTACCGCGCCGTCCGAATTTGTGGAGCCACCTCTAAAGGAGTAACCACATGGCCCGGCAAATTACGTTTGCGCAAATCGGCGCCCTTTACAATTCGATCTCCAATGAATTGGAAGGTGGCGTGACGCACCAAAATCAGGCCTTGCTCGTCAAGCAAGTGTCGACTGTTCAAACCCAACTTCAAAATCTCATTGATAGCGGCGCTTTGAGTAACGTGAATGGCGCGGGAAATCCGGCTATAAGCGTCGTCCACGCCCAGAACATCGCCGATCAAATGAGCTTCTTGAAAGATCAGATCGGCACCTTTGGGACAGACGCTTTTACGCCCAAGTTCATCAACGATGTCGTCAGAGATGTCCAAGACATCGTGGCGGGCGACACGGCCTTGAGCGCTCTTGCTCACCAGAACAATCACTCCGGGTTCCAACAGGTCTCTTTTCTCCTGACGGATCCAACACCTTTCCCGGATTCAGGCGCACAGACAGACACCCTTTTGAAGTTTGTCGCAGACTCCAATTCGCTCGCGGAGCGCGCTCAAGCGCTTGCCGGAACCGATCCGGGCTCCGCAGATGTCGCGCAACTCGTCAGTGACATTCAAACGTTTTCTGCGAATGCAGATGCTTATTCGACCGCCCAAGGCGGGTTGTTCTCCGCTCGCTTCAATAATGAATTCAATCTCAATGGTGTCCAGGGAACGGCATCGCGAGAGATGATCACCGGCCTTCAAACCGGCAACGCAGATCTCGTTAATGGCGCGGCGGAAGTCCTGGTGGGAAATGCCGGGGACGTGCGTTCAAATATGCTTGCAAC
>DASSGJ010000059.1:0-7966 GCA_035693545.1 Candidatus Acidiferrum sp.
CTTCCATGGCTTCTTGCCGATTTCCAGAAGCGCGAGGGTAACCGGCAGCCGAAAGCGGCGCGGCCCGGCGCTGCCGGGATTCAAGTACAGGACTCCGTCATCCAGGCGCTGCTCGGCCACGTGGGTATGGCCGCTGACGACGGCGTCAAACCCAGCAGCCTGGGGTTTGAGGTCAAGATCCTTGAGATTGTGAAGCACATAAAAATGGAAGCCGGAGGTTTCGACCACGGCGGTAAGCGGAAGCTCTTGCGCCCAAGGTTGAGTGTCCACGTTGCCGCGCACTACAAACACGGGGGCAATAGTTTTAAGCCGCGCCAGAATTTCCGGCGCGCCTACATCTCCCGCGTGAAGGATAAGCTGAACACCTTGAAGCGCGCGCAGCGCTTCCGGGCGGAGCAGGCCGTGAGTATCGGAAATGACGCCGATCCGCATGGTGGCCCGAAGCGAGGTTAGTCCTTGTCCGGGTCCTGGTATTCCTCCGGCACGTCATCCTCGGGGAATTGATGCGTAGTGACTTCGGAAACGTCGGGGTCGGCGGCGTTTTCCACGCCTGATACAGCCTCAGCCTCGAAAGTTTGCCCTTCCTCGAGAAGTTCCGTGACGCTTTCGGAATCGACACCGGACCGGCTGGAAATACCCTGGAGGTCTCCCGCTTGCCCGCCCGTGTTAGAGCCGAGTCCTTTCCGCTGATAGCCCGACAGTTCGACGGAATTCGCCCTGCCACGCGGGCTCTTCTTCGCGGTTTTCTTTTTGGACGCTTTCTTGGGCGCCGGTCTTGAGGCGGACTTCGCCTTCTTCAGCAGTTTCTTCTTTTTGCGAGGCGCTGCCTTCTTCTTTGCTTTCTTGACTGCTTTCTTTTTCCTGGCCATTGGCGGTTGCTCCCGTGACGAGTCTACCACTGACCTAGCCGAGTAGCGATGCGAGCAGCCTAGTGGAATTTCCCGGAACGCCGACTATAATGCAGGGAGAATTCGCGGAGTGACAGCGGGGCGCTTTTGACGCGTCGGGGAACGCCGGGGGCAAAGTCAAAATGAAAAAAGAGGAACTCCGTGCCCGGGTAGAGGACGTCGGAATCGTGCCGGTTATCCGCACCGCGTCCGCGGACGACGCGCGCTTCGCGGTCGAAGAGATCGCCCGCGGAGGCATTCCCATTATTGAAGTGACGATGACCGTCCCAGGAGCCATCGAGGTGATCCGGGATCTGGTGAAGAAAGTTCCCGAGGTCATTCTCGGCGCCGGGACTGTCGTGGATGTCGAGACCGCGCAGGAGTGCATGGATGCCGGCGCGCAATTTATCAGCAATCCGGCGCTGGACCTGCCGACTGTTCAACTGGTCGCGAAGAATCCCGATGTAATTATGATGTCCGGAGCGTTGACGCCAACCGAAGTGCTGGCAGCGTGGAAAGCAGGCGCGGATTTCGTGAAGATTTTCCCGTGCTCCCTGGTTGGAGCTGACAATTACATTCGCACCCTGAAGAGACCTTTTCCAGACATCCCGCTGATTGCCGGCGGAGGAGTGAACCAGCAAAACGCGGCGCACTATATCCTGGCGGGCGTCTCTGCCATCAGCGTGGGGAAAGAGCTGATTCCCCGTGAATCCATGCTGTTGCACAAGCCGGACCGCATCCGTGAATTGACAAAACGTTTTGCAACAATTGTGCGCACAACGCGCGCGCGGTTGGCGGAAGCGCAGGCTCAGGTGGCGAGCTTTCGATAGGCAGACAGCCGCAAGGCCTAGAATTCGAGATGCAAACGCAAAGTGGGAACGACTACCGGCCCACGGTCCACGTTGTAACCCGGATGCACAACGTATTGAAGGCCGAAAGCAGGAAAAACCCCGCGCCAGGCGTGCACGGTATAAAAACTTTCCAGAATATTTTCCCGCGAATAATTCAGTTTTCCGTCGCCCAATAGAAAACCCACGCCACCAAGGCTCAGGTAGCGCTGGTGATCGTGACTGATCCCGTTGGTCACGAACACCAGGCCGACACGGTCATACTTGCGGCCCCAGCGGCCGCCGTTGCCACCAGCGCCAATTTGCCAGGTCTGGTCCACTTCGGTGTACGCATAGGATTCGTGCTGGCCTTCGTTCCACCCCCAGCGTCCGAAGAGGCCGAACCAATCGGTGAGAGGCTGTTCGAAATTGGCGCCGAAGCCGTATTTGACGGTGGTTTGCAGCGGGTGATTCGTGATTTCAGGAACCGGCGTTGTCGGATTCGTGAGCCAGGAATTGACCGCATCGCGATAGTCGCCCATGTTGGCGTGATTCACGTAGCTGAGCAGACGAAGGACACCCGCGGGACGCTTCTTCAAAACGTTGCCGTGGAGTTCGAGTTCGATATTTTCGGAGCGCGCGCGGCTCAGGTCCGCGTCGAGGTGAATGCCGTTGGCAACTTTGGGCATCAGCGCTTCCGCGAAACGGATCACGTAATTCCTGTCGTGATATTCGAGCAGGGCGGCATAGGTAAAGCCGCGGGTGTCGGCGGCGTAATCATAGGCGCCGTTGTTGTCCACCGCCCAGTTCATGAATTGCAGGTTGCTGTCGGTCCCGTAGGTGTTCAAGTCAAAGAAGTCGGCCAGACCCATTTTCCCAAAGCGAATTTCGAGCCTGCGCTCAGGGAGTTCGCGAAACAAGGAGTACGGACTACGGTCGGAAGCGATTTTCTTGCTGCCGAGCGCAATGATTTGGTGCCACATGAGACGGGCCACGTAAGGAGCTTTGCTGAGCGTGGGGTTTCTAACCACATCAAGGTTAAAAAATCCGGCGACGCCGAGCGCTTCGCCGAGGCCGTGGCCACCGGTTTCCTGAACGTCGCACAAGAGCTCCGTCGTCTTCGTGACGCGTAGTCCGGTATAGAGAGTGAGCACGCGCGACGTGGCGTCCTGTGCTTCGGGCGTAAGGCTGTTTTTCCCTTGATAGGGTGAATGAAACGCGGGATGCCACTGTGAAATGAAATTAGCCTGGCCGGAAAGCCAGAGGCGATCCCACTCCCCGTGGGGAAACATTACCAGGGACGGATCTTTCTGCGCCGGAACCGGCTCCTCCGCGGAAGGCGTTGCGCCGTTTGCAGGAGCAGGAGTTTCCTGAGCGTGTAAGGGCAATCGCATTGACAGAGAAAGCGCAAGGAAAAGAGCGAGACACGGCAAACTGCGGACGGCTCCCTGCCTCCTGATTCTCAGTCGACGTTTCATTGTTGAAAAGATTCCAATTCCTCTGCGATCTCCGTCCCCCAGGCCGCGTTTGTCTGAACGGAACCACCAGACGCACCGGCGATTTGTTCGACGCAATCCAACTCGCCTTCCCGAGTGATGTCTTCCTCAAAGCCGCGCATGAATCCAAAATGCGAGCAGCTGTGAATTCGGGTTGCCATCCCCAGTGGTCCAGACGCAATAAAACGAGGATATATTCCCGGGAAGGTGATTTTCTTGAACAATCCGTAACATTGTGTCACTCGCTCGCTGGAAAAGCCGTCAGGCTTTCCGATGAGCGGCGGACCAGAAGTAACCGGCTGACCCATCTAAGGCTGGCGCTGCACGATCTGCAGTGCGTTGACGCGGGCATGATCGATCGTCAACCCCCAGTGGAGATGCGGACCGGTGACGCGCCCGGTGGCGCCGACCTTGCCAATTTCGTCTGAAACCTCGACCGGATCGCCGGCGTGCACCTCGATTTCCGAAAGATGCGCGTAGAGCGTGTAGATCCCGAAGCCGTGGTCAATCACCACGGTGTTTCCGGAATAGTAAAGATTTTCAGCGAGCACTACTTTTCCGGATTGCGCCGCGTAAACAGGTGTGCCGGCGGGCGAGGGAAAATCCACCCCGGCATGCGGCGAGCGGGCTTCGCCGTTCAGTACGCGCCGGCGGCCGAAATTTCCTCCTGTAGTGACACCCTTCAAAGGAACGATGAACTTCCCTTTCCACAACACCTCGGGCGTGACCGTATCGTAGATAGCCTTCATTTTTTTCTGGTCTTCCTCGGCGCGCTTCTGCTGCTCGGGATCCGGTTGGACGAACTGCTTCTCGACGGTCAGGCGCTCCGTGGGAAATTTTCCTGCGCGCACGGTCACAGGCAAGCTACAGGTGAGCGGCTTGCCATCCACGCCGGACCAGGAAATTTTCCACTCGTAGCGCCCGACCGGCTTTTCGAGATCAACGCCGATCAGAGTGCGAAGAGCGGGCGAGTTCGGAGTCTCCCGCCACAGCGGGGTCGGTTTTCCATCCCAGTCCGCCGAGAATTCCTGGGCGGGTTTGGCGCCGGAAATTTCGGCGAGCAACAGGCTTCCCTGAGAAGTAGTTGCGGAACTCACCTTCAGGACAACGCCGGACTCACAGGACTTTCTCGCAGGTGCCTGGACCGGCTGTTTGGCGTGCGCCCGCCCAAGCGGCAGGCAGGCAAACATCAGCAAGAGGCTTGCTCTCTTCAATTTAGTGGTCTCCAAGGGCTGCGGCGAATCGGCCAGGCCGGACTTTAAGAGAGTAAGCGAGGATGTGACTCCAATCACAGAAAAATCGGATTGTCCCATCCAGAATTGTAACTGCAATGACTAGCAGACGATCTACGGGGGTGGTCCTGATCGTCGCGCTGCTTGCCTGGTCCGTCAACCAGCGAGTCCTGGCGTGTGCTGGCTTGCAATCTCGAGCAGCAGTTGTGGCGCCGGCAGGATCTCCACCTGCTCCCAAACCTGAACCTTCCCGTTCGCGTCACAACTGCTGCCCTCTCGAGAGCAATCACGCGGAAAAGGCCCAGCCTTCTTCCCTGCCCGATTGCAAAATTCATGCGCGTCTGGATTTGAGTTGTTGCTCGATCGCTAAGAATCCTGCGTCCCGGCTGCCTTTTCAAAAAGTCTCGCGATTCGAACTACAGCAGCTTGCCGCATTGCCGGTTCGCCTGGATGAACGCGCAACGATCGTCTCTTCCGCGAGCAAAAGTCTTGCCGCAACTATTCCCATTCCAATAGCTGACAGTTCCACAATCGTCCTGCGACTCTGAGATTTCTCCTCAAATTCAACTCTGCCAAAGAAGTCCGCCTGGGACGTGTATCCCAGATTTGAAACTATTTTAAAACGATTGAGGAGAAAACCATGAAAGTCCGAATTTCAGCAGCAACATTAATTCTCGCACTAGCAGCCTGGCTGCCGATTCAGGCCCAGCAAGCTGCCACGCCAAGCGCTCAAACACCTGCGGCAGCCGACTCGAAAACCAAGGACGCCGCGCCGCACAGCTGTTGCCATCCGAAGACTGCGGCCGGGCAGGAAGCAACGACGGCAAAACCCGATCAGGCAGCGATGGAGTGCTGCACCGGCAAGGACGCGGCGAAGGCCTCCTGCTGCGCGGGCAAAGAAGCAAAGGACATGGCCGCTTGCTGCGGACAGAAAGACGCGGCGGGAAAGACAGCTGTGAACTGCTGCGAAGGCAAGAAGGACACGATGTGCTCAGCGAAAGACGGAAAGAACTGCTGCAGTGACATGACCGCCAAAGATGGAAAGAGCTGCTGTGCAGGCAAGGCGGATCATTGCGCGGCACATGCCAACGGCAAGTAACACGACAGGCCTAGACACAAGCGGCTCCGGATTTTAGTCCGGAGCCGTATTCTTTTTTGAAGGCTGTACGAAACCGCAAGTCGAACTAAATTTTCAGGCCCATCACGCGGATAAGTTTTTCTTCCAGGCGCTTCAATTCCTTTTCCCGGGCGTGCTCTTCGCGGGTACGGTCACTGAGCGCTTCCTTGAGGAGTTGTAGATTCTGGCGCAGCTCCATCTGCCCAAGCGCCAAACGGCTCAAGGCCCAAAGCGCTTCTTTCTGTTCCGAGTCCAGTTCGCGCGGCTGCCGGTCAATCACGCACAAAGTGCCCAGGGCAAAGCCATCTTCATTCACGATAGGGGCGCCGGTATAAAAACGGATGTGGGGCTCGCCCTGGACCATCGGATTATCTTTAAAACGTGGGTCCTTCAAGGTGTCTGGGACGATGAAGAGGTCTTCCTGTTGGATAGCGTGCGCGCAAAATGAGGTTTCTTTGGGAGTTTCGCGGATCTGGACGCCAACTTTGGACTTGAACCATTGGCGGTGTTCGTCGACCAGCGAGAGCATGGCGATGGGAGTCTTGCAGATATAGGCGGCAAGAATCACCAGGTCATCAAAAGTTTGCTCGGGTTCGGTGTCAAGAATCGCGTAGCGATCCAGTGCCGCAACTCGGGCGGCTTCCTGAGAGGGAGCTGCTGCGTCCATGGCTGCCTCCGTCCGTATACCTGCCGGGGGAAAGGCAGGATTAGGAAAGGCATCATACTCCAGCGGAAGGCATGCTGCACAGACTAAGGCCGATAAGGCCGCCTTCGGGGATAATGCGATTCGGGGACCTTAGTTATGAAGGCCTTTTTCCTCGAGCCCGAAAGTCCCGTTAAGCCCTGTTATCTGTAAGTCGAGGGGTGCCGTAGCAGAGCCTTCATTCATCGCCGTGAATGGCGACAATCTGCCCGGCACCCCTTTGGAGTGCTTCAGATCATTTCACCTCGACTTTGGTGCGCATCCAGGGATGAATGCAGCACTGAAACAGATGCTCCCCCTTCGACAGCCCGGTGAGCTGAAGTTGGCTGCCTTGCAAGAGCCGGGTCCGGGCAACCTCAACTCTCGAAAAGCCTCCGGAACATTCTGGAACGGTGTCTTCTCCCGGGCCATTCAATCCGGGTATGAAGCCCCCTCCGAATTTTGCGACCTCGGTGAAGGTGTGAGGCTCGCCGCCCTGATCCACCACACTCAGGATGGTCTCTTGCTTGATGGAGAGCGCGTCGGGCTCGAAATCCCACTTGGGATCAGGACTTCCCTTCTGCGCCAAGGTGACCAAATCGCTCAACGTCGTTGAGGCGCCCAGCGCGACATTCCGGCAGAAATCCGGACCGACGCCGGTGGGAGCGTTGAAGGTAGCGGGATCACACTCATCCAAAGCCACAACCTGCGCGACTCTTGGGGAATCTTCGAGCGCGGCCCCGCCGGCGAACAGCAAGCACAACCCAACAAATGCAGAGTTCACTAAACTGATTTTCATGATCCTTTTCCCTTTCTATGTGTGAGTAATTGCACAACTTGACAGTCAAATTCGAGCAACCGCGCCATCCTTTTTCTGATTGCTATTCCCCGGCCCTATTTCCTGGCCCTATTTCCTGGCGACGAGCACGACGGCGGAGTCCGCGCGGGCTTCTTCGACTCTTTCGCGCCGTGACAAGGGTTCGAAAACCAGGACCATGTCGAGATCGGCGACTACCAGCGATCGGACCACCAACTGGCCGTCGTCCCTGGTCTTCAACTGCAGGGCATTCGATCCGCCGGTGTAATCCTCGATCGCACGGGTCATGACGCGAGCAGCAACGGTGTAGCGGTCGTTGTGGATAGTGGCCATAACGGGCCGGGTCGTGGAGTCAATGCGGAGGGTGTAGCTTCCTGGCGGTAGGGTGCCCTTGCCCCAGTGGACCGTGGAGGTAAGCGTGAACTTCCCCACAAAGACCTGGGAAATGCCTTGCGCTCTTGCGGAGCCGGCGAGGATCAGGCTAGCTGCCAGAGCCGCCAGAAGGAAGGTTGCCTGCAGATTGAATAGTTTCCTGTACATGGTGTTCTCCTTTTTGGCCGGCGTCCTGTGGAGCTAAGGCCGGCGAACGTGGCGAGCATGGGAGAACCCGGGATGTACCTCAATAGATGCGGGCTCAAATGCGTCTCGAATTTCAAGCCACTGATTTGGCAAGGCTTATTCAGGCGCCTCGCATTCTGTGATACAACCCGCCACGTTTTAGGTGATACACTCTGCCGCCAGAGATTGGCTTCATGGCCCCGGAAAACGGACCTCAGCCCAGAATCATCCGATTCGCCACCTTTGAGGTGGACCTGCAGACGCGCGAACTGCGCAAGAGCGGCTTGAAACTGAAGCTGCAAGGCCAGCCCTTTGAGGTGCTGGTGATGCTGCTGGAGCGGCCGGGCGAG
>DASSGJ010000060.1:0-17357 GCA_035693545.1 Candidatus Acidiferrum sp.
AGCAGCCTCTTCGCCTTCGAAATATCCGGCCGCCGCTGCTTGGGGTCATCCTCCGGCAACGGCTCGTAAATAATCTTCGGCGCGTCGGGGAATTCCGCGCGAATGCGTTCCGCGAATTCCAGGATGGTCAGCTCCGCCGGATTACCGATATTGGTGGGAAAATGCTCGTTCGACTGGCTAAGGCGGAAAATTCCGTCAATTAGATCCGAGACATAGCAGAAGCTCCGAGTCTGCTTCCCTTCCCCATACACCGTGATCGGCTGCCCGCTCAGCGCCTGGTACACAAAATTAGGCAGCGCACGCCCGTCGTTCAACCGCATCCTCGGCCCATAGGTGTTGAAAATCCGTACGATGTGCGTGTCCGCGTGATGATGTCGGTGGTAAGCCATCGTCGTCGCTTCCGCGAACCGCTTCGCCTCGTCGTACACGCTCCGCGGCCCCACGGGATTCACGCGTCCCCAATACGACTCGCTCTGCGGCGAAACTTCCGGATCCCCATAGCATTCACTGGTCGAAGCCAGCAGGTACTTGGCTTTCTTTTCCAGCGCCAGGTCCAGTGCGTGCATCGTCGCAATCGAGCCCACCTTTAACGTCTCAATCGGATATTTCAGGTAGTCCGGCGGGCTAGCGGGCGACGCAAAATGAAAAACATAATTCACTTCCCCCGCCACACGCAGCGGTTCGCTTACATCCTTTTTCTCATAGCGGAATTTCGGGTTTCCACCGAGATGCGCGATGTTCGCTTCGCTCCCGGTAATCAAATTGTCCAGCGCCAGAACTTCCCAGCCTTCCGCCAGCAGCCGGTCGCACAAATGCGACCCAAGAAATCCCGCTCCGCCCGTGACCACCGCTCTCATTCCGCCTCCGTGCTGCTTCAAAAATCGTAAGTTTAGCCTGCCGTGGGGAGCTTTGGCCAATCCATTTCTGCCGTTCGCCTTTTGCAAATTTCTGCGAAAGATTCGAAACCGCCGCGAACTTTCCTTATGCTGCGTATAATCTTCCTATCCAGATGATTAGCGCGACCATTCTTCCCAGTTCCGGGGCCCGCAAGCCCCGCATCATTCTTTCCATTATCGGCTCGCTTCTTTTTCTACTGCCGCTCGCCTTTTTGAACCTTGGCCGCTGGCTCGACAAGGAAGATCCTCCGCAAAAAGCCGCGGCCATCGCCGTTCTCAGCGGCCGCATGCCCGCCCGCGCGCTCGAAGCCGCCCGGCTATACAACCAGGGTTACGCGCCGCAAATCTGGCTCTCCTACACCGTCGAGCCCGGTGCCACGCTCGAAAAATATTCCGTTCCCTACGCCGGCGAGGAATTCTACGACCGGCTGCTTCTGCTTCATCAGGGCGTTCCGGATAGCGCCATCCACATTCTTGCTCCGCCCATCGTAAACACCGCCGACGAGATGCGCACTTTCGGCCAGGCGCTTCGCAAGGAAAATCTTCATCGCATCATCCTGGTGACTTCCAAGGTTCACACACGGCGCGCGGCAGTTTTGTGGAGGCGCCTCTCCGCGAAAGATGGAGAGGCAATTCTTCGTGGCGCTACGGATGACGGCGACAATCCCACCCACTGGTGGCGGAATACCAGCGACGCCCTCGACGTGGTGCGCGAAATTCTGGGTCTACTGAACGCGTGGGCGGGACTTCCCCTGCCGCCCAGCAAATCCTGAAACCGGTATTTTCAAAAAAAGAAAAATCGCTTTTTCCTGCGTCTCATCAGATTCGAAGGGATTTCCGGCACATACGGTAATGCCTTGCCGTCCAGCGCCGCCTTCGGATTTTCCACGAGCAGCGCCTCTGCCAGTTGCTTGCCGCGCTCCCTGGCGATGGACTCGTACGCAAAACGCAATTTCACCGGCCGCCGCCCCGTGTTGTGGCCGTCGCTCGACACAAAATGCACCAATCCCTGGTCAATCCACGTCCACGCATCCTCTTGCGCTCCGGGCCCAAACACGCCCGTAAGCGAACCGGCCGTCACTTGCGCGAAGCATCCCAACCGCACCCAGCCCTGCAGCCGTTCCGGTTGCGAGCGCAAAATTGCGTTGCGCTCGGGATGCGTAATGATCGGCCGCAACCCCATCAAGTGCAATTCATGCAGCGTCTGGTCCATCGCCGGAGGAATCGAAAACTCGTTGAATTCCACCAGCAGGTAGTCTTTCTGGTTGATGCAGAAGGGCGCCGCGCCATCTTTCAACGCCAGCAGATTCTCCGGATTGAGATGGAAATCGCAGCCGCTCGCAACCATCAGCCGTCCGTTCAGCCGGTTTTGCAATTCCTCGCGTGCCGCGCGGACCCTCGCATAGTCAAAGCGATACTCTGTACTTGCGTGCGGCGTCGCAACCACACACGTGATGCCGTCCCGGATGGCATCCTCGGCCATCGCCATTGAATCTTCGATTGTCTGGGCTCCGTCGTCGATTCCCGGCAGGATGTGGCAATGTAGATCAACCATGTCTACGTAGTATGCGTCATCCGCGCCACGCGGAAAAGACTTGCCAGCCTCCCAGCAAAAGCATCAGCCCGGCAAACACTTCCGCCATTCGTCGCGCGTTCAACCTCCGGGCCAGCATTCCTCCCAGAATTCCGCCAACAAATACGCCGGGAATCAAAAGGACACCGGTATGCAAATCCACATATCCGGCATTCCAGTACGCCAGGAAGGCCAGAAGTCCCGTCGGGGGAATCAACGCGATCAGGCTGGTCCCCTGGGCCCTGTGCTGGCTGAAGCCGAAGAGCAGGCTCAGCAGCGGTACCAGCAGCACGCCTCCGCCGATCCCCACCATTCCCGCCGCCACTCCGCAGAAACCGGCCGCACCGAAAATTCCAATCGCGCGCAACCAGCTTTCCTTAGAGGGATTCCCATCCGCCACATCGGGAGCGGCGACCGCTCTCGTTTTCCGCCACAGAAGCACGGCCGAAATCATCAGAAAGCAACCGAATATTGCTTTCAGCACATTCGACGGCATCGGCACGGCAATCTTTCCTCCGCCGTACCCGCCAACCAAAAATCCCAGCGCGCAATAGATTCCCGCGCGCAAATCCACCTGCCCGTTTTTCCAATACTCATGCAGAGCCCCCAACCCGATCGGCGGCAACAGAATCAGCAACGAGGTTCCCTGCGCCATGTGCTGATCGTAGTGCAGCAGGTATACCAGCGCCGGCACCAACACCACGCCGCCGCCGATGCCCAGCAGTCCGACCAGCACCCCCACGGTAAGGCTCAGCAGGACAATAAGGACGATTGTGGTCATTTAAATGGTTGGCAGCATCCGATGGTCAGCAATTTGCGTCGCTTATCTTGCCCTCTCTTCCACTCGCTTGGCAATGCGCTCACCCTACTTTTATTGGGATAAACGTGAATTTCTCGCAACACCCTCTTCTCCGATTCTGGAGATGCCCCGGAAACTGCTATATTAAATGGGCGTTCTGGCCCTTTGGCCTTCGGGCCGTCACCACCTTCTTACAGATTAGGAGCTCTTTTCATCTCATGCCTACGGATAGACGACCCGAATTCTTCAAAGGCAGCCAACTGAAAGTCGCCATCATCGGTTGTGGCTACGTGGGCCTCCCCCTCGCCCTTCGCTTTGCCGAAGCCGGCCACAAGGTCACCGGATTCGATACCGATCCCGAGAAAGTTCGCATGCTGAATGCGGGTAAGTCCTACATCGAGCACATCCCGCAAAACAAGATCCAGCAGTTCGTGAACAGCCGGCACTTCAACGCGGTCACGGATTTTTCGAAGCTTGCTGAAGCGGACGCCATCATCATTTGCGTTCCCACGCCCCTGAATGAATATCGCGAACCCGATCTGAGCTATGTGGAAAACACCGCGAAATCCATTCAACCGCACCTCGTCCGCGGCCAATTGGTCGTGCTCGAATCCACCACCTATCCCGGCACCACCGAGGAACTCGTTCTCCCCATTCTCGAAAAGAGCGGCCTGCGCTGCCCCATCGCTTCCGGCCCCGAAAACGAAAATGTTCCTCTCGATTTCTTCCTGGCCTTTTCACCGGAACGCGAAGATCCCGGCAACAAGCAATTCGGGCTGGCGCAAATTCCCAAAGTCGTCGGCGGCGTCAATCCTCCCAGCGGCCGCGCGGCCATCTCTCTTTACGGCCAAGTTGTCGCGCGCGTTGTTCCTGTCAGCTCCACCCGTGCCGCCGAAATGGCCAAGCTCCTCGAAAATATTTTCCGTTGCGTCAACATCGCCCTGGTCAACGAACTCAAGCTACTCTGCCTGCGCATGGGCGTGGACGTCTGGGAAGTCATTGACGCTGCCTCCACCAAGCCCTTCGGGTTCATGCCGTTTTATCCCGGGCCCGGCCTCGGCGGCCACTGCATCCCTGTGGACCCCTTCTATCTTTCCTGGAAAGCGCGCGAATACGATTTCTCCACGCGCTTCATCGAGCTCGCCGGCGAAATTAACACCTCCATGCCTTATCACGTGGTTGACTCTGTCACCGAAGCGCTGAACCTGCACAAGAAAAGCCTCAGTGGCTCCAGAATCCTCGTCCTCGGCGTAGCCTACAAAAAAGATGTTGACGACCTTCGGGAATCCCCGACGCTGAAAATCATGGAAATTCTCAAGAAACGCGGCGCCAATTTCGATTACAACGATCCCTATTTCCCGCAGCTCCATAAGATGCGCCACTACGATTATTCGGACATGAAATCCGTACCCTTAAATGCGGAGACGCTCGGCAGGTATGACGCCGTCCTCATCGCCACCGATCATTCCAGTTACGACTACGGCGCCATCGTGGATTCCGCCAAGCTCGTCATTGATACGCGCAACGCCACCCGCCGGGTGATTCGCCACCGCGCGAAAATCGTTCTCTGTTAGGACTTCATGTCCGCATACACCGAAGAAATCCGGCGCCAGTTGGCGGAAAGCGCACGCATCAAGCAGTCGTTTTCCGACGCGCTGGTGGCGCGCATCGCGGAAGTTGCGCAGCGCTCCGCCGCCGCCATCCGCCGCGGTGGCAAACTCGTATTTTTCGGGAATGGCGGCAGCGCCGCCGACGCGCAACACCTGGCCGCGGAGTTGGTGGTTCGTTTGCGCACCGAACGCCCTGGCCTCCCCGCGCTCGCCCTCACCACCAACACGTCCGTACTCACCGCCGCGGGCAACGATTATGGGTTCGAACGCATTTTCTCCCGCCAGATGGAATCGCTCGTCGGCCCGCACGACGTCGTCGTCGCACTCTCCACCAGCGGCACCAGCCCCAATATTGTGAAAGCAATCGAAACCGCGCGTGCCCGCGGTTCCTTTCTTGTTGGCTTAACGGGCGAAACTGGCGGCGCGCTCGCCGACAGGGTGGACATACTTCTCAATGTTCCCTCCGGCGATCCCCAACGCATCCAGGAAGCTCACATCACCATCGGCCACATCGTCTGCTCGCTGATTGAGCACCTCGTCGCCGCCAACTAGTTGAGATTGTTTCCCAGTTCCGACTTTGCCCGTTATTCAACAAACAAAAAATAGCCTGTCATCCTGAGCCCGCCGCGGCGGGCGAAGGACCTCAACTCAAGCAGCAAGCAAATCTAAGGAAAGAAAAACCAAGTTCGAATCTAAATACGACTTATAGCTTCACCGCGCCTTCACCAATTCCACCCGAGCCGTCGCCACCGGCAGCACGGCTTCCATCAGCACCGGGAGCCTCTCAGCGCCATCCGCCAGGTACAGCAGAAAATGCGCGTCCTTCATCTCGGTGCCGTTGTCCATCACATGAATCTCGATCTTTGTTGCCGTATATTTCCCCGCCTCCACAGTGACCTTCTGCGCCTTCCCCACCAGCACAGCGCGCACATCGTAAAGCTTGTGTCCATCGAACACCGGGGACTTCACTTCCCTGGTCGTGCTCCAATCCACGCTCCGCAAATACATCAGCATTCCGATCGGGTCTCGCGTCCCCGGCAGCACGCGCGCCGCAACCTCATTTGCCGGAGCAGGTTCTCTGCCCGAGGGCGTCATCCGCTCCACCGTATCCACCTTCTGCCCTCGTTCGTTCAGGTGCATCTCATACTTCAGGCTCGCCAAATTGGAAATCTCGCTGTACGAATCAAACTCATCGTCCAGTTCGAAAACCATCCGGTAAGGATTTTCTGTGTGTGCAAACGCTTGCAGGTGCCAGGCGTCCTTCCCCGCAACATTCCGGCGCTCACCCACCTTCACACGCAAATTCGCCACCACGCTGTTCAGCTTTGGAACGCTTGCGGAAAAGTCCAAGATCTCCCCGGTCCGCGGTTGAAATCCCACTGCGGCGCTGCTCGTGCCATTCGTTACCGCAGGCGAAGCAGCCTCAGGTCTGCTCCCCGCCGCACCGCCGACGGACTCCGCTTCACGCGGAGCCGTCGAGTTGGTCATTTCCCCGGGAAACAACGTCTTCGGTTTGGTCGCTTGATAGCGTTGATAGGTCCAGACTCCGCCGGCGGCCAGTCCGGCCAGAATCAGCAGCCCCACTCCAAGTCTCTTGCTCATACGGTATGTGCGATGCTCCTGATTTTCGGCGTATCTGCGTGCCGCTCCCATCGTACAATAAGATGACTCTTGCGGCAGGAGGCGGATCGAATGCGCTACCTCGTTACGGGCGGCGCCGGCTTTATCGGCTCGAATACAGTGGACGAACTTGTGCGGCGCGGCCACGGCGTCGTCGTCCTCGACGATTTGTCCTCGGGCAAAGAAGATAACCTCGCCGATGTCCGCAGCAAAATCACCTTTATGAAGGGTTCGATCACCGACATTGAGGTCGTGCAAAAGGCCATGGTTCAGGCCGATTACGTCATTCACCTGGCCGCCCGCACTTCTGTTCCGCGCTCCGTCAAGGATCCCGTGGACACCAACCGCATCAACGTTGACGGCACCCTGAATGTCCTCATTGCCGCACGCGACAACAAAGTGAAGCGCGTGGTCTTCGCCGCATCTTCTTCCGCTTACGGTGACACCCCCACGCTTCCAAAGTCCGAAGACATGCAGCCGGTTCCCATTTCTCCCTACGGTGTTTCCAAATACGTCGGCGAACTCTACGCCCAGACCTTTGGCCGCTGTTATGGTCTTGAAAATGTCTGCCTGCGCTACTTCAATATCTTTGGCCCGCGTCAGGATCCGGACTCTCCGTATTCCGGCGTTCTCTCCCGCTTCTCGACCGCCTTTCTCGACTCCGCTTCTCCGGTAGTCTTCGGCGACGGTGAACAGACCCGTGATTTCACCTATGTCGAAAACGCCGTGCAGGCCAACATTCTCGCCTGCGAAGCCCCCAGCGCTTCCGGCCGCACCTTCAATGTTGGCACCGGCTCCGCCGTTTCACTCAACCAGGTTCTGCAACTGCTGGAAAAAACCTCTGGCAAGAAGCTGGAAACCAAATACGAACCGGCCCGTGAAGGCGATATCCGCGACTCCCTAGCCGATATTCGTCTCGCCAAGGAATTCCTCGGCTACGAACCCGCCGTCCTCTTCGAAGAAGGCCTCGAGCGCACCTACGCCTGGTATCAGGCTCACCACGTCAAAACCGCGACTGAATAGCGCACCACCTGTAGCTCAGGCCTTCAGGCCTGAGGGTTCCCCTTAACGTCTCCATAAATCCCTGCGCACAAATGTGTTTCAAACGCCCGCCGAAACTCCCGCCCCCGGCTCCGTTTGCTCTTTCCTTCCCTACAAATCCGGCGAACCGCGTGCTAGGCTAGCATTTCATTTTATGGATCGATTCGCCGCGTGAACGTATCCCTCTCCATTTTCAGTGTGGGCGGAGTCTTGCGCTTGAGCTTGCCCGTGCCCCTTCTTTTCTTCCTGGCTGTCCCGGCCTTCTCCCAGCAAGTTCCCGCTCAACCGCCTCCCGGCAGCATCGCCGAAATCACCGCAAAGGGCGCGCAACGCCGTGTCGGCAGCGTGTACTTCGCCGACGACGACGTGGACATCACCTATGGCGGCATGCGTCTTCGCGCCGATCATGTCGAATACAATGACTCCACTTCGCAGGTCGTCGCCCGCGGCCACATCATCTTCGACTTTGAATCGCAGCATCTGGAGGCCGACGAAGCCAACTACAACGTCGCCACCGGCCGTGGCACCTTCAAGAAAGTCCGCGGATTCCTGAAGCTCGAGCGCCGCCCCAACCCCCGGCTTCTGGTCACCCGCAATCCCCTCTACTTTGAAGCCGAGGAAGTCGATCGCCTTTCCGAACAGGTATACGTCATCAGGCATTCCTGGATTACCATCTGCGATCCGCAGCACCCTGCCTGGCAGTTCTACGCCCCGCGCGCCAAGATCACCGTTCAACGTCATGTTGCGATGGTGAATTCCAATTTCCGCATCTTCCGTGTTCCTTTGGTCTGGCTCCCCTATGCCACCGCGCCCGCCGGCGAGCACATTCGCGAATCCGGTTTCCTCCTGCCGGTCATCGGCAACAGCAACCAGAAAGGATTCGTGTTAGGCGACGCTTTCTACTGGGCGCCCCGCACCTGGTTCGATACCACGGTCGGCTTCGAATACTTCAGCCGCCGCGGGACCGCGCAGCGCGGTGAAGTTCGCGCCCGCCCGTTCGAAAACACCTCCATTCACTACGATTACTTCGGCGTGATCGATCGCGGCCTCCCACAGGCCAGCGGTCCTCCGATCAACCAGGGCGGCCATCAGCAAACTCTGGAAGTGCAATCCCTCTGGCATCACGGCTGGCGGTTTGTCGCCGACGTGAACGAACTCTCCTCTCTCACGTTTCGCCTGGCGTTTTCCGACACCTACGGCGACTCCATCAACTCGGAAATCCGCAGCTCCATTTTTCTGACCAATAATTTTCATGGTTTCAGCTTTAACGTCGCCAGCCTCAGCGATCGCAGCTATCTCGAACTCAGCCCGCCCAACAGCGTTTATCTTCGCAGCATTCCGGAAGGGCGTTTCAGCTCCGTCGAACAAGCGCCCTGGCAAAAGTTGCCGGTCTATTTCTCTTTCGAGTCTTTCGCCGGAGCGGTTCATCGCGACGACCAATTCTTGGACACGCCCAACTTCGTCTCGCGCACCGAATTCGCGCCCAAAGTCACCATCCCCTTTCATTTCCGCGAACTCTTCGGCCTCACCGCCTCCGCCGCCTTCCGCACCACCTATTACGGCGATTCGCTGAATGCCCAATCGATCCTTACGGGCGATTCCATCACCCGCAACACCGGCGAATTCGCGCTGGAACTCCGCCCCGCCACCCTCGAGCGCTTTTTCGACCGCCCGCTCACCCGCCACCGCTACAAGCACACCATCGAGCCCCTCGCGACCTATCGCTACGTCACCGGCGTACACAATTTTTCCGATTTCGTCCGCTTCGACAGCAACGCCACCCTCACCAACACCAATGAAATCGAATACGGTATCGTCCAGCATCTTTACGTAAAATCCGGCGACGACCAGCCGGTTGATTTCCTCTCCTGGCGTCTCGTGCAAAAGCACTACTTCGATCCCACCTTCGGCGGTGCGCTCGTTCCCGGCCAGCGCAACGTCTTCGAAGCGCTCGATTCCATCACCGCCTTCGCTTTTGCCTCCTCCCCGCGCAACTGGTCGCCCATCGTCAGCGACGTCAAGCTCACTCCTGGCGGCCCCTATGACGCCGAGCAAATCCTCGAGTACGACACGCAGCTCCACAAGCTCACCACGATTGGGACGCTGCTGAAGCTCAAACCCTACCGCCAGTACTTCTTCACCGTCGCCCACTTCCGCTTGCAGGGCGACCCCATCGTCCAGCCGCTCACCCAGCAGATTCGCGCTATGCTCGGCTATGGCGACCTCACCCGCAAGGGGCTGAACGCCTCCGCTGGACTAACCTACGACATCAACAGCGGCACCTTGCAGAATCAGTTCGTCCAGATCGGCTACAATGGCGGCTGCTGCGGGCTTGCCGTGGAATACCGCCGCATCAATCTCGGCACTGTGCGCAATGAAAATCAGTTTCGCGTCGCTTTGATCCTCGCCAATCTTGGCAGCTTCGGGAATCTCCGCCGCCAGGAACGGATCTACTGATGCCTCTTGACGCGTCTCTCGCTTACGCTTCCATTGCCGAAATTGGAAGACTCTATCGCCGCCGCAAGCTTTCTCCCGTTGAGCTCACTGGGTTTCTCCTTGACCGCATCGCCCGCCTAAATCCTCGCCTCAACGCCTATCTCGCGCTCAATTCAGATGTCGCATTGAAAAATGCGGCTGCCGCCGAGTCCGCTCTTTGCAGCAAAGCCCGCCGCAAATGCGGCCGCGACCTTGGCCCGCTCCACGGCGTTCCCATCTCGCTGAAAGACAATCTTTATACCGCCGGCCTTCGCACCACGGGCGGCTCCAAATTTCTTCGCGATTTTCTTCCGCTTGAAGACGCGGCCGTCGTTACCTTGCTCAAGAATTCCGGCGCCGTCCTTATCGGCAAAACCAATCTCCATGAATTCGCCTATGGCGTCACCAGCAACAATCCGCACTTCGGCCCGGTGCGCAATCCATGGGACCTCGACCGCATCCCCGGCGGCTCCAGCGGAGGCTCCGCGGCTGCTCTCGCCGCCGGCCTGTGTTATGGCAGCATCGGCACCGATACCGGCGGCTCCGTTCGCATCCCTGCTTCGCTTTGCGGTGTAGTCGGATTAAAACCCGGCCTCGGCCGCGTCAGTGCCGAAGGAGCGATTCCCCTCTCCACCACGCTCGATTTCGTCGGCCCCATGGCTCGCACTGTCGCCGACGTCGCCGTACTCTTCGAAGCCATCGTTCTTCAACACAAAGCAAAGCGCGGCGCGCGAGCGGTTCGCGGCCGAACCCTGCGTCTGGGCATTCCGAAACATTTCTTTCTGGACGTCGTCAGCCCGGAAATTCAGCATGCGTTCGAATCGTCGCTGGTCACGTTGAAAAAATTGGGAGCCAAGCTGAAGGAAGTTTCCCTGCCCTACCTGAACGAAACCGAACACGCGGGAAATCAAATCGCCTGGGCCGAAGCCACCCACTATCACCAGCAAGCCGGCTGGTACCCGCAGCACTCAGCCGATTACGGAGAAGACGTCCGCTCCCGCCTCGAAATGGGAGAAAAAGTTTCCGCGATCGAATATCTCCGGGCCATGGATCTGCGCGAGAAATTCATCGCCGGCTTCCACTTGGCTCTTCTCGAAAACGAAGTGGACGCCCTGGTCACGCCGACCACGCCGATCGCCGCTCCGCAAATCGGCGAAGAAACAATCTCCATCGCAGGTAAAGATCACTCCACGCGCGCCCTGCTCCTGCGCCTCAATCGCCCCGCTAATCTCGGCGGCCTACCCGCCATTTCCGTTCCCTGCGGCCTCACGCCCTCCGGCCTGCCTGCCGGCCTTCAATTCCTCACCGGTCTCAACGGCGAATCTCTTCTCCTGGACCTGGCCACCCGTTTCGAACAAGCCCACCCGCTAAACGCCCACCCCGACCTAAGCTCCCTCGACAAATCCGTGTAGGGGCGGCTTTAGGCCGCCTTCCTTTCTTCTCCTGCCTTTGTAGGGGCGGAGCTCGCTCCGCCCTCTTGGGTTTCGCCCCGCTAAAAACTCAACGTCCCAGCGCTATCCGTCGTCACCGCTCTCTTCCTCTCCATCCACCAGCTCCCAATCACATATCCCAGCGTCCCGGTGACAATCCCTCCAAAGATATCCGCGATGTAGTGGTACCGTCCCCAAATCGTGGACACGCACATCAGAAACACCAGCGGCGCCATCACCCAGAACAACCACCGCCGGAATCTCCACGCTCCCCAAAGCACGGCAATTGAGCCCGCCACGTGCTCCGACGGGAACGCCGCGCCCCGCACCCGCCCGTAATGTTCGATAAAATTAATCGTCGCGGTGATCGGCCCGCCGTTCAGCGGCGCCTTCCACATTCCCGCCATCGAAAACCACGGGCTCTCAATCGGAAAAAGCATCGCGATGATGTACCCGATCGAGTAGCCCACCATCGAATACGTCATCACCGACCAGTACGCGTGCCACTCGCGCCGGAAATACAGGACCCCGCCCAGCACCAGCAGGTACACAAAATACGTCAGGTACGCCAGCTGCATGAATTCATTCCGCCCGGGCGTCACAAACTGCTCCAGCCAGATCGAAGGGTGCACGCCCGTCATCCAGTGATCGAACGCAATCAGCTTCGCGTCCTGCCAGTTCGGCGTCACCAGCGTCATCAGCTTCGCCAGCTCTTCAAAACAAAACAGAAAAAACAGGTGCGGATACCAGTGCCGCCAGAAGTGCCACCACTGCCCGGAAATCGATTCCCCATTCACCCTGCTGCGCTCCGCCGAGCGAGCCTGCAACCAGCAAAGCACCAGCACAATGCAAACCACAAATGCCCGCACTCCCAGTAGTCGCAGGGGATGCCGCAAATGCTCTGCAAACAGAACGATCAACACGCTCGATACCGCAAAATACAGGAACGCGGCGCGCTCAAACGCGCCGCACGCCGCCCACGCCGCTACCGCTTCCCTCCGCAGCAAGTCCAGCGCCCGCTCGCTCATCGCTTGCGTAGCTTCCAAAAAGCCCGCCTCCCCCTGATACGCATCCGAAACCGCCAATACCGGCGCGGTTCCCCGTGTTTCCGTCATCTTTATCTTCTCACCGTTCATGAATGTGTCCCGATCGTTTGAAGTTTTGCTTTTTCCTTAAGCGCATGATCCGAAGCAAAC
Source organism: Candidatus Acidiferrum sp. (assembly GCA_035693545.1). Lineage (GTDB taxonomy): Bacteria > Acidobacteriota > Terriglobia > Acidiferrales > UBA7541 > Acidiferrum. The sequence goes on from DASSGJ010000060.1 coordinate 12,641, forward strand.
TTTTTCTCCTGGTGCCAGTGCCAGATCGCCCAGTCGCGCAGATTCGCCGTGTCCGCCAGTTCTTTTCCCGGGTTCACCGCGTGCGCGTGTCCCACGGCATCCAGCATCGGCCGGTCCAGCAGCGTGTTTCCATACGCGTGCGATTCCCTCAAATGAATCTGCATCGCCCCCGCTACCACTTCCATCGCTCTTCGCTTCGCCTCTCCATAGTTCGCTTCGCCCACCACTCGCCCCGTGAAAACTCCTCCCTGCTCCTCCAGCCGCGTCGCGCTCACCAGAACATCGCGCTCCACCCCGCGCGCTTCCAGTTCGCACTCCAGCGCCATTGCCACCATCCTCGCCAGCGGCTTCACCATCCCGGTGACCAGCACAATCAAGTGTCCTCGCCGCGCATGCCATTCCACTCGTGCGACGCCTTCTTCGAAAAACGCAATCGGCTCCACGGCCTCCAGAATCTGCTCTTCCCGCAATCCGCAAAGGTAGCCTTTATTCCCGTGCGCAATCGCCGCCAATCCTCGCGGCAGCAATCGCACCGCCTCGATTCCCCATCGCCCATAATTCGTCCAGGGAATTGCGCCCGTCCGCCGTAGCTCCCGGAACAATCTCCGCTCCAGCGAAGGCTCCAGCACCAGCGTTCCATCAATATCGAAAAACGCCCCAACGCGCCGCTCCTGTTCGCCCGCGCCGCTCATCCCGTGTCTCCCCGGACTTCTTCGCCCGTGTTCCCTTGCGCCAGGTTGCTCGCCAGAAATCTCCATCCCTCCACCAGTACCGGCAATCCGCGCACCACGCAAAAAACTCCCGTCATCCACGCCAGCGTCTGCGCGCCCGCGCGAATCGCGGCGTGCATGTCCAGTGAAACCGGGCCCAGCAGCGCCACCGGCCCTCGCGTCAGCGCCAGCTCCAATCCCAGGTAACAGAAGCACGCGCACTTCATGGCCGCATACAAACCCCGGCTCCAACGCGACGCCACCAGCGCCTTGGCCCAGCCGCTCTGGAGCATCGCGTTGGCACCCCATCCCGAATACCCCGCCTTCATCGCCAGCCCGCGCAGGAAATCCGTCGCCGCACCGCGCGCAAAAAACAGCATCGGCAGCCACAGCGACACCATCCCCACCACCGCGAAGTACGTAAAAAACATGTTCTCGATCACCCGGTCGCCCAGGATGTCCAGTTGCGCTCCAACCGGCGTCGCCATCTTCTTTCGCCGCGCAATGTGCCCGTCCAATGCGTCCAGCGCAATCGCCGCCACCGTCAACGCGACGCCCAGCAGGTTCATCCATGCCCCATGTCCAAACGCGCTGACCGCCAGAAACCCGACCACCACTCGCAGCAGCGTCACCTTGTTCGGCGTCCAATTCATACGCACCTGCCGGAACATTTCCTGGCGACTTGAGCGTTGCAACGTCCCTTCCATCCCGCCCGCCGGCAACCTCCTCGTTTTCAGCACCCTGCAAGCCCATCGTTCCGGGCTCCGGCCGTCCCCCGCCAGCCAATTCCGCCACCTGTCCCTGTAACCTGTCTCCGTCTCCCTTACTCCCACAGTTGCGTCTAACTCGCTTGTTGGCCCAGCGCTCTCGAACATCCCGCTCTCCCTTTTGTGCGAGAATAGAGAGGCAGGCAACTCAGGGCACGCCGCATCGCGCACGGCTAATTTTCGAATGTCACCGACACGAGCCTCTCAACCATGACCGACGTCTCACTCGCAGGAGCCTTTCTCGCCGGGCTCATCTCCTTTCTCTCGCCGTGCGTCCTTCCGCTCGTCCCGGGCTACATCTCCATGCTCTCCGGCATCGGCGTCGAGCAGCTTCGCCAGGGTGAGCAGCCGAAATCCGGCCTCTTCTCTTCCGCCCTTTCCTTTGTCATGGGATTTTCCGTCGTCTTCATCGGCTTCGGCGCGTCCGCCAGCGCCGTCGGCGGATTCCTCCGCCAGAATCGCGCCCTGCTCGCGCCCGTCGCCGGTGCGCTCATCATTCTTTTCGGGCTTCATCTGCTCGGCGGCCTGATGCGCATCCAACTCCGCGCCGGTATCATCCTCGGCGTGGTGCTCGTAGCCCTGGGCGTCGCCTCGCTCCTGCGCCACGGTCCGCTCTTCGCCGGACTCGGCGCCAGCCACTTTTTTTCGCTCTCCATCATCGGCTTCCTCGGCCCGCAACTCGCCCGCTGGCTCAATCGTGACGTCCATCTACGAAACCAGGACACCAAGCCCGGCATCTTCAGCGGCTTTTTTCTCGGCTTCGCTTTCGCTTTCGGCTGGACCCCCTGCATCGGCCCGATCCTCGCCACGGTTCTCACTCTCGCCGCCGCCAGCGAAACCGTTTCCCGCGGCGTTTTCCTTCTCGCGGTTTATTCTGCTGGACTCGCCATTCCCTTTCTTCTTACCGCCGTCGGCCTCGGCGCTTTTTTGCGCTTCTACAAAAATTTCCGGAAATATCTGCACGCCGTGGAACTCTTCAGCGGTGTATTGTTGCTTTTTGTGGGCGGCCTGGTCTTCTTCAACAAGCTGGCCTGGCTCTCGGGTAAACTCACTTTTCTGAACCGTTTTTCAATGTAAATTGGTGGAATAACTCGCTATGAAAAAAGTTGCAATCATCGTTCTTACCGTCGTCGTTTTGATCGGCGTCACCATCTACGCGGACAAGGCCACCCGCGTCTCCGGCGCCGGCGCTCATCGCATGGAATCCAGCGCGGCCGGCAAGCCCGAGCCCGATCTCAAGCTGAAAACCGTAGACGGCAAAGACGTCTCGCTCGCCGACTACAAAGGCAAAGTTGTCTTCGTGAATTTCTGGGCCACCTGGTGCGATCCCTGCCGCGTGGAAATTCCCTGGCTTATCGCCATGCAGAATAAATACGGCCCCAAGGGTTTCACCGTCGTCGGCATCGCCATGGATGAAGAAGGAAAATCCGTCGTCGCACCATTCCTCGACAAGGAGCGCTTCGACGTTGACGGCCAGAAACTCCCGATGAACTATCCGATCCTTCTCGGCACCGACGAAGCCGCCGACAAGTTCGGCGGCATCCTCGGCTATCCCAGCAGCTTCCTGATTTCCCGTGACGGCAAAATCGTCACTAAATTCCAGGGCCTCAAGAGTGAAGACGAACTCACCAAGGCCATCGAGTCGCAGCTCTAAGAAAGCGTCCGCATGCTCTCCGAACACGACTTCCAAAAAAAGGCCGATGTCGCCTTCGAAGACTTGAAAAAACGCCTCCTGAATCTCGGCGATGAACACGGCTTCGACGTCGAAGGCGAAAGTGGCAAGCTCGAAGTCATTTTCGACGAGCCCGAGCCGGCGAAGTTTGTGATCTCACCCAATACGCCCATCCGTGAAATCTGGATCTCCGCTCTCTCCACCAGCTTCAAACTCGGCTGGTCTGAAACCCGCAACGCCTTCGTCCTCGAAAAAACCGGTGAAGACCTTCACGCGGTCATGAGCCGCGTGGTCTCGCAGCAACTGGGCTCCGAGGTGAAAGTGTGAACAGCCCATTCTTCAAATTCGCGGCAGGCATGATCGCGGCCGTGCTACTTTTCTCTTTTCCCGCCGGTTCGCAAACTCCCTCCGGCAAAGACGTCGTCGCCCCCGAAGCCTTCGCCTCTCTCGATCCCGTCGCGCGCGGAATGTCCTTCCAGGTTGCCGTCGTCCTCAAAATCCGCAACGGCTTCCACGTCAACGCGCGCGAAGTCACCGAAGACTACTTGATCCCCACTGACCTCCGCGCCGAAACCCCCGCCGGCTTCAAGCTTGGCACCGTTACTTATCCAAAAGGCACACTGCAAACCTTCACCTTCTCGAAAAACAAAAAGCTCAACGTCTACTCCGGCAACGTAACCGTCCTTCTGCCGCTCACGGTTCTCGCCAGTGCTCCGCTCGGCGCACAGCACCTTCCGATGAGGTTGCGCTATCAGGCCTGCAGCACCGAAATCTGTCTCCCGCCCGTGACCAAAGAAGTCGACGCCACACTCAATGTAGTCTCCGCAACCTCCGCCGCCAAACCCGCCAACCCGGAAATCTTCTCCCCCAAATAAATCCCCGTAAGACCAATCGTCTGCCGCGGGCGTCTATAATCACAAACGGTTCAAAGAGGGGTGCCAACCATGCAGGCCAAGCTCTCCCTGATTTTTCTCTTCTGCCTGGCAATCCACGTCCCTTCAATTAACTCCCAGACCGCCTCTCAAACTCCTCTCTCCGCCGACTTGGCCCGCTACTACTTCGCGTCCCCCGAAACAGAAATTGCGGCACGTTCCGACCTCGATTCCGCTCTCAAACATCTCAGCACCCTCCAAAACCACATCAATACGGGGCAGCAGCTATTCAACGCATTGCAATCTTACGAAAACGTTCAGAAAATCTACCAGCGCCATGAAACCTATCTTCGCCTCCGTTGTTCCCGGAACCGCAAGGATGCAGCGTGCGCCTCCAATGCGAAACTCGGATCCGAAGTCAATGCGGCAACCGCGTTCCTCTTTCCGGAAATTCTGGCGATCCCCGAAGCGCAACTGCAGGCATTCCATGCCGCCGAGCCAGGCTTGAAACCCTATCAATTTGCGCTGGAGGACATCCGTCACGATTCGGCCCACATGTTGCCCGGAGCCGAGGAAACCTTCCTTGACCGCCTCCAGCCGGAAATTGCGGATTGGCAATACGATTTGTACGAACAGATCCTGGGCGGCATTTCCTTCGGTGCGGTGGATACACCAGCCGGCCCGCTCGATATCATC
>DASSGJ010000061.1:0-9405 GCA_035693545.1 Candidatus Acidiferrum sp.
TCAGCCGGGTTTCGAGCTTTTCAATTTCAATGTCTACGCCGTCTGCGGTGATGGCGACCTGATGGAAGGCGTCGGCGGCGAAGGCGCTTCTCTCGCCGGACACCTCGGCCTTTCGAATCTCTGCTGGATCTACGACAACAATCGCGTCACCCTTGATGGCCCGGCGAGCTGGTCGTTCAGCGAAGACATGATGACGCGCTTCGTTGGCTACGGATGGAACGTCACGCGCGTCAGCGACGCCAACGATCTGCTACAACTCGCCCGTGGCTACAAAACATTTCTCAACACCAACGATAAGCCCACCCTCATCGTTGTGGACAGCCACATAGGCTACGGCTCACCCCACAAGCAGGATTCCTATGAAGCGCATGGCGAACCGCTCGGTGAAGCGGAAGTAAAGCTCGCAAAACAGAATTACGGCTGGCCTGAAGACGCCAAGTTCCTGGTGCCTGATGGCGTCTACCAGAACTTTCAGAACGGCGTCGGCGCGCGCGGAAACGAAGAACGCACCAAATGGAACGCCCTCTACGCCGAATACTCGAAAAAATTCCCCGAACTCGCCGCGCGGCTCAACAAGATGCAGAAGCGCGCGCTGCCGGATGGGTGGGACAAAAATCTGCCTAATTTCCCTGCCGATCCCAAGGGCATGGCCACGCGGGAAAGCTCCGGCAAAGTCCTGAACGCTCTCGCGCAAAATATTCCCTGGCTCGTTGGCGGCTCCGCCGATCTCGCCAAGTCCAACAAGACGAATCTCCTCTTCGAGGGCGCCGGTGATTTCTTCACCAACGAATTCAAAGGCCGCAACATCCACTTCGGAGTTCGTGAACACGGCATGGGCGCGGCGGTCAACGGCCTGACGCTTACCGGCTTGCGAGGCTTCTCTGCCACCTTCTTTAACTTCAGTGATTACATGCGCGCCAGCATGCGCCTCGCCGCACTGATGGAAATCCCGGTCCTGTTTATTTTCACCCACGATTCCATCGGCGTCGGCGAAGACGGCCCGACTCACCAACCGATCGAGCAACTCGCTGCATTCCGTGCCATGCCCAACATGCTCGTGTTTCGCCCGGGTGACGCCAACGAAGTCACGGAAGCCTACAAAGCGGCCGTTCAGCACTCGCATGGGCCTTCCACTCTGGTCTTCAGCCGTCAACCCATGCCCACCATCGACCGCACCAAATATGCCCCCGCTTCCGGCGTGGCCAAAGGCGCCTACGTCCTCGCCGACGCCGACGGCGGCAAACCCGAAGTGATTTTGATGGGCACCGGCACCGAACTCCAGCACTGCGTTGCCGCCTACGAAAAACTTAAAGCCGAAGGCATCAAGGCACGGGTCGTCAGCATGCCCTGCCTCGAAATCTTTGATCAGCAGGACGCTGCTTACAAGGAAAGCGTTCTTCCCTCCGCAGTCACCGCTCGCGTTTCCATTGAGATGGCCGCCACTCTCGGCTGGGATCGCTATGTCGGCCCCAAGGGAAAAATCATCGGCATGCGCTCTTTCGGCGCATCCGCCCCCCTAAAAGACCTCTTGCCACATTTTGGCTTCGGGCCGGACCAGGTTGTCGCTGCCGCGAAGCAACTTCTCGGAAGGTGATTCGTCTATGAAAGTTGTCATCGGTTCGGATCACGCTGGCTTTGAAATGAAGAACGCGATGGGCGTTTTGCTCACTTCGATGGGCCACGAAGTCCTCGACGTCGGCGCGTACAACGAAAATCCCTCCGACTATCCCGATTTCGCCGAAGCCGTCGGCAAGGCGGTCCTCGACGGCCGGGCCGAGCGCGGCGTCCTCATCTGCGGAAGCGGCGTCGGCGCCACTGTCGCCGCCAACAAACTTCGCGGCATCCGTGCCGGAATGTGCACGGACACCTACTCCGCCCACCAGGGCGTCGAACACGACAATATTAATGTCCTCGTCCTGGGCTCCCGCATCACAGGTGAGAAAGTTGCCGAAGAGCTGGTGCGCTCTTACATGGGAGCCAAATTCACCAACGAGGAGCGCCACGTCCGCCGCCTCGCCAAGGTGCAGGCTCTCGAGGACAGGTTTTGCAAGTGAAATGCCAAGCCCTCTGCAGCGCAGGGGCGTAGAATTGGATTTGCGGCCCTTTTGAAACTTCAAGGAGAAGTGTTATGACAACCTCAGCAACTGTTCCAAATACCGGAAGCCAATCTTCCGCCAATCCCCTCAAAGGCCTCCTCGCCTATGGTCAATCCCCCTGGATGGACTACATTCGCCGCGACCTGCTCACCGGCGGCGGCTTGCAGAAAATGATCGCCGAGGACGGCCTCCGCGGCATGACCTCGAACCCGGCAATCTTTGAGAAGGCCATCACCAGCAGCAATGTCTACGACGACATACTTTCCGCCGCCGACTCAAAAAAGCTCGATGCCAAGGGCGTGTACGAAAGAATTGCCATTCGCGACGTCCAGGACGCCTGCGACCTTTTCAAGAACGTCTATGCGGAAACAAAGCGCCGCGACGGCTATGTCAGCCTCGAGGTTTCCCCGTTCCTGGCCAGCGACACCAAAGGCACCATCGAAGAAGCTCGCCGCCTCTGGAAAACCGTCGCTCGCGAAAACATCATGATTAAGGTCCCCGCCACTCCCGAAGGTGTCCCCGCGATCCGCCAGCTCCTCGAAGATGGCCTGAACATCAACATCACATTGCTCTTCGCGCAATCCGCCTACGAACAAGTCGCCGAAGCTTTCCTCGCGGCTCTCGAAGCGCGTGCCGCCAAAGGCCAGGATCTCAGCCACATCGCAAGCGTCGCCAGCTTCTTCGTCAGCCGCATTGATACTCTGGTCGACAGCAAAGTAGACGAAAAGCTCAAGTCCGTCTCTGACCCGTCTCAAAAGTCCCTGCTCGAAAGCATCCACGGCAAAGTGGCCATCGCCAACGCCAAGCTCACCTACAAGAAATATCAGGAACTCTTCAGCGGCCCGCGCTGGCAGGCTCTCGCCGCCAAGGGTGCGCAAACGCAGCGCCTCCTCTGGGCCAGCACCAGCACAAAGAATCCCAAGTATCGCGATGTCCTCTACGTCGAAGAACTCATTGGCGCGGATACCGTCGACACCATTCCGCCCGCGACCTTCGACGCGTTCCGCGAGCACGGCAAACTCCGTCCCAGCCTTACCGAAGACCTCGATGGTGCTGCGAAAACCATGGCAAATCTCGCCAAGGCAGGAATTTCCATGAAGGAAGTAACCGACAAGCTGATCGTTGACGCCGTCCGCCTGTTTGCCGAACCTTTCAAGACCCTACTGGATGCCGTGGGGAAGAGCGCCGGGGTGAAAGCGTGAGTCTCAACAAAATCTCCTACAAGCTGCCCCCAGCCCTCGCCGAAGGAGTAAAGTCTTCCCTCGCTGATTGGAAGACCAATAACAAGGTCGCTCGCCTCTGGCAAAAAGACCCGTCCCTCTGGACCGGCGCCGACGAAGGCAAGTGGCTCGGCTGGCTCACCGTTGTGGACGAGCAGCTCAAGGAGATCGCCAACCTCAAAAAACTCGCCGCCGAAATCAAGAAAGCCAAATTCCGCCACGCAGTCCTTCTCGGCATGGGCGGCTCCAGCCTTTGCGTGGAAGTTCTGCGCCTCACTTTCGGCAAATTTGGCGGCTATCCCGAACTTCACGTGCTCGATTCCACCGATCCGGCCCAAGTGAAGGCCGTCGAGAAAAAGCTCGACCTCAAGAAAACTCTCTGCATCGTTTCTTCGAAATCCGGAAGCACTCTCGAGCCCAACATCTTCAAGCAGTATTTCTATGAACGCATCCGCCAGAAAGTCGGCGACAAGGAAGTCGGCAGCCATTTCATCGCCGTCACCGATCCTGGCTCCAAGATGGAGCAAGTCGCCAAAGACGGCGGCTTCCGCCACATCTTCGCCGGTGTTCCCAGCATCGGCGGCCGCTATTCCGCCCTATCTCACTTCGGCACGGTTCCCGGTTCCGTCATGGGGCTCGATCTTTCGAAATTCCTGAAGATCACCCACAAAATGGTCAAAGCCTGCGGCCCGGCCACCGCGCCAGAGAAAAATCCCGGCGTCATCCTCGGCACCATTCTCGGCGTCGCCGCCAATCATGGCCGCGACAAAATCACCGTCTTCACTTCCCCCGGCATCTCCGATGCCGGCGCCTGGCTCGAGCAGCTCATCGCCGAATCCACGGGCAAAGTCGGCAAAGGCATCATCCCCGTCGATCGCGAAAAAATTGGCAAGCCCGCGGTCTATGGCAAGGACCGTGTCTTCGCCTATCTCCGCCTCGCAAAAGAAAATAACCGCGCGATGGACGCGGCCGTTACCGCTCTCGAAAAGGCCGGGCACCCTGTCGTCCGCATCGTCGTCGGCACCAAGTTCGACCTCGGCCAGGAATTTTTCCGCTGGGAAATTGCCACCGCCACCGCCGGCTCCATCATCGGCATCAACACCTTCAACCAGCCCGATGTCGAAGCCAGCAAAATCGAAACCCGCAAGCTCACCGGCGAGTACGAATCCACCGGCAAACTGCCTTCTGAGTCTCCGTTCTTCGAAGATCAAGGGCTCAAGCTCTTCGCCGACGACAAAAACGCCGCTTTCCTCAAAAATAATTCCAATCTCGCCGAGGTTCTTCGCGCCCATCTCGGACGCATCGGCGCCGGCGATTACTTCGCTCTTCTCGGCTACATCCAGATGAACGACGCCCACGAAAAGGCCCTGCAAGGCATTCGTCACCAGGTGCGCGACGCCAAAAAATCCGCCACCTGCCTTGGCTTCGGCCCGCGTTTTCTGCACTCCACGGGGCAGGCCTACAAAGGTGGCCCGAACTCCGGCGTTTTTCTCCAGCTCACTTGCGACGATGCCGCCGATATTCCCGTCCCCGGCCAGAAATACACCTTCGGCATCGTCAAGGCTGCCCAGGCGCGTGGTGATTTCTCAGTGCTCTCCGAGCGCGATCGCCGGGCTTTGCGTATTCATCTGGGCAAAAATCTGAAGGGCGATCTCGCAAAACTCGCAAAAGCGGTCAAACAGGCCCTGTCGTAGTTCCAGATTTTCTTTTCAATTTTTCGCGGAGGAATCTCAATGCAACTCGGCATGATCGGACTCGGCAGAATGGGCGCCAACATGGTGCGGCGCCTGACAAAAAACGGCCATCAGTGTGTCGTCTACGATCGTAGTCCGGAATCGGTCAAGCAGCTCGCCGGCGAAGGCGCCACCGGCTCCACTTCCATTGACGACTTTATCGGCAAGCTTCAGAAGCCCCGCGCCATCTGGCTGATGGTTCCCGCTGCCGTTGTTGACGCCACCATCGCCGAGCTGGCTCCGAAGCTCAGCAAGGATGACATTCTTATTGACGGCGGCAACTCCTACTACATTGACGACATCCGCCGCGCCAAGGAACTCGCTCCAAAGGGCATTCACTACGTTGACGTCGGCACCAGCGGCGGCGTTTGGGGTCTCGAGCGCGGCTACTGCCAGATGATCGGCGGCGAAAACGGCATCGTGAAACACCTCGATCCCATTTTCAAAACTCTCGCGCCCGGCCGCGGCAATGTGGATCGTACTCCCGGCCGCGAAAGGGGCACCGGCACCTCCGAAGAAGGATACCTGCACTGCGGCCCCTCCGGAGCAGGCCACTTCGTGAAAATGGTCCATAACGGCATCGAGTACGGCCTCATGGCTGCCTACGCCGAAGGCCTCAACATCCTGAAACACGCCAACGCCGGCAAATCCCATCGCGAGGTGGATGCTGAAACCACGCCGCTCCGCAATCCCGAACACTATCAATATGACTTCAATCTGGCTGACGTCGCCGAAGTCTGGCGCCGCGGCAGCGTTGTCGCCTCCTGGCTGCTCGATCTCACCGCCATCTCCCTTTTCGATCAGCCTACGCTCGAGCGTTTTGGCGGCCGTGTCTCCGACTCTGGCGAAGGCCGCTGGACCATCCTCGCGGCCATCGAGTCCACCGCTCCCGCACCTGTGCTCACCGCTTCGCTCTACCAGCGCTTCACTTCGCGTGGTGAAGACGATTTCGCCGCAAAACTGCTTTCCGCCATGCGGTTCCAGTTCGGCGGTCACCTCGAAAAGAAAGCCGGGCAATAAGCCGCGAAGCCGGAAATCGCGCGCCCGATCTCAAGATAGGATCGTATTCCATGAACACGAATCATGCTGAGGCTCCCAATTCCAGCGCCGCCGCTTGCGCCATGGTCATCTTCGGTGCCACCGGAGATCTCACCAAACGCAAACTGCTCCCTGCCCTGCTGAACCTCGCGCAGGAAAATGTTTTGCCCCAGCACTTCGCCATCATCGGGGTTGCCGGTGGCGGGGCGACGACGGAATCGTTCCGCAAGTCGCTGACTGCGGAAATCCCGCAATTTGCTCCCGACCCCATCGACCTGAAAATGTGGGACTGGCTCGTCGAGCGCATCTATTTCGTTTCCGGCGATTTCGCCGATCCCGACACCTACAAGCGCCTCCAGGCTCAGATCGAAGCCGCGAACAAGACCCACAACTGCAGCGGCAACAATTTCTTTTACCTCGCCGTCGCCCCGCGCTTCTTTGGTCCCATCGTCCAGCAGCTTGGCGCCGCCGGAATGACCAAGGAAGAGAACGGCAAATGGGCCCGCGTCATCGTCGAAAAGCCCTTTGGCCACGATCTGCAATCCGCCATCCAGCTCAACACCGAACTCAAGAAAGTTCTCACCGAAAACCAGATCTATCGCATTGACCACTACCTCGGCAAAGAAACTGTCCAGAACGTGATGGTCTTCCGCTTTTCCAACAACATCATCGAGCCCCTCTGGAACCGCCACTACATTGACCACGTGCAGATCACCGCTTCGGAAACCGTCGGAGTCGAGCATCGTGGCGGCTTCTATGAAACCGCCGGCGCCCTCCGCGACATGGTTCCCAACCATCTCTTTCAGCTCCTCACCATGACCGCAATGGAGCCGCCTATCTCTTTCGACGCCGACGAAGTCCGCAACAAGCAAGCCGAAATCCTTCACGCCATTCAGCCCCTCACCCCCGAAGAAGTCCTCACCAACGCGGTGCGCGGGCAATACGGCCCCGGCGAAGTAAACGGCAAGCAGCTCAACGGCTATCGCGACGAACCCGACGTCAATCCCCAATCCAACACCGACACCTTCGTCGCCCTCAAGCTTCAGGTCGACAACTGGCGTTGGGCCGGCGTCCCTTTTTATCTCCGTACAGGAAAAAGCCTCGCCAAGCGCACCACCGAAATTGTCGTCCAATTCCGCCGCACGCCATTCGTCCTGTTCCGCAACACCACCGTCAAAAACATCGAGACCAATCGCATGGTCATCCACATTCAGCCTGAGGAAGGCATCTCCCTCAGCTTCGGCGCAAAAGTTCCCGGCTCCGTCATGCGCCTCGGCCTCGTCAACATGGACTTCGACTACGACACCTATTTCGGCATGGAACACAGCACCGGTTACGAACGCCTTCTCCGCGATTGCATGGCTGGCGACGCCACTCTCTTCCAGCGCGCCGACATGGTCGAAGCCGGTTGGAGCGTCATCCAGCCAATCCTCGACGTCTGGCACGCCCTCCCCGCGCGCAATTTCCCGAATTATGCCGCTGGCTCGTGGGGCCCCGCGGAAGCCGACGAGCTTCTCGCCCGCGACGGCCGCTCCTGGCGCCGTATCGGCGAGGAAGACATTGACCTCCGCAGCAAGAAAATCGCCGAAAGAAAGGCCGCCGCCACGTGATGCCCGCGCCGGCACAGCGCGATATTCATATCCTTGCGGATCCCGCCGCGATTACCCGCCGCGCCGCGGACGAGTTCGTGAAAGCCGCGTCCGAAGCCGTCGCGAAAAACGGCATCTTCAACGTGGCGTTCGCCGGTGGTTCCACGCCCAAGTCTCTCTACTCCCTGCTCGCCGACGACGCAGCCTATCGCGCCAAGATCGCCTGGGACAAAATGCGCGTCTTCTTCGGTGACGAGCGCCACGTTCCGCCCGACCACGCCGACAGCAATTTCCGCATGGCCAGTGAAGCGCTCTTCTCCAAGGGCCTCCTGAAGCCCGAGCAGATCGCCCGCATCAAAGGCGAATATCCCGACGCCGAAAAAGCTGCGCTGGAATACGAGCAGGTTTTGCGCGCATACTTCCAGTTAAAGGACGGCGAGTATCCCCGCTTCGATCTGGTGCTCCTCGGTATGGGCGATGAAGGCCACACGCTTTCTCTTTTTCCCGGCACCAAGGCGCTGCGCCCCGGCGGCCGCATCGTCGTCCACAACTGGGTCGGCAAGTTTTATACCGAGCGCATCACGATTACCGCCGAAACCGCGAATCACGCCAATCGCGTCATGTTCATGATCACCCGCGCGGACAAAGCACCGGCGCTCAAAGCCGTTCTCGAAGGGCCCTATGAACCCGAGCAGCTTCCCGCCCAGTTCATTCAGCCCGCCAGCGGCAACGCCCTCTGGCTCATCGACCGCGACGCCGCTAAAATGCTTACGGTGGGAATAAGAGAGTAGTATTTCCGTGAGCCGCGTGCAGGCCAGGCGGGGTTTGGTTCCTGTTATCTGATCGCCGCTTGCTATCTTGCAATTTCTTACCGATTACTGATATCTGATTACTGATTACTCTCTCAGGAGAACGACATGGCCACCGCAACTCTCAGCAACATCGAACAACTTCTCGGCTCTAAGGCCGAATCGCTCCTCGGCTTCAAATCCCCCAAGATCGCCAAGGAACGCCTCCATCTCCCTGGCCCGGATTTTATTGATCGAATCTACGCCCTCACCGACCGCAATATTCGCGTGCTTACCAATCTGCAGCGTCTCTTTGGCACCGGACGCCTCGGCAACACCGGCTACCTCTCCATCCTCCCGGTGGATCAGGGTATCGAGCACTCCGGCGGCGCCAGCTTCGCAAAGAACCCCGACTATTTCGACGGCGAAAACATCGTCAAGCTCGCTGTCGAGGGCGGCTGCAACGCGGTCGCTTCCACCTACGGTGTACTCGGCTCGGTCGCGCGCAAATACGCGCACAAAATTCCTTTTATTGTAAAAATCAATCACAACGAGCTACTTACTTTCCCCAACAAAGCCGATCAGATTCTCTTCGGCACTGTCGAAGAAGCCTACAACATGGGCGCCGCCGCCGTTGGTGCCACCATTTATTTCGGCTCCGACCAGTCCGGACGCCAGATTGTCGAAATCAGCCAGGCCTTCGCCAAGGCCCACGACCTTGGCATGGCCACGGTTCTCTGGTGCTATCTCCGCAACAACGCCTTCAAGAAAGACAAGGACTATCACGTTTCCGCCGACCTCACCGGGCAAGCCAATCACCTCGGCGTCACCATCCAGGCCGACATCATCAAGCAGAAGCTACCCGAAAATAACGGCGGCTACGCCGCTCTCAACATGGGCGACTCCAGTTACGGCAAATTCGACAAGCGCATTTACACCGA
>DASSGJ010000062.1:0-20971 GCA_035693545.1 Candidatus Acidiferrum sp.
GCCAAAATTCGGGCGATGCCAGAGTTTGCTGAAATCCGCTCTTTGGGCATCGCGTGCCAGCAGCGTTTTTTGGAGCACAGGAAACAGAGGAGTTCGCAATGAATACCCATCTGCCCGCGGTAATTTGCCAACTCCTGACGATTCCCCTCCAGGTTCTCAAAGAGACTAAAGGCTCAATCCCGGGAAAACTTGCCCGAAATTGAGGCTTTCCTGCATTCGCAAGAGACCGGCAGCAAGAAATAGAGCGAATTTTTCGGGGCGAATAACTGGTCATCCGAAGTTGCGATTCATCTAAACAGCGTATTGGTCCGTCGAGCCCCGCGGGGCCTCTAATTCTTCCGGTCACACCGCCAATTGGGAGGAGCATTTGACTGCACGGTTGGTATCGATCAACGTCGGGCTCCCGCGTGACATTGCGTGGCGTGGCAAGACTGTGCACACCGGAATCTGGAAAAGCCCGGCGCCGGACCGGGTAAAGGTCCGCCGCTTGAACCTGGATGGGGACGGTCAGGGAGATTTGGGCGGCCATGGCGGCCCGAACCGCCCGGTTATGGTTTACCAGCTGGATTCCTACCGATACTGGGAACGCGAGCTCGGCCGCAAAGATTTTTCCTACGGACAATTTGGGGAGAACTTTACGGTGGAAGGCCTGGCCGACGCAGATGTGTGCATCGGCGACCGCTATCGCATCGGTTCCGCTTTGTTCGAAATCTCGCAGCCAAGGGTAACTTGTTACCGCGTCGGCATCCGGCTGGACGACCCGCAGATGGCCGCGAAACTTGTGGTTCATCACCGGCCGGGTTTTTACTTCCGTGTGCTCGAAGAGGGTGAAGTCGGGGCCGGAGACGAAATCATAAAAATAGCGGATGGACCCGAGCAAATGAGCGTGGCGGAGATTGACGCAGTGCTCTATTTGGGCGGCTACACCCGCGAGCAGTTGGATCGAGCCCTGCGCATTCCTGCACTGAGCGAAGGGTGGCGAGGCTCGTTTCGGGCCCTTCTGCAGAACGAAGCAGAAGGCGCCGGGATGAAAGGGAATCCCGGCCTTGCGCCACCCGCTTGGCCGCCGCCGGCCTGGCCGGGGTTTCGCCGCCTCCGGGTATCCCGAATTGAGAGCGAGAGCACCAGTGTAAAATCCCTGGTCTTGCAGCCGATAGATGATCAGCCGCTCGTTGCCGCTCTGCCGGGCCAATTCGTTATTTTGCGATTACAAACCGGACCCAAAGCGCCACCGGTGTTGCGTAACTACTCGCTTTCCGATCTGCCGGCTGCGGACCATTACCGCGTAAGCATCAAGCAGGAAGTGAATGGAGTGGCCAGCACCTATTTGCATACGCAGATTAATGTTGGGGACGTGGTGGATGTCGCGGCGCCGCGAGGAAGCTTCACCCTGAAACCCGGCGAAAAACCTGTGGTCTTGGTCAGCGCGGGCGTGGGAGCGACTCCGGTTCTGGCGATGTTGCATTCACTTGAGCGGGAGGCTTCGCCGCGGGAAGTTTGGTGGCTGTTTGGCGCCCGCAATCGCCAGGACCATCCTTTTGCAGAAGAATCGCGCGGCCTGGTCAGGCATTTGGCCCGCGGCAAGAGCTATATCTGGTATAGCCGTCCGACTTCCCAGGATCGTCCCGGTGTGGATTTCGATTTGCCGGGACGAATTGCGGGAGATGCACTTGCAAAACTCGGGGTGCCTCTTGACGCGGATTTCTACCTCTGCGGTCCTAGCACGTTTTTGAAAGATGTCAGCTCCGGGCTCGCCGCTCTTGGAGTTTCCGCCGAAGCAGTCCACGGGGAGATCTTCGGCGCGGAAAAAGCCATTACTCCCGGCATTGCCGAATCAACCCAGGCCCACCCGCATCCTCCTGAAGGACCCACCGGTTCCGGGCCTCGCGTATCTTTTGCGCGCAGCGGGCTGAACGTCCGCTGGAATTCAAAATTCGCCAGCCTTCTGGAATTCGCAGAGGCCTGCGATGTGCCGGTCCGCTGGTCGTGCCGGACCGGCGTGTGTCACATGTGCGAAAGCGGATTAATCTCGGGCCAAGTCGCCTATCAGCCGGAGCCGCTGGACGCCCCCGCCGAGGGCAACCTCTTGCTTTGCTGCTCTAAACCTCAAGAGGATGTCGTGATTGATTTGTGAGATGGTGCGGCCGTCAAGCAGTACGCGCTCTTATGTGCAGAGCCACCGGCGCATCTGCTCGGGAGTAATGTTCCCACCGGTCAGGATCGTGGCAACCAACTGACCCTTGAACCTGTCGCGGTACGTGTTGAGCGCGGCGAGGCCGGCGGCGCCGGCGGGTTCAAGCACGACGCCCAACTCCCGATGGGCCTGCTGCATTGCCGATACGAGCGCCGAATCCTCGACGAGGAGAATGTCATCGGCGAGGCCCAGGACGTCGGCGACGGCTTCGGGGTAGGGGCTCTGAACGTCGATTCCGTCGGCAATCGTCTCGGTTTGACGCGACTCTTCAACCTGTCGAGCACGCCAGGAGCGCTCCATCGCGGGCGCGCCACTGGCGCAAACTCCGATTATTTTCGTTTCCGGCCGCTGCTTCTTTACCCAACTAGCCACGCCACCCAGCAAAGCGCCATCCCCAAGTGGAACGAGCATGGCATCGAATGGCTCCGGCCAGCGCAGCAATTCCATTCCGATTGTCCCGGCGCCTTCCGAAATTGCGGGAATTCGCCCATCCTCGATTAGCTTTGCGCCCGTTTCTGCCGCGAACGCGGCCGCCGCAGTGTGCGCCGCCTTGAAGTTTTCGCCGATGAGCTTGACCTCAGCCCCAAGCGCGCGCATGCGTTCGACCTTGAGCGGATTGGCGGTGAGACTTGCAAAGATTGTGAGCGGCACGCCACGTTTCCGCGCAGCAAAAGCCAAACCCTGGCCGAAATTTCCAGCCGTGGCACAAACCAAAGGAGGCCGGCCGCCCAGCGTCTCCATCAAGTATTCCGCGCCGCGGCCTTTGAATGACCGAATCGGATTCACAGTCTCGACTTTGAGGACAAGGCGGCAATTCAGCTGGCGTTCCAGCGATTCCGCCCGAAACTGCGGCGAGTTCAGAAAGACCGGGTCAATGACGCCCGCAGCTTGTGCGATGCGTTTCACCGACAGACGATTTGGCGCGCTCATATGCTGGGGGATTATATCTAACCGAATGAAGGTTCCATCTCTCTAATTCATAAAGACACCTTGAAAGGACACGCGATGCCTCAGACAGTCCTCGTAACCGGCGGTTCAGGCTTTATCGGCGCTCATTGCATCCTGCAGCTGGTGGACGCGGGTTATCAGGTGCGTACCACGATTCGCAATCTGAAGCGCGAGGGCGACGTGCGCGCCATGTTGAAGGCCGGTGGCGCCGAGCCGGGTGGCCGATTGACCTTCTTGGCCGCCGATCTGGAGAATGACGCGGGCTGGGGCGAAGCTGTCTCTGGCTGCGACTTTGTGTTGCATGTGGCGTCGCCCTTGCCGCCGAGCGTTCCGAAGCACGAGGACGAGCTGATCGTGCCCGCGCGGGAGGGTACTCTCCGTGTGCTGCGCGCCTCGCGCGATGCGGGCGTAAAGCGAGTGGTGCTGACCTCTTCCTTCGCGGCGATCGGCTACGGACACAAGGTTAGGGAAACACCGTTTACCGAGGCGGACTGGACAGACCCGAACGGCGACGACGTTGCTCCTTATACAAAATCGAAGACTTTGGCGGAACGCGCGGCCTGGGATTTTCTTGCGCGAGAGGGCGGCAACCTGGAGCTTTCCGCAATTAATCCAGTTGGCGTGTTCGGCCCGGTGCTGGGCCCGGACTATTCGGCCTCAATATTGATTGTCCAGAAAATGATGGATGGAGCCATGCCCGGCGCACCCCAGCTCTGCTTCGGCGCCGTGGATGTGCGGGATGTTGCCGATTTGCACCTTCGCGCCATGACAAACCCTGCGGCGAATGGCGGGCGGTTCCTCGCGGTCGCCGGCGACTTTCTGACCATGCTGGAAATCGCAAGAATATTGAGAGCCCGCTTGGGCGAGGCCGCTAAGCGCGTACCCACCCGGCAATTTCCCAATTGGCTGGTGCGCCTGGCTGCGCTGCGCGATCCCTCAATCAAACTGATCCTGCCCGAACTTGGCAAGAAAAAGAACGCAACCAACGAAAAGGCTCGCCGCCTGCTCGGCTGGGCGCCTCGTTCGAATGAAGAGTCTCTTGTTGCCACCGGTGAGAGCCTGGTGCGCCTTGGGCTTTTGAAAGACAGCCCCCGAAAAGCAGCGTGATGCGCATTCCGGTGGGCCGAAAATTCACAACTTAAGGGGTTCCGGGGGCGTTGTTGGGGACGTGCGAGGTCAATTTTCGGATGACAAATTCCTGAAGAAGATTGGCCGCGGCGGTCGCGCCGATTCCGATGGCCGCGTTTTCAAAGGTCAATCCCGCACCGCGGTCGCTGGCCGGATAGTACAAATTGGAGATTCCGCCGGCCGCAAGTCCACCAAGGATCGCCGAATAATTTGTCTGCCAGTGCCCGTTATCGCCCTTGCAGATCACGGAATTGGCGATGGCGTAGAGGACTCGCGAACGCTTGCTGCCAGTACCCTTGTAGAAATAACGGGGATCCTGTTTGAACAGCGAAGGAAGAATCGCCCCGCCAATGAAGGTGTTCGTCACGACGTCGGCATAAGAAGCGCCATAACGCTTGGCGTAGCCGTCAGCGCCTTGTCCGTATCCGCTGAACTGGTTGTTGGCTTGCTGGATGCCTGCGATAGCGCCGGTGATCGCGAACGTGACCGGATCGAGGGTGGACTTCCACGCCAGTTCAAATTTCTGCCGGGTATTCAATGGCGCGGCATTCGGGACGTAAGTGACATAAAAATTGGGAATGAATCCCAGCACGCGCTGTTTTTCCTCATCCTTCATTTGTTCCTGCGCCAATTCGACCGGGGTGAGTTCGACGCGCACTTCGGTGACTTCGGTTGTCAGCGCCAAAGTGATTTGCGGGACGACTATGTTTTCTCCCGATTGCACTGTCCCCGCAATCGTCTTCGTTGCAAAGCCTTCGGCTGTGACGGACAACTGGAACGGACCCGGCGCAACGTTAGCAAAGGAATATTGTCCGTCGTCGCCGGCTTGTACCTCCTGGGCCGGGGATTGGTCCTGAAGGATAAGCTTTACTCGGGCGCCGGCAACAGCAGTCCCGTTTGGATCCACAACGGACCCGCGAATGTTCCCCGCGGCCGGCGAGCCGGGAATCTGTGCAGACTGGGCGTTTGCAGACAGCGCGCAAAGCAAGGCAGCGAGGCCTAGCCAGACCTGGATTAACGAGGTCCCGTAAGGGGTGAGGAAGGTTCCCCAAGGAGATTTCCTGCAGGGGACGTTTCTTCTGGAAATCACGCTTATTATTTTACTGCCTTCCCGCTGACTTCCAGCATGTTTTCATTGGCACGTCCCGCTCCCGGCAAGAGCCAGTAACGCTGGGCGGGACGGAGATTTTCTGGCAAAGCGTGCGTCTAAGCGAGTACAGTGCCATGGGCTGGAACCGGTGGGATGCCACCGGCGAAAGGCCGGGTTGCCCGGAGAGGGGAAACATGAAAATTTCGAAGTGGTTTTTGGCGGCGAGCGTAATCCTGGGAACGATGGGATCGGCGCAGGTGAAACCGGCGACGGTAAACAGCGGCGAGACGCTGGTTAAGGAAATGCACGGACGCTATGCGGCTTCGTGGTATCCCGCAGTGACTTTCACGCAAAAGAGCACCACCTACAATCCCGACGGAACGACCAAGGTGGAAACCTGGTACGAAGCGGCGCAGTTGCCGGGGAAATTGCGCATTGATATCGGGCCGCCAATCGAAGGCAACGGCTACCTGCTGGTGGACGGAAATGTGACCGTATTTAAGGAAGGGCAAATCAAAGCGAACGTGCCACAAGTGAATATGCTTCTGGTGCTGGGGTTCGACGTCTACAAGCAAACGCCGGAGGCGACACTGGCGATCGCCAAGAAAGAAGGCTTCGACGCCGGTAAATTTCATGAAGACACCTGGGAAGGGAAGCCGGTTTACGTGTTCGG
The DNA here is from genome assembly GCA_035693545.1 of Candidatus Acidiferrum sp. GTDB lineage: Bacteria > Acidobacteriota > Terriglobia > Acidiferrales > UBA7541 > Acidiferrum. The sequence continues at coordinate 6,034 of DASSGJ010000062.1, forward strand.
CGCGGAAAAAGGCGATCTGAAATCCAAGCAATTCTGGGTGGAGAAAGACCGCATGCTGTTTGTGCGCCTGCTGGAGCCCGACCGGACCGATCCGAACAAGACCCAGGACATTCGTTTCGCCGATTACCGCAAACTGGGCGGGGGCTGGATCGCGGCGTTAGTCGAAGTTCATCTCGATGGGAAGAAAGTCTTCAGCGAGGAATACACCGAGATCAACGGCGACGTGAAGCTGGATCCGGCGGTCTTCGACCCCGGGAAATTCACCTCGGTTCATTGGGAAAAACCCTGAGCTCTTGCTTGAAGCCTGAAAGGCCTGAGCTACAGGCAACTCAGGATTCCACAAGTGCGGGCCGCTGCAGCCAGCGGGTCTTTTCGCAGTAGGCGTAGAGTCCCTCGCGGAATTTGGGATGCGCGATTTCGATCAGCGCTTCGGCGCGCTGCCGGATGGTGCGGCCATGCAGGTAGGCGACGCCGTATTCCGTAACCACATAATGGACGGAGCCCCGTGAGGTAACCACGCCGGCCCCGGGATCAAGCATCGGAGCGATGCGCGAGATTGTCCCGCCTTTTGCGGTGGAAGGAATTGCGATGACCGGCTTGCCGCCTTTGCAGCGGGAAGACCCCCGGATGAAGTCCACCTGTCCGCCAATCCCGCTGTAGAAAAATGTGCCGACGGAGTCCGCGCAGACCTGGCCGGTGATATCCACCTGAAGCGCGGAGTTGACCGCCACCATCTTGTGATTTTCCGAAATCACATAGGGATCGTTGGTGTAGGCGTTGGGATGAAATTCGAATGCCGGATTGTTGTTCACAAAATTGAAAAGCTTCTTGGTGCCCAGCACAAAGCCGGTCACGATTTTGCCCCGGTGAATGGACTTGCGGCTCCCGTTGATTACGCCGGACTCGATCAGCGGTATAACACTGTCGCTCAGCATTTCCGTGTGAATCCCGAGATTTTTGTGGCCGGTCAGCTCCAGCAGCACGGCGTCTGGAATACCGCCAATCCCCAACTGAAGTGTGGCGCCGTCCTCAATCAGCGAAGCGACATTTTTGCCGATGGCGTGATGCACGTCGGTTATCTCGATGGGCTTCAGCTCGCAAAGAGGCCGCGAATCTTCAACGATCCAATCAATGTCGCTCACGTGAATGAAACTGTCGCCATAAGTCCGGGGCATCTGATCGTTGACCTGGGCGATCACGAATTTTGCCTGGCGGGCCGCGGTCAGCGTGGTGTCCACTCCCACGCCAAAACTGCAGAAGCCGTGTTCATCGGGCGGCGAAACCTGGATCAGCGCGAAGTCGATCGGCATCTGGCCGGACTCAAAAAGATTTTCAATCTGGCTGAGAAACACTGGCGTGTAGTCCGCGCGGCCTTCGTTCACAGCTTGCCGCACGTTTCCGCCGATAAACATCGCATTGTGGCGGAAGTGCCCCTCCATTTGCGGCGCGATGTAATCGGCGCGCCCCAACGTCAAAATGTGCACGATTTCCACATTCTTAACGAAAGGACCCCGGGCCATCAGCGCTTCCACCAGGGCCTCCGGCTCAGCGCAGCCCGGATGAATGTAAACGCGCATTCCAGACTGAATACATTCCATCGCCTCGCGCGGGGCGAGAACCTTGCGGCGATATTCTTCTTGCCAGGCCATCGTGGCTCCTTAAGCCGTGCTCGCTGGCGAATTGCCCAGCGGATCACCTTGTCCTACACCGGAACTTAATGCGGGGGCGAAGCTTCCTCCCCGATGAAGAGGTAGCAATCGGACTACCAACGAACGGCGGCGGACATCCTTTTAAGTGATAGTAAATAAATGCGTTAATGAGAGTGACGTGACGTTCGCACATCTTCCTGTGATATTTGACCCAGGTACCCGGCCAAACTGCGCGGTTTTCCGCCGGAAACCAGGCTGGACCTTTGCGTGCCGAACTCTTGACAGGAGTGTATTGTTAAGGAGGATGATTTCAATCGGATGAGGCCATGGGGAACCTGCGGATACTAATTTCTCTGACAACGAACGACAACGACTATCAGGTCGAACAGGCAAGCGCTGCCGAGCAGGCCGCACACCGGCATGGAATCGATCTCAAGATCATCTATTCGGACAATGACGCAATTAATCAGAGCACGCAGATTCTGAAAGTGATTCAGGAAGCAGAAGAAGCAGACCGTCCGAACGCGATTATTTTCGAACCGGTGGGAGGAACGGCCCTGCCGCAGGTTGCGCGCGCGGCCGTCAATCAGGGCATTGGCTGGGTGGTGTTGAACCGGGAAGCGCTTTATGTGCCGGAGTTGCGCGGCTTGGGCAAAGTGCCGGTGTTTGTTGTCACCGTGGACCACGTGGAAATCGGCCGCATTCAGGCGCAGCAATGCGCGGCGTTGCTTCCAAGGGGCGGCACCGTTCTTTACATGCAGGGACCTTCTGAAAATTCCGCCGCAAAGGACCGTTCCAAGGGCATGCTGGAGCGGAAGCCCGCAAACATTCACCTGATCACCCTGAAGGGACAATGGACGGAAGACAGTGCGCAGCGCGCCGTGCGTTCCTGGCTGAAATTGACCACCACGCGAAAGACCGTGATTGACCTGGTGGCCGCACAGGACGACGCCATGGCCATCGGCATCCGAAAAGCGTTTCAGGAAGTGACAAACGAAGTGGAGCGGGACCGCTGGCTCTCCGTGCCGTTCCTCGGAATTGACGGCCTGCCGAAAACCGGACAAGCCTGGCTGCGCAGCGGCCTGCTGCGCGCCACGATTTTCAGCCCGCCGAACACCGGGCAAGCCATCGACATGTTGGTGGATGCCTTGCAGCACGGAAAAAATCAGCCGGAAAAGGCTCTTACGATTCCGGTGTCCATGCCTGCACTCGAAACTCTCGGCTCGCAGAAGTGAGAATTCTTCTGGGGCGTTGAAGTCGACAAGATGCTTTAGGCCAATTCGTACAAGATCTTGCTGACCAGTTTGCTAGTCAGAGGTGGAGCGCCCGGACCGGCGCTTAGTGTCGGAAGGCCGGTAATTGGGTCAGCTACAATGCGAACTTCGTAGGATGGGAGCTTGCGGGGTGTCAGGACGATGCGTGCACCTTTTGCATGCGAGCCCGCTAGTGATTTCTTTTTCCGCATCTTATGGTGGGGCTGGGGAGGTTCGAACTCCCGACCTACGGTTTAGGAAACCGACGCTCTATCCATCTGAGCTACAGCCCCGTCCAACACATTGTAGTATGAGTCGCCCCGCCGCCGCGACACCTTCATTCGCCGGCGGAATCCCCGTTAACACCCGCGCTCTGTGCTATTATCGCCCCAGCATTCAATTGCACCGCCCGCCTACGCCTTCCCAGGCTACCTTGGAGGTTTCCATGAGCAGCAAACTGAAATGGCTTGCCATCGCCGTTGTGGCGATTCTTCTGATTCTCATCATCGTGCCCTTCCTGATTCCCATCAACAAATTCAAACCCACCATTGAATCCAAGGCTTCCGACGCACTCGCCCGCAAGGTGCAACTCGGCAATCTGAGTCTGTCGCTGTTGACCGGCTCGGTTGGCATTGATGACGTCTCGGTCAGCGATGACCCGAAGTTCAATTCCGGCCCGTTCCTTACCGCCAAAACGGTGAAAGTCGGTGTGGAACTGATCCCGCTCATTTTTTCCCAGCAGCTGAACGTCACCGAAATTACTGTCGTCAATCCGCAGGTGACGATGCTCAAAGATCCCAGCGGCCGCTGGAATTTTTCCTCGATTGGTGGCAACTCCAGCAAACCTACGCCGAAGACTCCCGCGGGCTCTGCCAGCAGTTCAGCTGAGGCGGTTTCCATCGGTAAACTGCGGCTCGAAGACGGTCAAATCACTCTGGGGAACACAAACTCGCGCAAGCGCACCGTCTATACCAAGGTCAATCTGACTGCCAGCGACGTCGCGATGAAGAATAATTTCCCCGTGCTCTTCTCGATGGAACTCCCTGGCGGCGGCACGATGAAGATTGATGGAAAAGTCGGACCGGTGGATGCCGATGATGCCGCGCTTACGCCGCAAAACGTAAAGCTCACGATCGGCGGCTTGAATCTTGCCAGCACCGGTTTTCTTGATCCCTCACTCGGGCTCGGCGGAATTGCGGACATGGACGCCAATCTGGTAAGCGAAAAAGGCCAGATGGCGACGAAGGGCCAATTGAAGCTCTCGAAAGCAATCCTGGTCGCGGGTGGAAGCCCTGCAAGCGTCCCGCTGGTCGTCAATTTCGATACGAAATACGACCTTGTCAAGGGCACTGGCGTACTTCATCCCTCGACGATCAATATCGGGAACGCGAAATCCAATTTGAGCGGAACATACAAATCGGAAGGTGATGCTTTCGCCGTGGATCTAAAAATCACGGGTGACGGCCTTCCAGCGACAGACCTCGAATCATTTCTCCCTGCGCTGGGCATCCATCTGCCCGACAAGTCGCGGCTGAGCGCAGGGACGATGAACACCAACCTGCATGTTTCCGGCCCGACGGATAAATTGGTTACCGATGGCAACATCGGGTTGTTCAATGGAAAACTGGCTGGTTTTGACCTGGGCCAGAAATTGTCGGGAATTGGAGCCCTTGCGGGAATCAAGTCCGGCAGCGACCTGATCATCGAAAAATTCACTACCGATCTGCACATGGCGCCGACCGGACTTCGCGCGGATAACCTTGATGCGGTTGTTCCGGCGCTCGGCTCTATGGTTGGCAACGGCACCGTGGATGCCAAGAACACCATGGACTTCAAGCTTGTCGCCACGGTGAACAACGCCGTCGCTACGGCCGCAGCGGGCTCCATGGCCGGAGGCTTAGGCGGCACAGCTGGCAAAATGCTCGGTGGCGGCGCGGCGGCTTGCAAGAATGGTGGAATCAAGGTGCCGTTGCAGATTCATGGCACAACTTCGAGTCCGCAATTTGTACCGGACATTGGCGGCGCCGCGGCCAGCTTGCTCAAATCCGAATTCTCCTGCGTTGGCAGTGGCGGTGCCGGCGGTTTGACCAACGCAGCCGGCGCTCTGGCTGGCGGCAGCAAAGGATCTACCGCGGACACCATCAACCAACTCGGGGGCCTCTTCGGCAAAAAGAAGCCGTAGCCTCGTACATCAAACGATATTTAGAAAGAGACAAGCGCAATCTGCCTCGTCTCTTTTTTTCTGCTTACACTTGACGTTCCTTCCCATTGCCACTAGCCTCGATACCCTGCGAAGGATGCAAGTCCGACGGGGACTTCGCTGCGGCAACAACGCCATCAGGACAAGGAGCAAGCCATGAGGTGGAGGAGCGTTCAACTGCGCCTGCGGAGATATGTGCTTCTTGGAGTCTCGCTTGGATTGCTGGCTGCTCCAGCCGCAAGAGGGCAGGGCGGCGAACCGCGCACGTTCGCGATTCGCGGTGCAAAAGTTGTGCCGGTCTCCTCGGCACCGCTCGAGAACGCGACCGTGGTAGTGACGCGGGGCATCGTCACCGCGGTGGGCACGAACGTCGCCATTCCTCCGGACGCTTGGGTGATTGATGGCAAGGGCCTCATCGTCTATCCGGGACTGATGGATGGATTCACGGACATCGGTATCCCTGCGCCAACCATTCCTGCCTCGGTGGGAGATGCGAGCGCCCGGCCACCGCAACAGGCTGTTTCGCGCGGTCCCGAAGATCGTCCCGGATCCACGCCCTGGCGAAGCCCCGCGGACGAAGTGAACCCCGCCGACCCGCGTGTGGAAACCTGGCGTTCGGCCGGATTTACGACCGTGGTGGCTGCGCCCAAGGGTGGGATGTTTCCCGGGCAGGCCGCAGTGCTTGACCTGGGCGGCGAGCGAGCTGGCGATCTGGTGGTGAAATCGCCGGTCGCGATTCCAGTTTCGCTACAGGCTCCCGGAGGATTCCGAAGTTTCCCGGGATCACAAATGGGCACCATCGCCTATGTCCGGCAGGTGTGGCTGGACACGAATTGGGACATACAGGCCGGCGCCATATACGAAAAAAGTCCTCGCGGCGTGGAGCGGCCGAAGTACGACCGCAGCGATGCCGCTCTGGCGTCCGCACTTTCAAAGCACGCGGTCGTGCTGATTCCGGGAAACACATCGTTGCAGATTCGCAGGTCGTTGCGGCTGATTGAAGAATGGAAGTTGAATGCGGTTCTCTATGGCGCGCAGATGAGTTACGAAGTCGCTCCCGAAGTCGCCGCAAGAAAACTTCCTGTGCTGGTGGACCTGAAATGGCCCGAAGGGGAAAAAGACTCCGACCCGGATGTGACGCCCTCACTGCGCACGCTGCGCTTCCGCGACCGCGCACCATCCTCCCCGGTGGCGCTTGCCAAAGCCGGCGTGAAATTCGCCTTGTATTCCGGCGGGATCACCGCAGCGAAAGACATTCTTCCCGCGGTCAAAAAGTCGATTGATGCGGGACTAAGTCCCGACGCTGCGTTGCGTGCACTGACGCTTTCGCCGGCGGAAATTTTTGGAGTGTCGGACACGCTCGGCTCGATCGAGAACGGCAAGATCGCCAATCTGGTTATCACCGACGGCGACCTGTTCGACAAGAAAACCAAAGTGAAAATCGTCTTCGTCGACGGGCGAAAGTACGAGGTGCGGGAGACGCTGCGTCCCAGTGAACCGCCAAAGGGCGACCTCTCCGGAAAATGGAAATTAAGCTTCACGACGCCGCAGGGCCAGGAAGAGGCGACCGCGGATCTCTCCATGCAGCCCGATGGCACATTGACTGGCAGCGTGACCAGCGATCACGGCAGCGGCAGCGTATTCAGCGGCTGGGTCAGCGGAGAAAAATTTAGCTTCAAGATCAACATTTCGATCGAGGGCAGCTCCAGCGATGTTGTTTTTACCGGCACCTTCGAGGGGACTTCCATGAAAGGTTCGATTCAGGCGGCGGGCTACAACCTTGAGTTCACCGGCACCAAGCCTTCCCGAATAGCGGCAATACAGGCGGGAGGTGCGCAATGAAACTTCGCACAAACATTTTGTGCCTTGCCGCCGCGCTTGCACTTGGCCTTCCGGGATCCATCAGTGCCAGGGAAAAAGAAACCGCCGTCGCTGTCGATGCGCCCGCTCCGGTGATCCTGATTCGCAATGCCACGATCCTCACCGTTTCTCACGGCACCATCGACAAGGGCGACATCCTGATCAAAGACGGTAAGATCGCCGCGGTTGGCGGCACGCTAAAGGCTCCGGCGGACGCCGTGGTGATTGACGCTACCGGCCAGTTCGTCTCCCCCGGCATCATCGATTGCCATTCCCACATCGCCGTGGATGGCAGTGTCAACGAAGGTTCCGTCTCCGTCTCTTCCATGGTCAACATCGCCGATGTGCTCGACTCCGACGACATCTCCATCTTCCGCGACCTTGCCGGCGGCGTGACCACCGCAAACATTCTTCACGGTTCCGCCAATTCCATCGGCGGCCAGACCGTTGTCATCAAACTCCGCTGGGGACAACCCGCCGCAAAGCTGCCGTTTGAAGGCGCGCTCCCCGGCATCAAATTTGCTCTCGGCGAAAATCCGAAGCGTTCGAATTTCCGCACCCCGGGCGCGCCGGATCGCTACCCGACGACGCGTATGGGTGTGGAAGAAACCATCCGCAACGCTTTCACCGAAGCCCGCGATTACAAGAAATCCTGGGACGAATACAACAAGCGCGCGGCGGCCGGTGAAAAGAATGTAATCCCCCCACGGCGCAATCTGAAACTGGATCCGCTGGTGGAGGTTCTGGAAGGGAAGCGTTACGTCCATGCGCACTGCTACCGCGAAGACGAAATCCTTATGCTTCTGCGGGTGGCGAAAGAATTCGGGTTCCACGTGCAGACCTTCCAGCATGTGCTCGAGGGCTACAAGGTCGCTGACGAAATCGCGGCCGCGGGAACAGGCGCTTCGACGTTTTCCGACTGGTGGGCGTACAAAGTAGAGGCGTACGACGCGATCCCGTATAACGCGGCACTGATGACCAAACGCGGTGTGCTGGTTTCCATTAACTCCGACGACGCGGCCGAGGCCACTCACCTGAATCAGGAAGCGGCGAAATCCATCCACTACGGCGGATTAACGCGTGACGAGGCGCTGAAGCTGGTCACCCTGAATCCCGCCATCCAGTTGGGCATTGATAAACGCGTCGGCTCGATTGACGTCGGCAAAGATGCGGACCTGGCCATTTACGACCACGATCCGCTCAGCGCCTATGCGGTTGTGCAGAAGACGCTGATTGACGGCCGTGTTTATTTCGACCGAGAGAAAGACCTCGCCGGCCGCGCGGCTCTCAATAAGGAAAAAGCCGATCTTCTCGAGAAGGCAAAGAAAAAGCAGGCGGAAGAAAAGAAGGCCGCCGAGAAGAAACCGGAAACGAAGAAAGCCGAAGAGAAGAAGCCGGAAGACAAACCCAAACCGCCGCAAGACGATTCTGGTGAAGGAGGTGCGCTGTGAAACGCCCTCCTCTGAATTTCTTCGGGATGATTATCGCAGTGGCTTCGGTGGGCGCGCTCGCCGTCAACGCGCAATCTTCCGCTACGCCCGACATTGCGATTACTCACGCAAAGATTTTTACCCTGGCAGGACCACCAATCGAAGACGGCACCGTTGTAATTCATGACGGAAAAATTGCCGCGGTTGGCGCGGCGGTCTCGATCCCCGCGGGAGCTCAGGTGATTGACGCCAAGGGCTTGCAGGTTTATCCCGGCCTCTTCGATCCGGTCACCCAAATGGGCCTGAGCGAAATCAGCGCTGTCAGCGCCACCGTGGACACCACCGAAACTGGTCCCTTCAATCCCGATGTGACCGCCGCGACAGCGATCCTTCCCTCCAGCGCGCACATCCCGGTTACCCGGGCGTCAGGCATCACGGAAGTGATCGCCGCGCCCGCCAGCGGCGGCTTCGACAGCCGCAATGCCACCAATCTCATAGGCGGCCAAGCGTCCGCGATTCATCTCGCCGGTTGGTCCGCCGAAGAGATGCTCATCAAAAAGCACGCGGCCATGGTCGTGGACTGGCCCGGTATCGAAACCCGCTCTTTCGATTTCTCAACCTTTACGAATAAGGAAAAACCGTACGCGGATGCAAAGAAAGAGTACGACAGGCAGGTCAACGAACTTGCCGACTATTTCGAACAAGCCCGCCACTACGCCCAGGCCTTGCAAAGCCCAGGCGGCGCCGGCTTCCTGCGCGACGTCAAGCTGGAAGCCATGGCGCCCGTGATTCGCGGCGAAGTGCCGCTGCTTGTATTTGCCGACAAAACACGGCAAATCCGCGACGCCGTGGAATTCTGCGACAAACAAAAATTGAAGCTCATTCTTGCGGGTGGTGCCGAAGCCTGGAAGGAAAAGGATCTGCTCCGCTCCAAGAGCGTGCCCGTGATTCTGCGCCCGACACTTGGCGAGCCTCCTGAAGAGGACGACGGCTACGACCGCCTGCTTACTCAGCCTGAAGAACTTCGCGCCGCTGGAATCAAAATCGCCTTCGCCAGCTTCGACAACAGCTTCGCACGCCGCCTCGGGCAGAACGCGGCAAATGCCGTGGCGCACGGTTTGCCCTACGAAGAGGGCCTGAAAGCGGTCACCCTGTATCCCGCGCAGATGTTTGGCCTGGACTCGCAGCTGGGGACCGTGGAAACGGGGAAGACCGCCAACCTGATCGTCACCAACGGGGACCCACTCGACGTCACCACCGACGTGCGGTACCTGTTCATCAAGGGCCAGCTCACATCCACGGACAACAAACAAAAGGCCTTGTACGAAAAATACCTGAACCGACCGAAAGCCGCCCACTGACCCGCGTGACGCTCAAAAGAAAGTAGTCCGTTGCGCCGCAACTTTTATCATAGTTCCGCGTATCTAAGAGTGGAAAGCCATGCGCAAATCCATCCTCATCGCTCTCTCTCTCTCTCTCTCTTTCGTAGCCCTTTTCGGAGTGCCGGCCCGCGCCGACGAAGCGCAAAAAATAATTGAGCAATGCTTGAAAGCTGTTGGCGGAAGCAAAATCATTTCCCGATTGCAGACCCTCGCCATTGACGGCAGCGTCGCCGTCATCGGTGATGCGCCACCGGGAACGTACACTTTCAAAGTAAAGCGGCCCAACCGGTTTTACACGGAGCTTCGCGCGAACGGCGACACCCTGATCGAATCCTACAACGGTAAATCTGCGTGGCATGAGGCGGCGGACGGGCAAATCGGCACACTGCTCGGCCACGATGCGGTAGAAATGGAAAGCGCCGCTCAGTATTACAATGCCCGCCTGGAATCACTGGCAAAACGCAAAGTCGGCGCCGCGTACAAGGGGGAAGCGCAGGTGCGCGGCAAGGCGGCCCAGGAGCTGGAATTAACCTATCCGACGGGCGTGCAGTGGCACGTCTTTTTCGACGCCCAGACTCATCTGATCCTGGAAGAGAAGGCGGAGATCGCGGGAATTCCGCGGGAGATTTATTACGACGATTATCGCGCGGTCAACGGCATCAGAATTCCCCACAAAATTGAGCTGAAGCGCGGCAACGACAGCTACTCGATCAGCGTAACCCGCGTCGGCGTCAACGAAACCATCGGAGAACGCGTGTTCGATTTTCCAATGAAATCACAGGTAAAGCTGCCGGATTTGAAGAAACTCTTCGAACAGCTCGATGCGAACCAGAAGCAGATCGACAAAATCAAGGAAAACTACGCCGGCACGCGACAGGAAGAAGAGACCGAGTACGACAAAACCGGCAAGGTGACCAAGAAAGAAGAGAAGGAGTTCACCTTTTTCTATCTCGACGGCGAGGAGATTTCAACCCTGGTCAAGAAGGACGGCAAAGAACTCAGCGAAAGCGAGCAGAAGAAGGAAAGCGAGCAGACCCAGAAGCGAATCGAAGAGGTGCAAAAACAAAGCAAGAAAAAAGAAGCAAAAGAGGAGAAAGCCAAAGAGCAGGGAAAAGACGAGAAAGATAAGGACGAGCCCGGCATCGAAGTCTTCCTGCGAACCTCTCAGTTTGTGAATCCTCGCCGCGAACGATTCCGGGGGCAGGATGTGCTGGTGTTCGACTTCGAACCCAACCCGGAATACAAGCCCAAAAACATGGTTGAACGGTTGGTCAAGGAATTGGCCGGTGTCGTCTGGGTGGACGAAAAAGCAAACGATGTCGCGCGGCTTGAAGCGTACTTCGTCGGTGACTTTCACCTGGGCGGCGGGATTCTGGCCAGCGTCCAGAAAGGCACCAGCTTTGTCTTCGAGCAGGCTTATTTGAACAACGAGGTGTGGCTGCCGACCTACGAGGAGGCACACGTGGGAGCGCGAGTGCTCCTTGTGAAAGGTTTTAAGCTGAACGCCACCACGCGCTATTCGGATTACAAGCGCTTTAACGTCGAAACTCTGAACAGTATCGGCAAGCCGAAGGAAACTCCAGCGACGCCGGCACCAGCCACAACTCCAGCGCCAGCAACACCCCCGGGTCCAACCTCAACACAACCGCCTCCGACTCCGCAGTGAACCGCATTTTTTGTGGGTTTGCAAAATGGAAAAATTAAACGGCGGGAGTCTGGCTGAGCACTTCGCGCACTTTCTGCACCAACGCGGCCGGCGAAAACGGTTTCTGCAGGAATGCCAGTCCCTCTTTCAGCATGCCGCCGCTGGTAATCACGTTATCGGTATAGCCGGACATGAAGAGCACTCGAATTCCCCTGCGTTTCGCGGAAATACGTTCCGCCAATTCGCGCCCACTGGTGCCGGGCATGACCATGTCCGTCAATAACAGGTGAATGTCTCCCGGGAATCGCGCCGCAATCTGCTCGGCATGCTCCGGGTCAAGCGACGAAATGACGTCGTAGCCTTTCTCTGTCAGCACGGTCTGGATCAGTTCCCGCACGGCCTCTTCGTCCTCGACAATCAAAATCGTCTCGGTTCCGCGTTGCGACCGGGGAGCAGTTTGCCCGGCGGCAACCGTCTCCGCGACCTCATCCACTCGCGGGAGGTAAACTTTGAAAGTGCTGCCTTTGCCCGGCTCGCTGTAAACCCAAATGTAGCCGCCGCTTTGTTTGACGATGCCGTACACCGTCGAAAGGCCAAGGCCTGTGCCGCGGCCGCTTTCTTTTGTCGTGAAAAACGGTTCGAAAATGTGCGCAATCGTCTGGCGATCCATGCCGACGCCGCTGTCCGAAACCGCCAGCATCACGTAGCGCCCGGGCCGCACCGAAACATGGTCCACGGCATAGTTTGCGTCCAGGTCCGCGTTGCAGGTTTCCACCACCAGACGCCCGCCTTCCGGCATGGCGTCGCGCGCGTTCACCACCAGGTTCATGATCACCTGCTCTACCTGAGCCGGGTCGGCCTTCACTTTGCCAAGGTCATCTTTCACCCGCGTGACCATCTCGATCCGCTCATCCATCAACCGCCGCAGCAGCGAATCCAGGTTCAGCACAATTTTGTTCAGGTCCAGAATCTTTGGCTGCAACACCTGCTTGCGGCTAAACGCCAGCAATTGCCTCACCAGCGCCGCTGCGCGCCCCGATGCATTTTCAATCCGTTCAATATCGGAGTGCGCTTCGCTCGGAAGGTGCGGCCGGCTCAACGCCAGCTCGGTGTAGCCGGAAATGATGGTCAGAAGATTGTTGAAGTCGTGGGCGATTCCTCCGGCCAACCGTCCCACCGCCTCCATCTTTCGCGATTGCTGCAGTTGCGTTTCCAGCGCTTTCCGCTCGGTAATATCCACCATGATGCCTTCCATCACCGGGTGGGAATCGCTTCCTTGCACAATCACCGCCGTGTCGCTCAGCCACACCTCGCGTCCATCTTTTCGCCGAACGCGGAATTCCGCCTGGAACGGAAAGCCATTTGCGCATTGAGTCTCGGCGGCAAGCACGATGGGCAGATCGTCCGGATGAATATGCTGATCCCAGTTAGGAGAGAGAGCCAGCCATTCTTCCGGCGTGTAACCAAGAATCGCTTCGACCTGCGGACTGATATAAAACCATTTGCCGTTGATACCGATCTCCGCGATGTAGGTGATGGCGTTGACGTGTTCGACCAGAAGACGGTACTTGGCCTCTGCGTCGGCTCGTGCCTGTTCAGCCTGCTGACGCTGCGAAAGGTCCCGGCAACCGCACACTGTGCCGCCATCGGGCATCCGCCCAACGTGAAACTCGACCGGAATTTGACTGCCGTCCGGACGGCGCAACTGCAAATTCCCGGACCATTTGCCGCTTTCCAGAAGTCCTTTGCGAACCTGGTTTTCAATTTCTGCAATCGGCTGGAACGCGTAGACCACTTTCCAGGGTTGGCCAACTATGCGCCGAGGCGAATCGAAGCCGAGCATCGCGGCCAGGGCCGAATTGGCGTAGCTGTGCACGCCCTTGTTGTCCAGTATGCCGATTCCTTCGATGGAAGAATCCATAGCCAGCATCTGGCGCCGTACGGTTTCTTCATCCTGCTGCTGGCGATACTGCGTCAGGCCGATCCGTACCGCGTAGCACGTGAACGAAATACCCAGCAGTGTGAAGCGGATGGCTCTCAGTCCGGGCCCCAGTTGCGCCACCTGGACAAGAATAATCATCGGCGCAAAAAAGAACATTCCATTGTTGACCAGGATTTCGGCGAAAGTGTGATTGCGGCGTTTCGTCCGGATCTCCAATTCCGGCGCGGGTTGCCAGGCCGCGGCCCAGAATGCCCCGAAAAGCAACGGAATCGTCCAACCCAGGTCGTACCAGCTTCCGGTGGGCGTTTCATGTGCGAGTTGGAGTTTGGAAACGGCCGTCGCAAGAGATCCATAAACCAGGACGTAGCAGGCTAGACCCCCGAAGAGCCTCTTCGCTTCTCGAGTGACACTCCGCCGCCACTGGAGAATTGCGAGAAGAAAGATCCCCGACGTAGTGGCCGTTATTACTTGAAATTCCCGGACCAGCGCTTCGCGATACCCGAGATTGATCGCGGACAAATAATAGGCGCCAAAATAAACCAGAAAAAACAGAATCCCGATTTGCAGAAAGTCCAATGCTTCCGGCATATCCACCCGGGAGTCTTCATCATCCTGGTTCAGGAAAATGGCCATGACGAAGAACATCCCGTGCGTGTCGAAAAGGAAGCGAATAAACGAGCCCGGTGGTGGCTCCTTGTGCAGAAAAAGTTCGTAGTAGGTCCAGCCGAAGTCCGCGAATCCCCAGACCCCCATACCGAAGGCGACCAGGACCCAGAAAGATCGCGCGAAACCCGCGGCTCGCCGCGCCGCCTGGAAGCACATCGCTGCGGCCAGGAAACTGGAGAGAATCTGCAGAGAGTTTCCGATGAGGGAGCCAACCGTGGATGTCCCGAGAAACACCACGGCCAGTCCGTGGATAACGACCACGGCGAGAGCAACGCCTACCAGGGACCTAGGAATAGCGCGCAAATTCAAAAAGAAGTCCTAGTACCTCACCGGTATTCAGTTTAGAGGAGTTTTTTTAGGGCAGAGGCTGGTCCAGTCCCTCTGTGCCCGGTTGGTCATTCCCAGTTTGGAACAGTTCGGGCGCGGGCTAGCGGCTCTCGAAGGGATACCGGTCTTGCGACTGGACGGCCGCAGCGATGCGTCGGCGCAGGGCAATCGTGTCCACGGCGGGGCGCTTTCCGAAACGCTTCAGCACGGCCATTTGGGTCGTCAGCATGTCGCCTTCATGGACGGCGGCTATAGCGCGCTTGGCTTCATGGTCCACGCGCTCCGCGGCGTCGGCGATGAAGACGCGCACGGCGTCAATCATCACGGAGGAGGCGGCTTCGCCTCTGCTCTCCGCAGCCTTCTGCGCACGAAGCAGGGCGGATTCCATCGCGTAAATTTCCATCACGATATTGGCCAGCGCGCCGATCAATTCCTGTTCATCGGCCAGCTTTTCGCGGAATTTCTGCACCGCGCCGCCGGCGGCCTGCAAAAACATTTTTTTGCAGTTGGCGATCGTCCGGGCTTCTTCAGCCAGCACGCCCTCCGGCGCTTCTTCAAAGGAAGGCCCAGCCAGAATTTCGTCA
>DASSGJ010000063.1:0-3412 GCA_035693545.1 Candidatus Acidiferrum sp.
TCAATCAGGATTGTGGAGTTTGGTTTGGGTGGGGCGCCGGTGGCGTCGATTACGGTGGCGTGGGTGATGGCGAGGGTGGCGGGATGGGGTTTGTGGCAGGAAACGAAGAAAAAAGGAATCGAAAGAGAAAGCAGTACGCGGCGAGGGGTAATAAGCACAGCTGTATTGTAACGAAGCAAAGAAACAGAACGGAAAAGAAGTGAGCAGAAAATCGAGCAGTTCGATCGTAAGAGCCCACCCTTTCCGCAAAAACCGCGGAAAGGATGGGGCACCCTCAAGTTCATCTGGTCTAGAGGCCCGACAAAACGCGTAAGGACAGAGGCTGCGGGCGGCGTAAAACCACGCTACTGGAGGCGGTTGTATTTTTTTAGGGTGGCGCGGAGCTTTTCGTGGTCGAGGGCGGTGACGTGGTGATTGTCAATGCCGGTCATGGAGTCGGCGGCGACCATGGCGTTGACGATGGCTTCTTCGGTGGCGTGGACGACGGCGGCGAAAACGGGGTCGAGGGAGCCGTTCGGCAGCATTTGCACGGCGGTCACTTTTTTGGAGCTCCAGACTCCTGGGTTCGCGGTCGAGAAGGCGATGAAGATATCGCCGGAGCCATCGCCGGAGATGCTGCCGACGCGGCCAAGGCCGAGGGTGGCGCGGTGGGCGAGGCGCTTCAGTTGCGTGGAGATGAGCGGGGCATCAGTCGCGACGACGATGATGATGGAGCCGCGCTCGGCGATCTCAGAGGGTTGGTAGGCGTAGGGATCTTCGGAGGAGATTTCGCGGCCGACGGGAATGCCGGCGATGCGGAGATTCTGGCGCGAACCGAAATTGCATTGGACGAGGACACCGACGGTGTAGCCGCCGTCTTTTTCGGAGAGTTTTCGCGACGAGGTGCCGATGCCGCCTTTGAAGCCGCTGCAGATCATGCCGGTGCCGCCGCCGACGTTGCCTTCTTCGACGCGGCCGGATTGCGCGGAATCCATGGCGTGGAACGCGTGCTCGGGCTTGACGTGGAAACCGTTGATGTCGTTGAGCCAACCGTCCCAGGTTTCGGCCACGACGGGAAGCGACCACCAGTAGCCGCTGGCGTCGGCCTGGCCGTGGGAAACGCGCCACTGGATGACTGCGTCGCGAACGACGCCGACGCTATGCGTGTTGGTGATCATCACGGGGCCTTCAAGGAAGCCGGACTCTTCGACCCAGGTGGTGCCGGTCATTTCGCCGTTGCCGTTCTGCGCGAACCATCCGGCGAAGACCGGATTCATCATGGACTCTTTGCCGCGCGGCAGAATGGCGGTGACGCCGGTGCGGACGGGGCCTTTGCCTACGACGAGTTTGCCTTCTCCGGAGATGAGCGTGGTGTGGCCGACGAGGACGCCGGGGACGTCGGTGATGGCGTTGAAGGGACCCGGCGTGCCATCGAAGGGAACGCCGAGATCGCGGGCGCGTGGTTTGGCGGCGGATTTTTCCTGGGCGTGCGCGGGAATGAGTGCGATGAACGAAGAACAGAGCAGAAAAAGAGAAGGCACAGCACGCCGCATGGATGATCTCCGTAGAAGCCAAGCCGAACCGAATCACTACTTACAGAAAAACCTCGACAGGCTGTCATCCCGAACCCGCGGTGTTTGCGGGTGAGGGACCTGCTTTCGCAGAGATCGAAGCAAAAAGCAGATTCCTCACCCCGTTCAAACGGCGAACGGGGTTCGGAATGACAACTCTTCGCGGTTGTCCGTCCTCAAGCGGGAAAGACTTTGCCCAGGGCGTATTGTAAGGCATCGGCGATGAGTTGGCACTCTTGCGGAGTGATGATGAAGGGCGGAGCGAGGAGGATGTGGTCGCCGCGCGTGCCGTCGAAAGTGCCTTGGGAGGGATAGGTGAGGACATTTTTTTCGAGGGCGGCCTGGCGGATTTTTTCGGCAATGGCGGATTCTTTGGGGAAAGGTTCACGGGTGGATTTGTCTTTGACGAATTCGACGGCTTGCAGGAGGCCGAGGCCGCGCACCTGGCCAACGTGAGGATGAGCTTCGAGAGCGGAGAGCGCGTTACGGAGAGATTCGCCTGCGGGAGCGACTCGAGCGAAGAGATTGTGGGCTTCGAGATAGTCGAAGACGGCGTTGCCGGCGGCGGTGGAAACGGGATGCGATTGATAGGTGAAGCCGTGCATGAAGGCGGCAGTGCCTTTTTCGAAGGCGTCGACAATGCGGGGCGCGACGAGGACTGCGCCGAGAGGAGCGTAGCCGCTGGCAATTCCCTTTCCGGTGAGGATGATGTCGGGCTCGAGATCCCAGTGCTGGCTGGCGAAGGGTTTTCCGGTGCGGCCCATGCCGGACATGACTTCGTCGGCGATTAGAAGGATGCCGTGGCGGCGGCAGATTTCAGCGATGCGGGCGGTGTAGCCGTCAACGGCGGAGGCGGCGCCGAGTGTGGCACCAACTACGGGCTCGAATATGAAGGCCGCGACGGTGGAGGCGTCGTTGGATTGGAGAAAAACGTCGAGGTCATCGGCGCAGGCTAGGTTGCATTCGGGATAGGTCTTGCCAAACGGGCAGTGGTAACAGAAGCACGGAGCGACGTGGCCCCATTCGGGGATCATGGGTGCGTAGGGAGCGCGACGGCCGACGTTGCCGCTGACAGACATGGCACCGAGGGTGCTGCCGTGATAACTCTGCTTGCGGGAGACGACACGGTAACGCCCAGGCTGCTTGGTTTCCAGAAAATACTGGCGGGTGAGTTTGATGGCGGTTTCCGTGGCTTCGGAGCCGCCGGAAGTGAAGTAGACGCGCCCGCCATTTTGAAAATTGCGCGGGGCGATGGAGAGGACGCGGGCGGCAAGTTTTTCGGCGGATTCGGAATGGAATTGCGTGGTGTGGGCGAAAGCGATGCGATTCGATTGTTCGGCCATGGCGCGGCCGATTTCGGGGACACCGTGGCCGATGCTGACGACCGCGGCCTGGCCGGAGGCGTCGAGATAGCGGCGGCCATCGGACGCGATGATCCAGGAACCTTCGCCGCGGACGGCGACGGGATAGTCTTTGCGCAGGTTGCGGGAAAAAAGCGAGGAGGAGTGGATGGCGGTGCTCATTGGAAAATTGTAGCAGAAGCGACGGAGTGGATAGTTGGGGCGGAAGAAGGGAGAGAGAGCCAAGTTGGACGGGAGCGGCGAGGGGGTGGGATACTCTTTCGCGGGTCTGGAGGATGAAACTTGAGGACGAAATTATACGCGCGGATGGCGCTTTTTCTGGCAATCGGGGGAGTTTGCGTATTCGGCAGCGCTGTTGCGCAAACGGCAAATGATCCGGCGCGGATTGATGTGGATTTGCGCGATGCGGGGAAATATGTTTTTCACGCGAAGATTTCGCTTCCTGTGAAGCCGGGTCCGATGACATTGGTATATCCGAAATGGATTCCGGGAGATCACTCG
>DASSGJ010000064.1:0-14940 GCA_035693545.1 Candidatus Acidiferrum sp.
GAAGGCGGCCTCACCGGAATCCAGAAACGCAACGAAGCGAAGGCCAAGCTGCTCTATGACAGGATCGAAGCCAGCGGCGGGTTTTATACCTGCCCGGTGGAGAAGTCTTCGCGTTCGCTGATGAATGTGGTGTTCAGGGTAGGCGGCAGCTCTAACCAAATTGGTGATGAGAATTTAGAAAAAGAATTCGCCAAGCAGGCCGCGGCCGCGAACCTGGTCGGTACGCCCGGGCACCGCTCCGTCGGCGGAATGCGCATCTCGCTTTACAACGCGGTCGGCCTAGACGCCGTCGAAGCGCTGACACACTTTATGAAGGAGTTTCATCGCGCGCGGGGCTGAGCCGCGAAACGAGAAATCTATCATTCCGAGCGAAGCGAGAACCTGCTTTTGCTGATTAGGCTGGCGAGAAAAAGCAGATCCCTCACCCGCAAAAGACGCGGGATTCGGGATGACAAACTAAAGGACGACGGTAGACTGAAACGACTATGACCTACTATTCGCTCGCTCTCTTTTTTCACTTCGTCGGACTGGTAATGCTCTTCATCGGCTACGGCCTGGAGTGGATCGTCTCCGCATTCCTCCGCGGCGCCACCACCACCGACCAGGTCCGCGCCTGGCTCCGCGTCTATCGCACGTCGCTTCCCGTGTCCGGCCCTGGTTTGCTGGTGCTGATTTTGAGCGGCGCCTATCTCGCTGAAGTTTCCGGAGCAATGAAAAACGGCTGGATGTCCGCCTCGATGCTCGCCATCATCTTCGCTTTAGGCATCGGCTTCGTGTTCATCCTGCCGCGCGTAAAGGCTATTCGGAGCGCACTGCCCGAAGCCAGCGC
The DNA here is from genome assembly GCA_035693545.1 of Candidatus Acidiferrum sp. Taxonomy (GTDB): domain Bacteria; phylum Acidobacteriota; class Terriglobia; order Acidiferrales; family UBA7541; genus Acidiferrum. The sequence continues at coordinate 830 of DASSGJ010000064.1, forward strand.
CGCGTTGCCAGCCAGCGCCACGGCGCTTCTGCGCGCGCCCGGACTCCCAACGCTGATCCGCGTCCGCGCGCTGATCGCCCTAGGCATCGTTTATCTAATGACCGCCAAGCCCGACACCCTCGCGGCCTCTCTCCTCGTCCTCGGAGGAGCCATCATCCTCGGCCTCCTCGCCTCGGCGCCGACGTTTTCCAAATCGAAATCGTCATGAGGAGATCTTTCACGACAAACAAAAACGGGCGGGATTTCTCCCGCCCGTTCTTCTTACTGATCGCCGATTCCTTCTGCTACACGACGGCGGAGGCAACGCTGTGAAAAGCCCCACCCCTGAAGGGGTGAGCTACAAGCGCTTTTACACCAGGTCGAAGAGCAGAACTTCCGCATCCTCGACGCCGGTGAGTTCGAGGGCCTTCTCCTGCGAGACGGTCGCGCCGTCGCCGGTGGCGAGCTTCGTGCCGTTGAGCGTGATGCTGCCGCGCGCCACCTGCACGTACGCGTGGCGTTCCGGCTGCAGCGTGTGCTTCACCGATTCGCCCGGCGCGAGCACGGTTGCGTAGAGTTCATTGCCCTGGCGAATTTTCACCGAACCGTCACGGCCATCCGGCGAAACCACCAGGCGCAGTTTGCCCTGCTTTTCCGCGGCGCTGAAGTGCTTCTGGTCGTACGCCGGCGTGTAACCCTGTTTATCCGGGAACATCCAGATCTGGTACATGTGCACGGGAGTTTTGTCCGAGGCGTTGAACTCACTGTGAGCGACGCCGGTGCCTGCGCTCATATATTGCACGTCGCCCGGTTTGATCACGGAGCCGTTGCCCATGCTGTCCTTGTGGGCCAGTTGCCCGTCCAGCACATAAGTAACGATTTCCATGTCGCGGTGCGGGTGAGTGGGAAAACCACCGCCGCCGGCGATGCGGTCGTCGTTCATCACGCGCAGGGTTCGGAATTCGACGCGTTCCGGGTCGAAATATTCAGCAAAGGAAAAGCTGAAGCGGGAATCCAGCCAGCCGTGGTTGGCGTGGCCGCGAGTGTCGCTTTTGCGAATCTGAATCATGGGGTGCCTCCTTGAATTTCTACCCAGATATTACTCGTTATAACGATTATTGTCAAGAGGGTAGTCCTTAGTCCACCAGCCCACCGGCATTCCCTTTGTCTTCAGCCGATTGGGAATTCTTTTGAAGCTCGGGACGCGCTTTCACAGGCAGGCCGGGTTCCCCGCGCGCCATTTCCCCGCTTTCCTGCTTTGGTGTAAAGTGATAGACAATGCGGCGGGATGGCTCGCCGCTTCCGGCGAGGTACTCCGTATGGACTCGGCTCTTCCGACGACGCAACCCAAGACTTCCGAAACCAGTGCATCCCGCCGCGAAACGGTGACCATCACCGACAACCGCACCGGAAAGTCCTACGAACTGCCCATCACGCATGACACCATCAAGGCGATGGACCTGCGGCAGATCAAGGTGCATCCCGAGGATTTCGGGATGATCAGTTACGACCCGGCGTACAACAACACGGCGTCATGCATCAGCCGGATTACTTATATTGACGGCGATAAGGGAATCCTGCGCTACCGGGGCTATCCGATCGAAGAGCTGGCCGAAAAATCGACCTATCTCGAAACAGCGTACCTGATTTTGCGAGGGGAGCTGCCGACCGCAGCGCAACTGAAGGACTGGCAATACAACGTCACCCATCACACGTTCATTCACGAGAGCATCAAGAAATTCCTGGATGGCTTTCATTACGACGCCCACCCGATGGGGATGGTGATTTCGACGATTGCGGCGCTTTCGACGTTTTACAACGATGCAAAGGAGATTTTCAGTGAAGATTCGCGGCGGAAGCAGACTTTCCGGCTGATCGGGAAGATGCCCACGATCGCGGCGTTCGCGTATCGCCATACGCTGGGAATGCCGTACGTTTATCCGGACAACGACCTGAGTTATCCGGGAAATTTCCTGAACATGCTGTTCCGGACGACGGAAACGCGCTACCGGCCGAACCCGACGCTGGAGCGGGCGCTGGACATTCTGTTTATCCTGCACGCCGATCACGAGCAGAACTGCTCGACAAACACGGTGCGCGGCGTCGGCAGCTCGCACGTGGATCCTTATTCAGCGACGGCGGCGGCGATTGCGGCACTCTACGGGCCGCTGCACGGCGGCGCCAACGAAGAAGTGGTGCGCATGCTGCACGAAATCGGCTCAGTCCAGAAGGTGCCGGAATTCATCAAGCGGGTGAAGGCCGGAGAGACGAAGCTGATGGGCTTCGGGCACCGCGTTTACAAGAATTATGATCCGCGCGCCCGGATCATCAAGCGCGTGGCGTATGAAGTGTTCGACCTGATGGGGAAGAACCCGCTGCTGGAGATTGCGCTGGAGTGCGAACGAATTGCCCTGGAGGACGAATATTTCATCAAGCGGAAGCTGTACCCGAACGTGGACTTCTACACGGGGTTGATTTACCAGTCGATGGGTTTCCCGACGACGATGTTCCCGGTGCTGTTCGCGATTCCGCGCATGTCCGGATGGATTTCGCAGTGGGAAGAGCTGCTGCTGGACCCGGAACAGAAGATTGCGCGGCCGCGTCAGATTTATCTTGGCTACGACACGCGGAGTTACGCGCCGATAGACCAGCGATCGTAAGAAGGGAGACCCGGGCACTGTTCCGCGTGCCACAGGAAAAGGGTTCGCGAGCCTGCGGGTAGAGCAGGCTTTAGTTTGGTTGCCTCTCATTAAAGTTTTCAAATACTCACTTCCCTTCGGCCAAGTAATCTTTTTGCATACGTGCGGGCGGCTTGCCACTCGACATTCCGGGCCTGCGCGGTATAGTCAGGAGTAAGAGGAATTATGGGCCAGTCGCCGAACACTCCAGCACATCCCGGGCCACGCCGCCGCAGCCAACGAGTTTTGATGCAGGTCCCCGTACGGCTCTGCGGAACGGACGCACAAGGCAGGAAATTCGAGGAAGACACCGCAACACTGGCAATCAATGCGCACGGCGCGCTGGTGCTGATGCAGGCACGGGTCATCAGCGGCGGCAAGGTGCAGCTGCAGCACAACCTGACGAAAGAAGAGCAGGAATGCCACGTGGCGTTCCTGGGGCCGGTGCGTTCCGGCAAGTGTGAAGTGGGTCTGGAATTTTCGGATGCGCGGCCGAGTTTCTGGCGTGTGGCGTTTCCACCGGAAGACTGGACGCCCAAACATCCGGAAGCGCGGACCCTGCTGTCCACGAACCCCGTCACACAAAACAACAAGAAGTAGGAGTTCCTCTCCGGCGAGCGAGCATTAAATCTGGCACCCACGGCCGTAAACCTGCACAGTCTCTAAATTTTCCCCGGAACTGCTAGAATCCCCGCATGCGTAAATTCCCCGCGTTGCTGTTTTTCCTGATTCCCGCCGGGCCCTGGTGGGCGGTGCAAGAAAGTGGCGTGGATTCGAATCTGCGCGGGGTCTGCGTGGTGGCCGAATCCTCCGGGGAAGGCAGGATGACGATCTGGGCGAGCGGTTCCAAGGGCGCAGTGGTCCGCTCTACGGATTCCGGCAAGACTTGGAAGAAGCTAGGGATTCCCGGGACGGAATCGTTGGATTTTCGGGGCGTGCAAGCGTTCGACGCGAAAACGGCATACGTGATGTCCAGCGGCGAAGGGGCGCAATCGCGAATTTACAAAACTGTGGATGGCGGAGAAAGCTGGAGATTGCAGTATCAAGGCGGAAAGAAAGAATTTTTCCTGGATGCTCTTATCTGCACCGACGAGAAGCATTGCGCGGCGCTGAGCGATCCGGTAGACGGTAAATTCGTGGTCCTGGCGAACACCGACGGCGAACACTGGAAGGAGCTTCCGCAAGAGAATATGCCCGCGGCTTTGCCGAAAGAAGGCGCTTTCGCCGCCAGCAACTCCTCGCTTTGCCTGGAAGGAAACAACATTACCTTCGGAACGGGAGGCCCGGCGGCGCGAGTGTTTGCGTCGCACGATTCGGGAAAGACGTGGAGCGTGGTGGAGACTCCCATCCTCAGCGGAAACGCTTCCTCGGGAATCTTTTCGCTGGTTTGCGATGAGGACACCATTGTCGCGGTGGGCGGGGATTATCAGGATCCGGCGCGGGCGTACAAGAATGCGGCGGTCTCGCGGAACGGCGGGAAAACATGGGAACTTGCCAGACAACCGCCGGGAGGGTACCGCTCAGCGGTTGGGAAATATAATGGTGGATTCGTAGCGGTTGGGCCGACGGGGGCGGAGACGAGTGCGGACGGCCTACATTGGACCTCCATCGGCAAACTGAATTTCAATGCTTACGCGTTTCCGATTCCCGGAGATACTGGTTGGGCCGTTGGTCCCCACGGAACCGTGGCGAAATTTCTGGACCAGACGAAATACCTGATCTAAGCGAGGCTCACCGCGCTAGGGCGTGGATTGCTGAGGCGTTGCATGGACGCCGCCAGAAGTGAAGTCAAAGCGGATAAGCCATGTACTTGGGATTCCGTGGCCGCTGGCTTCGGCGCCGGAGAATTGCCACTGACTGGCGGCCTTCTCGGCGAGGCCGGCAAAATAACGGCTGGGGCCCGGTGAGTCAAGGCTCGAATTGACCACGTTTCCTGCCGCGTCTACCTGAACTTTTACAATCACATGAAAGCTGCCGTGGATGGTGTTGAGCGCCTTTTGCGGGGGTTTGGGCAAGACTTCGTTCAGGACTTCAGCGCGGCCGACAACGTCGCCAGCCGTTTTTGCGCGGGGTGCCGGCTCCGGATCGGCACGCAAAACAGCGGAGGCTGGAGCGGGCGAAGTATTTTCCGCAGAACGTTTCACTTTGTTCGAGGATTCGCTGCCAGCAACTTTCTCGGATGACTTCGCCGCCGGGGTTGCGGCCGGCTGCGGCTCGGCAGATTCAGCGGGCTTTGCTGAGGCAGGCCGTTCGCTGATTGCCGATGCCGAAGTGGAGGAAGGCTCTTTGTGAAAGTTGAAAATCCTGGGAACGGCGAAGATGAGCCCGGCGAAGACGGCGGCGCCTAGAAGAACAGGAACTATATAGTTGGGAAGGGTAAGATCGCCGCGATTTGCGGGAGGCGGCATGCGGCGGACCGGAGTTTCCGCGACGGCAGCGGGGGGGATTTTTGCCAACGGAACGGCGGGCTCGTTCGAAAGCGGAACGCTGAGTGGAGCGAGATTCGGCGCGGATTCCGGCGGCGGTGGCGTGGCAATCGGTAAAGATGAAGCCACGGCCGCTGCGGCAGCCAAAGGGGCGGGATTGAGGCGCGCGGCAATTTCGGCCACTGTCCAGCGGTGGTTCGGGTCGCGGCGAAGGGCGTGCTTCGTGATCACAAGGAAGAGGTCGGGAAGCTCGCGAGGAACCACTGGGTCGGTCGAAGGCTCCGAAGAAAAGACCGGAGGGTGCTGGGTTAAGGCTTCGACAAGGGTGACACCGAGCGACCAGACGTCCTCCTTGGCAGAAACCGGGGCGGATTGCATTTCGGGAGCGTCGTAGATATCGCGCCCGCGCAAAAGTTGGCGCCTCTCACCGAAGGGAAAGAGCGAGTCGCTCGAGAGTTTCAGGCGGTCGTGGGTGGCAAGGATATTCGACGGCTTCAGATGGCCGTGGACGAGTCCCTTGCCATGCAGGTAGACGAGGACATCGAGAGCCGGGTCCAGAACGTCGCGCACTTCATCGGCGACCAGGGCACGCTGCGGCAAGATTTCGCCAAGATTTTCTTCAGCATACTCCATGACCGCGTAGATGAAGGGCAAGTCTTCGAGGCGGCAGCGGCCCGCGTCAAAAATGGTCAACAGGTTTGGATGGGTAAGATGAGCGGCGCGCTTCCAGAGGCTGAGCTGATCTTCGGCGGCGGACGCGCCGGAGGCAACCAGCTTCAACACCGCTTTCTGGCCCGGAGCGCCCGGGAGTTCGGTCAGAAAAACGGCGCTAAATTCCGTGCTCGCCAGGCATTGGCCCAGGACAAATTTGCCATCAACGGGCTGGCCTTCCCATTTTTTCCACTGTTCGCTCATAAAGCACCCCGCGCGAAGCGATTCGAATGTGCACAAAGCCAGGCGGGGAGTTTACTCCCGTGGCCTGTATGGGAGAAGCACCAAAGCGTCTGGGTCTGGCTAGGGAAAGACCAAAGGTAGCAGGCGCCGGGGGCTGGGCGCTTGTCGTCCCCATCTTCGCACAGGAATGCGGCGAAGCAACAGAGTACCTGTTGCTGGTTAGGTAGCAGCCCGGGAACGGGGAAGAAAGGCCAGGGCGGCCACAGCGATGAGGGCGGGAAAGCAGACCAGGACATAGCGAGGCTCGGGGGTTTCCAGGGTGGTGAGAAAGGCTGTGCGGACAAGGATATAGAGGAAGAAGAAGATCAGGACAGCGCGGGCGGCGGATGAGCGACGCAGACGGACGGCACCCAATAAGGCGAGCGCCAGATAAACAATATTGAGGAAGAAGAGCAGAATGGTGACGCGCTGGTCTACAGGGTCGAATTGATGCATGGCTCGAAGCGGGAAGACGTGGCCGGCAACCGGGAGCAGTTCGATGCGGGGGGTAAACCAGATGCGAACCGCACGGCGGAGGGGGATCCAGAGCCAGGTGCGAAGAGGATGGCGAGAGGTTCGCTCACGCGCGAGTTGCGCGAAGGCGGCGTCTTCCTCCGGAGTGAGGGTTAGATCGTCGTTGTAGGTTTCGAGGATGGCGGCGACGCGGTCGTGCTCTTCGGGGGTATCGAAGGCCATGTCTGGAATGTCTTGAAGAGGAATCTCTTCACCGTTTAACTTCCAGGAAACCAGATAGCAATCGCGCACGCGATAAAGCCAGGTGCGCTCCCAGTTCATAAAGCCTTTGGGAACAAACTCGCCGGGGGAGTCTACGTTTTGGGAGGTAAGCGGTTGAAATTCGTGGAGGGTGACGGCGTTGCGGATGGTCCAGGGAACGAGGGGCAGGGCGGCGGCGAAGGCCAGCAGGGCGCTGGTCAGGAGGAAGTGGCGGAATTCTCCGCGGCGGAGAAGGATAATCGCGAAAATGAGGAATGCGGTTGCAAGAAGGAGAGGAGTTTCCGGGCGGAAGAGTGTGCCCAGGCCCACCGCGAATCCGGATAGCGCGACGGCCCACCAATAATTGCGGCCAGCGAGAGACCACCGGCCCAGGGAAGAAACACCTGCAGCACCAGCGAATGCGGCGACAAGAAAGAACATGGCGAGGGCGGTAAACAGAACGGCCCAGACTTCGGTCAGAATTACGGAGACGTAGTTTGCTGTAAAGGGACAAAGGGCCGCCAGCCAAAGGCCGATGAGAAACGCACGGCGGAGACTGGTTTTTTCCGCAACCAGAAGAGCGAGAAGGGCGGCGAGGGCACCAATCAGCAGGCAGTTGAATAATTCCACAAAAACCTGGGAGACGAGAACGGCGCGGTGCGCGGCGGCGCCGGTGTGTCCCGTGATCGCATAGACGATAGCGAGAAAGGCGGGGTAACCGGGCATGCGGATGTGGACGGAGGTCAGCTGGCCGCCGACGTCCATGGCGTACTGACCGTGCTTCAGCCAGTTGGTAGCGAGTTCGTCGTACAAGACGGTGTCACCGGATTCGGCGGGAAAGCGCAACGCAAACAGGAGGCGCAGAGCGGCGCCGATGACGAGCGGGAGGATGGGGCTGGAGAAAACTCGCTTCATTCGTGCTTTGCATCTTACAATACGAGAGATATTGTTCCACTCGGCGGAGTGACCCAGGCCCGCCGGGGCGAACCCAACCGCGCCCAGGGCAACCATAGTTCATGAAAGAACGAAAACCGATTTTCTATGATTCGGAGAAAGTCCGGTGGCGGCGCACGCGCCGCATCCTGGAAGTCAGCGGCGGGCTGCTGACGCTGCTGCTGATTTATTTTTTCCTGACGATTGCAGGAAGCGTGGAACTGCCGGCGGCGCTGCTGCCGGACACGCGGCCGATTTTCCACTCCATCAAGAAAAAGCAGTTGAAGCTGGTGGGGCAACGCGAAGGACGCTACAAACGCGTATCCAATATCGGGCAGGTTCCCGCGAAGTATGACCCGTTGCGCGCGGCGTTCTTTGTGAGCTGGGATCCCAACAGCCTGGCTTCGCTGAAGAAACATTACAAAGACATCGACTTGCTGATGCCGGAGCAGCTGCACGCGGTGACACCAGACGGGGCGATCACGGTGGTGGATTACGAGCGGAACCAGACGGTGAAGGCGTCGCCCGCGGAAGCGATTTCCCGGCTGCAACAGGACAAGCTGCACCAGTGGATGCGCGCGATGAACCCGCCGCTGGAACTTCCGATGATGGGCCTGCTGAACAATTACGACGGCCAGGTTTGGCGGGTAAAAGAGATGGCAGAGCTGCTGGCAAGCCCGGAGGCGCGAGGACGGCTGATTTCAGACGCGACGCAGTACGCGGTGGCGGCAAAGCAGGCCGGCATCGTGGTGGATTTCGAGGAAGTGCCGGACGCGAGCCAGGAGAATTTCCAGAAATTCATCGGGCAGTTCGCGCCCGCGCTGCATGCGGTCGGGCTGAAATTGATGATCGCCCTGCCCGCGCGGGACGATTCGTACGACTACGAATTTTTCGGCAAAGAGACCGACGCGATCATCCTGATGAACTATGACCAGCACTGGCTGACATCACTGCCGGGACCCATCGCAGCGCAGGACTGGTTCGTGGAGAACCTGCGGCAGGTGCTGGAAGTGGTGCCGGCACAGAAAATTGTGGTGGGAATCGCGAATTATTCGTATGACTGGACGGAGCCTTCGAAGAAGGAAAAGGCGCACGCGGAGGAGTTCAGCATTCAGGAGGCGCTGCTGCACGCGTATGAGTCGGAAAGCGAAGTGGAGTTCGACGGGGCTTCGCTAAATCCGCATTATTCCTATTCGGACGAACAGAATCACACGCACCAGGTGTGGATGCTGGATGCGGTGACGGCGTACAACGAATTGCGGGCCAGCGAACGGCTTGGTGTGCAGGGCACGGCGCTGTGGAGATTGGGGTCGTCGGACTCTTCGCTCTGGCCGGTGTGGGATACGACGCATCCCGATGATGTGGCTCGCGCGAAGCTGGCGGACCTGCCACCGGGACCGGACCTGATTCTGGAAGGCGACGGGGACATCTGGCACATCGCCGACGTTCCAAAGCAGGGACACCGCAGCATTACCTACGATCCGACGACGGCGCTGATTACCGACGAAACGTATGAGGCGTTTCCACTTTCGTATGACATTGACCAGATTGGCGGAGCGAAGAACAAGATTGCGCTGTCGTTCGACGACGGGCCGGACCGGCGATGGACCCCGAAGATTCTGGACATCCTGAGAGAAAAAAAAGTACCGGGAATCTTTTTTGTGATCGGGGACCAAGCGAACCGCGCGCCGGACCTTTTGAGGCGGGAATACAACGAAGGGCACGAGATCGGGAACCATACGTTCACGCACCCGCCATTCGACGATATATCGCGAACGCAATTGAAGTGGGAACTCAACCTGACGCAGCGGCTGATCGAGAGCACGCTGGGGGTGAAGTCTTTGCTGTTCCGCCCGCCGTATGGAATCGATCACCAGCCGGAATATGCGGAGGAAGTGGCGCAACTGCCGTACCCGCAAGATTTGGGCTACATCATCGTTGGGCAGAGGATTGATCCGGACGACTGGCGGATGACGGACGACAAGAAGCAGCGTCCAGCGGGAGAGATTGCGGACGATGTGGTGCGGCAGGCGAAGAACGGGAATGTGGTGTTGTTGCACGACGGAGGCGGGGAGCGCGCGCAAACGGTGGCAGCGCTGCCGCTGATCATCGATAAATTGCGGGCGACGGGCTATCAGTTTGTTTCGGTAGCGGATCTGCTAGGGAAACAACGGGCAGACCTGATGCTGCCGCTGACGTTTGGCGAACGGCTGGCGGCGCGGGCCGACGGATTTATTTTTGGGATTTTCCAGTGGTCGCGTTTCGCCATCGCGACGGTATTTATTCTGGGGATCGTGCTGGTGAGCGGGCGGGCGCTGATTATCGGGATACTGGCGATCATCGAGAAGTTGCGGCCGGACCATGCAAAGCTTCCGGAACCACCGCCTGGAGTGACGGTGCTGATCCCGGCACACAACGAAGAGAGCGTGATCGTGCAGACGGTGCAGTCCGTGCTGCTCTCGGATCTTCGCGATATCCGCGTGGTTGTGGTGGATGACGGATCGGCGGACCGGACGCTGGAACTGCTGCAGAGCAATTTTGGCAAGGATCCCCGCGTTCAGATTATTCACCAGGTGAATCAAGGAAAAGCGGCGGCGCTGAATAACGCGATGGTGCACGCGAAGACGGAGTTCGTGGTGACAATTGACGCGGACACGGAAATAGAACCGGACGCCATCCGCAAGCTACTGCGGCACTTCTCGGATCCGAAAGTGGGAGCGGTGGCGGGGAACGTGAAGGTGGGCAACCGTTCGCGGTGGCTGACGCGCTGGCAGGCGCTGGAATACATCACCAGCCAGAACATGGAGAAACGCGCGTTTGACTTGCTGAATTGCATTACCGTGGTGCCTGGCGCGCTGGGCGCATGGCGGAGAGAGGCGATCGAGGCCGTGGGAGGAATCACGGCGGACACGGTGGCGGAAGACGCGGACCTGACGATCGCGATCCGCAGGCTGGGCTGGCGAGTCACCTACGACGAAGAAGCGATCGCATGGACGGAAGCGCCGGAAACTCCGGGCCAGTTGATCCGGCAGAGGTTTCGGTGGACGTTTGGGACGCTGCAATCGTTCTGGAAGCACGGGGACACGCTGTTCCGGCCGAAATACGGGACGCTGGGTTGCGTGGCGCTGCCGAACATTTTTGTGTTTCAGATTCTTCTGCCGCTGGTGTCACCGGTGCTGGACCTGCTGTTTTTGGGCAGCGTGATGCTCTGGGGCCTGGCGGGGCTGCACATCACACCTGCACAACACCTGTGGACGACAGAAGACGTGCAACGCTCGGTGTTGTTCTTCCTGGGATTTCTGCTGATCGATGTGCTGACGTGCGTGATTGCGTTCGCGCTGGAGCGGCATGAGGACTGGGCGCTGCTGATTCCCGTGCTGCTACAGAGATTTTATTACCGGCAATTGATGTACATCGTGCTGTTCCGGTCGGTGAAGGAAGCGGTGAGCGGGCGCCCCGTGGGATGGAAGGGCGTGGAGAAAGAGCCGCCGGCGATGGAGCCGGCGACGTTGTAGTTCGACCCCCCGGCGCGGGGTAGGCCGTGCCAAAATGGCTGCACCGAAGTGACCCCTTTTTACAACTTTTTACAATCGTTTGCTTGGGCTTGACACATTCGTTTTGGGAAGCCTTTATAGTCTGGCCCTGGTAAGAGCGAATCAGCACGAATTAGCCACCGGGCGAGGGTCAGAATGTCCAAGAAATGGCGATTGACGGAGCGCACGCGAACACTGCTAACGCTGGAACTGGCCATCGTGCTCCCCGCGGCCGCCTTAATGGGTTTCAGCATCTGGAACCTGAAGCAGATCCAGCGGGACCAGGCCATCGAAGCCGCCATTCAGCGCGACTTCAGTTACGTTCTGAAAATCGCGGAAAAGAAAAGCTGGGAAAAGGCGACCGAATTGGTCGCGCCGGTGCGGAAGGAATTTCCGGACCTCGATGACGGCCCCAAAACCAAGGCTATTCTTGAGCATGTTTTGCTGCGTCATCCCGAATATTCGTATGCGGCTGTATACGACAAGAAAAGCAACCAACTCATAAGCCGGACCCAACCAGGCCACGACCAGGACGCTATTTACTGCGAATACGCGGAGGACGACATCAAGATGCTCGGGACCTGGCTCCCTGTGGAAGCGCCGAGCATGGTGAAACATCTGCACCTTATGGAGGAAAAGGAAGAACCGCCGGTGGCGTTTTATGGCGGATGGACACCCCGCGGGAACCAGTACGGCTATTGGAACATCGCGTACTTTCTCCTCCCGGGTGCTCCCAAAGATCGAGTGACGCTTGGGGTTGTCGCGTTTGATGAAGACTACGTGCGCAAGAACTTTCTTCCAGCAATGATGAAAGACGTGCTGATGGGCAAGAGCAGCGTATTGAAGGCCGATGCCAATCCTCCAGTGATGATGATCCATCAGATGAAGGATTCCAACCCCTGGGTGGCATCGGGAAACTGGGACGGAGGCAGGCCGGAGGCGGAGCGCAGATTTTCGGATGTTTTCCCGGAGATGATTCTGGCGATCAAGTATCAGGGAACAACGGTCGCGGATATCGGGACGAGGTTCCTGCACTACAACTATATGGTCCTGGGGGCGCTTTCCGTGTTTATGGTGGGCGGAATCTGGCTCACCTATCGCAACGTTTCCCGGGAAATGACGCTGGCGAAATTGAAATCGGATTTTGTGGCGAACGTATCACATGAATTGCGGACGCCCTTGGCTCTGATCCGGTTGTATGCCGAGACGCTGGAGTTGGGGCGGCTGACGGCGAAAGAGAAATACCAGGAGTATTTTCGAATCATCCGCGAGGAGAGCGAGCGGCTGACGGCGCTGATCAACAACATCCTGGATTTTTCGCGGATCGAAGCCGGGCGGAAGGAATACGAGTTCCAGGAAACGAACCTGGGAGAATTGGTGCATTCGACGCTGGAGTCTTACCGCTTCCAAATCCAGCAGAATGGTTTCGCGTTCGAGGAAAACATTTCCGAGGACATTCCGCCGGTGAAGGTGGATCGCGAGGCGATCGCGCGATCGCTGCTGAACCTGGTGAACAATTCGCTGAAGTATTCAAAAGACCGGAAGTTCATCGGCGTGAGCCTGTACCGTTCGGACAGCACCATAAACCTGGAAGTTCGGGACCGTGGCATCGGCATCCCGGCTAACGAACAGGACAAAATCTTCGAGAAGTTTTACCGCTGCGGCGATCCGCTGGTGCACAACGTGAAGGGATCGGGGTTGGGCCTGTCGCTGGTCCGGCATATCGCGCGGGCGCATGGCGGGGATGTCCTGGTGGAGAGCGAGCCGGAAAAAGGCAGCAAATTTACGATTGCGCTGCCGTTCGCTGCGGCGTCACAAGCGGGAAGCGCACCCGCATAGAGAAACGGTCATCGTTCGGCTGGTAAAAGAGGAGACGGAATGTCAGTCAAGATTCTGATCGTGGAAGACGAGCCGAACATGGTTTCCGGCCTGCGGGATAATTTCGAGTTCGAGGGATTTCAGGTGCTGACGGCGCTCGATGGAGTGGAGGGACTCGAACGGGCACTGAAGGATTCTCCCGACCTGGTGGTTCTTGACGTGATGATGCCGCGGATGAGCGGGTTGGATGTCTGCAAACAGTTGAAGGCGAAACGCCCTTCGATGCCCATCATCATGCTGACGGCACGCGGCCAGGAGGTGGACAAGGTGGTGGGCCTGGAACTGGGAGCCGATGATTACGTCACGAAACCGTTCTCGATCCGGGAATTGCTGGCTCGCGTGAAAGCCGTATTGCGGCGGGCGCAGACGCTTCCGAAAGATCAGGACCGGTATAGCTTTGGGGATGTGGATGTGAATTTACGCAGTTACCAGGTGACGCGGGGCGGCAACCCGGTGGAATTTTCGAGCAAAGAATTCGAACTGCTGAAACATTTTCTATGTCATTCCGGGGAGACACTGAGCCGCGAGCGACTGCTTGATGAGGTGTGGGGGTACGAAAACTTCCCTACTACCCGGACGGTGGACGCCCATATTGTGCGAATCCGGCAAAAACTTGAGCCGGTTCCCGACCAACCACGATTTTTTCTGACGGTACACGGAGTGGGCTACAAATTCGTGGGATGAAACGAACATGATGATGCCAGGCACAGAGATACCAAACGGGACCAGAAAGCTTTCGGCAAAACGCCAGCAAACTGCGAGTCGCGCGGTGGATGGATTGGCGGATCAGCAGACTCTAGCCGCCGCTGCCAGCGAGCTAGCAGAAAGTACCGTGGCTCTGAAGGAAGATCTCGACAGCCTGCGCCGGGAGCATTCGCGGCTGCAACAGGCCGTTTATGAAGCAGCGCAGATCCAGCGGCGGCTTTGCGCGCCACGCGAACTTGTTTGGGGTGAATTTGAAGTCGCAGGGGAGATTTTCCCGGTGCGGCATCTGTCGGGAGATTTTTTCAAAGTGATGAAACTCGACTCCATGCTCG
>DASSGJ010000065.1:0-4252 GCA_035693545.1 Candidatus Acidiferrum sp.
CTCGGTGTCGAGTTCACGCGAATGGACTTGGGAGGCAAGCTCCTGTTGCAAAGGCTGATGAATCGTTTGCTGCGTTGATTTGGCGGATTTCTCGACCAGGCATGCTTCGAGGTGTACCCACTTTTCCGGTAAGCGCGTTTACCGGGACCTATGGTTACTTCCGGGTAGCCAACAACTCAGATTAGGCCAGTTATGAGTGGAACGGCGATTTATCGACAGTGGTCAGACATCGACTTCAATTGGAAGTACACGATGCCAGTTCCGCCGTCAGCTCGCGTCGCTGTGAACTCAGCCTCGCTATCACAAGTGATCCATTGTGTATTTTCTCCAACCTGGAAATCGATTTCATTCTCAATTGGTCTTTCGATGTCCGTGGGCAGCAGGTCGTTGCGAACGATACTCCCGCCGCGAAGAAAAACCAACTGGCGGCGAAATTCTTCGGTCTCAAGTTGGAGGCCTACGGCTTTTTCACGTTTTGCAGGTGGCACGGCGTAATCGAAATAGAACATCTTGTCCCAATTAAAGGAAGTCGCGTCACGCAGGCGTATCGGACAATCCAAGGTTTTGGGGCACCTCTCCTCAATTGCATGTCCGATTTGACCCTCTATGCTTGACGCACTTATGCGGTTGCGATTGCAACCCGTGGAACCGACCGCCAACGATAGCAAAATAGTCGCGAACGTCTTGTGCATAGCCCGCATTATGCCCCAGGGTGGAAGGACGTTTAACGGATTCATTGTGAAGTGATGGTACGCCACTTGTCCGGTTACGGCGTTAATCAGGAGTTGGGACTCAAACTTACCCTGTTAACTGACTGCCTAACCATACCGTTCCTCCGTTGCGCAGCTTCAAGTTCTGGATGACAATGGGGGGTACGCTTTCCGCTTTGGTGCGTCCTATGCCTGGGGGTAGTGTTTGTTCGCAGAAAGCACGATCAAGCTAAGCGGGCCCCGGCCAAACCGTCAGCTGGCCGCTTCGGTATTCGTTTCACTGGCGCTGCTCTCGTTTTTCTTCCTCCTGCAAGTCGCTCCGCACTCACACGCCGATGGGCATGATGAAGCGGCCTGCCGTATCTGCCAAGTAGCGCACATTGGTGTGGCACCCGCGATCTCCACCATACTGCTGAACCCTGTTCAACTCTTCTTCGGTGAAATCACTGCTCCTCTTAGTTTGCACTTCACCGATTTATTTTCGACGCAATCTCCCTCCCGCGCCCCTCCTTCCCTGATCGCCTAAGCTTCATCGCTGTTTAATTGCCGGCGCGCGGCCCGTCTCGGGTCGCGCCACCGCCGCATTTTGGCGGCCCTACCACTCCATCCACAACATAGCCCGAAGCGGCTCGGAGGATTTATGCGTTTGATGTCTCGAAGTCTATTCATTCTGTTGTTGCAGGCAGTCGTTCTGGTTTTTGCGGCCAGCGCTCAGCTGGGGCATTCGGGATCGATTGAAGGTGTGGTGAAAGATCCTTCTGGCGCGGCAGTGGCCAACGCCACGGTGGAGATCGTCAATCCCGTGACCGGCTACGCACGAACGACCGCCACTTCCGGTGACGGAACATTTCGATTTACCAATGTGCCGTTCAATCCGTATCACCTGAGCGTGACGTCGCAAGGTTTTGCGGCGTACTCGCAGGATGTGGAAGTGCGTTCGACGGTGCCGGCCAGGGTGGAAGTGAGCTTGAAAGTCGGGACGGCAGTGACCTCGGTAACTGTGGAATCGAACGGCGGAGACCTGGTTGAAAAAGATCCCACGTTTCACACTGACGTGGACACCAGCCTGACCGACCGGTTGCCGCTGGAAAGCCAGTCGTCTTCGGTTAGTTCGCTGGTAACACTGGTTTCACCGGGCGTGGTTGCCGATTCCAATGGTCTGTTTCACGGGCTGGGGGATCACGCCGAAAATTCCTTCTCTGTCGACGGCCAGCCTATCACCGACCAACAGAGCAAGGTCTTCTCCAACCAGATTCCGTTGGATTCGATTCAGTCCCTGGAGGCCGTCTCCGGGGGGCCTCCGGCGGAATATGGGGACAAAACCAGCCTGGTGATTAAGGTGACGACGCGATCCGGGTTGGGAGTCACGCAGCCCACCGGGAGCTTCACGACCTCTTACGGAAGCTTTGGCTCCGTCAGCGCGGGATTCCGAGTCGCGTTCGGAGGCAAAAAATGGGGAGATTTCTTCGCTGCCAACGGCTTGAACACCAGCCGCTTTCTCGATCCGCCGGAACTGCAGGCGATCCATGACAAGGGCAACGAGGAAAATCTTTTCGATCGCGTGGACTACGTGTTTAACACCGCGGACTCCATTCACGTCAATTTCCAATACACGCGTTCCTGGTTTCAGACTCCCAATACGATTGACAACCTGAATCTGGGAATTCTGGATCCCGTTACCGGTGCGCCGCTGCAGCCGGCGGATCAGCGCGCTTTAATCAAGACCTATAACATCGCGCCCGTGTGGACACGGCTACTCAGCTCCAATTCTCTCTTCACGGTCGGGGCGTTTGTGCGGCATGACCAGTTCAACTACTACCCGAGTGCAAACCCGTTTGCCGACGGCACTGGTTTCATTCCGGGCGGGTCCTCGGCGACGCTCAATCAGAATCGGAAACTGACGAACGCGGGTTTGCGCGCCGACCTCTCCTATGTGAAGGGCGCGCACAACATCAAAATTGGCGGCACCTTTCAGCACACTTTCTTGACCGAAGATTTCAACTTTGGAATCACCGATCCGAATTTCCTTCCGTCGCAGACAGACGCAGCGGGCAATCCCTGCTTTGCCGGCGGAGTTGCGCTGGCCTCTCCCTGCACGGACCTGCTGCCCTTTGACCTGACGCGCGGCGGAAAACTGTTCCCGTTCAATGGCCACACCGACGTGAAGGAACTGGCGCTCTATGCCCAGGACACCATTACGGAAGGCAACTGGGCTTTCAACCTGGGGATGCGCTTCGATTTGTATCGCGGCATCGTCCACGACTGGCAACCCGAGCCGCGCGTGGGTCTCGCTTACAACATCAAGAAGACCAATTCCGTCCTGCGCGCTTCCTATTCCCGCGTATTGGAGACGCCTTTCAACGAGAACCTGATTCTAGCCAGCGTGGGAGCGGCGAACCCCGTGATCACGGACGTCATCGGTGGGCAGAGTTTGCAGGCGCCCATTCGATCGGGGCAGCGCAACCAGTTCAACGCCGGTTTCCAGCAGGCATTTGGCAAGTACGCGGTGGTGGACGCCGACTACCTGTGGAAGTACACGCACAATGCGTATGACTTTTCCACGTTCGGCAACACACCGATATTTTTTCCCATTGCCTGGAAGAGTTCGAAGATTGACGGGCCTTCCGTGCGCGTAAGCATGCCCAATTTTCATGGCCTCACGGCGCTGGTAGTGCTTGCGCATGTACGCGCGCGTTATTTTCCGCCGCAGATCGGCGGACTGGGCTCGACCATCGCCGGTGGAGAGGTCTTCCGCATCGACCACGACCAAGCTTTCAACCAGACCACTCACATTCAGTATCAGCCGTACAAGAATCTTCCGTGGATCGGTTTCAACTGGCGATTCGACAGCGGCCTCGTGGCCAGCAACCCGAATCTGGATAATTTCGGCGATGCTTCCAGTTTTCTGGACGCCGATCAGCAGGCGGCCATCGGGCTTTTCTGCGTCGATGCCGCGGGGATCATGCACACGGCGACATTGTCTTCTCCGCTGGCCCTGGGAGCAGGCAGCGTTTGTGGCGCGAATCCGCTGAGGACGGGCGCAAAGCTGATCAATATTGCGGGCGCCACATTCGATGTGGACCGCAATCCCACACGCGTGCAACCGCGCAACCTATTCGATGTCAGTGTTGGCGACGACAACCTGTTTCGCGGCGACCACTACAAGTGGAGCCTGCGCTTCACGGTGATCAACCTGACGAACAAAACCGCGCTGTACAATTTCCTGTCAACGTTCAGCGGCACGCACTTTGTTACGCCGCGGACGGAAACCGTCGAGCTCGGCTTTCACTTCTAACATTTTTCACGTCTGAAATGGCAGGCACGGGTGAGCCGTGCAACGCTCCTCATGCCTGCCTCGTTCGAAAGAGAGGTTCCAACAATTCTTCCGGAGATATCTGTCTAACTCCTGGTAAGTCGGCTAACCGGACATGTCGATCCTAGTACCCACTTGTCCGGTTGATGTCATAACGAGGTCGGCCTCACGACGAGCCGAGTAGACTGTTCGGTGTTCACCCTACAGCGCTCGGAACGAAGGAGGCCGA
>DASSGJ010000066.1:0-9920 GCA_035693545.1 Candidatus Acidiferrum sp.
TCATACGCGGCGTTGTAATTCCCGGTCGCTTTCAGGGTCACCCGGTCGCGAAACCGCTTGAACTCCAGCCCTCGCGTATCCGCTTCCACCTGTTGCGCGGGATCCAGACCAACCGCCCGGCTCAGATAAAACGGAAACGGAAAGCTTGTCTTGACGATCTCCTGATTGATGGTCTTCAGCTGCGCGAAGTACTGCTTCTCCAGCGCTTTCAGTTGCGGGTTCAGGATCTCGTTGGGACTGACCTGCGCCCGGGATTGGAGCGCTCCAGCCGCACAAAGAAACGCTGCAATAAGAATTTTGGGCACACAGCCGCTCGGTCTTGTGCGGGTCATGTTCATCCTTTGATCCTAGCACTCACTACTTGGTTGTGTATTGCGAACCGGGCCGCCCAGGCCTCTGATAAGCCGGCTGGGCGATTGCCCTGGTAAAGGAGATTACCGCTTTGATGTCGCCGGAGCTCAGCGTTTTTCCATACGGTGGCATCATCGCCGATTTGCCCAGCGCGCTGCCGCCGAGGGTTATGATGTTCTGCATGAACTCGTCGCTCTCGCCATTCAGTTTTTCGCCGTCATTCATCAGCGGCGGCACCGGCGTGACATTGCTCCGGTTCGATGGGCCGGCCGGACTCGCATCGGCATGGCACCACACGCAGTATTGATAGAACACACGCTTTCCCTGGGACTGCTGGTAGCCAAGCGTCACGACCTTGGAAGCGTCGTTCCAATCGGGCTCCGTGTCGTAGGCTCCGAACGCCGTGTCCGGGTTAACGGCTGCGCTCTTCTTGCAGCCCGAGAGCGCGAGAACACAGAGGACGCTACAGACAAGCATGCCAATCAGCAGGAGTTTCGCTTTCATCGGCCTGCTCCCTGCGCTGCCGCTGGCGCGTTGGAAATACTCTTGGCCGATTGTGTCTTTATGCCGACCCGCAGAGTCATCAAGTAAGCGGTCAAGGCGCGAATCTCCTCTTCCGTAAAATCGCGCCGCGGCTCAATCGTACCTGGCTGGAGAGCCTGGGGATCGCGGAGCCATGCTTCGATCCACGCCGGAGTCAGCCAGTTTCCCGCATTGTTCAGGTTGGGTCCCACGTAACCCCCGCCTGAACCGATGGTGTGGCACGACTGGCACTGATACTTCACCTCGTATAATTGTTTTCCCAGTGAAACCATCCCGGGCGTGAATTGGCGCGTGTCCACGCTCTCCGGATTGACATCCGGCTTCTGTACCGCCAAAGAGAGATACTCGGCAGCCACCGCCGCGTCCTTGTCTGGCATGTTGAACTGCGGCATCCGCAAAATTAGTGTGGGGCGAATCGTCTGCGGGTTCTTCAGGAAATCCGCGATCCATTTTTTCTGCGCGCGGCTGCCTTCGTAAGAAAGGTCCGGTGCAAGTGTTCCTCCGTAGCCATTAAAACGATGGCAGGCGGAGCATTTGTAGCGTTCAAAGACTTCCGCAAATGCACCCACGGCCTGGAAATTGGCAACCGTTTTAGGCACAACCAGGTTTTGCAGTGAACTCGTCTGCGCCGCACCGGTCTGGCTCAGCAGGGCTGTGGTCACCGCGTCGAGATCGGCCTGATTCCAGGTATATTGCGGCATGCGTGCGGCGGGATTCACGGACAGCGGATCTTGCAGCTTTGTCTGGATGTAGGAAACCAGGTTGCGGTCAATCTTCGCTTTCCCGAACTCCAGCTCCGAGGCGTTTTTGCCGCCCAGCGCGGTAAGGTCTGGACCAAAATCTTTCTGCGTTCCGCCGCCCAGGGAGTGGCAACTCACGCAGCCTTTGTCGGTGAACAGCCTCTTCCCCGTTTGCACTTCTTCGTCGCTGGCCGCGCCAAGCTGCGGGACTGTCGTGAGCAGGTCGGAGTCCGTCAGCTTGTTCATCACGTACTGCGAAACCTTATAGAGGTCCTCGTCGCTCCAGCCGTATCGCGGCATGCTGGTATGTGCCAGGTACGCTTGCGGATTGCGCAGCCACGCGATCAGCCACTCTTCGCTGACCTTGCTTCCCACCCTGGTCAACTCCGGCGCAATATTGCCGCCGATCAGCTTGGTTTCCCCGCCGCGAGTCACCGCCACCGGATGGCACGTGGTGCACATCATCTGCCGGAAACGCACCTCTCCGTCGGAAACCAGGGTCGGCTTCTTGCTCCATGCGGCAACCACCGCGGGGTTGATCTTGTACCTTTCGATTGGCTTGGCTTTCTGCACGCTCAAATAAGCGGAAAGCGCCTTAATCTCTTCTTCCTTCAAACGGAATCTCGGCATGCGGGATTCGTCGCCGCTTTCGTAGCCGTTAACCGTCGTGTTCCCGTCCTTATCCAGAACGGTGCGCGGCTCTTTCAACCACTTGTAGATCCATTCGCGGGTTACTTTAAAGCCCACACTCGAGAGATCCGGCCCGAGGCGCGATGGCTCCACGTTTTTCAGTTTATGGCAGCCCTGGCAATTCAACCGTGACAGCAGTTCCCGCCCCCGCGCAAGCTGCGGCGTTTCCTTCAGGTCGGCCTGGTGGCAGCTCCCGCACGATGCCTGCAGAAAATGAGCGGGCAGAATGGGTTTCTCCCAGGCGAGCGTGGTCTCGTGCGCTTCGGCAACTTCGGTGGCCGGTCCCTGCCCCCGGTGGCAAATCGTGCAACCCCAGTCGCGCACATTGTGCGGAATGGGTGGGTGCGCGCGGAACGGATGCGGAACAGCGGGGTCGCTGAGGCTCGCCTGCGTCACGCCTTGGTGGCAGGTTGTGCAACGATCGGTGACATTCATTCCAGGCAACCAGATCTGATCAATGTTCGGCGTGTAATCTGCCAGAAGCTTCTTCGTGTCCGGGCGGCCCTGCGCAAATTTCACAAACGAGCGCTTGTAGTGTTTCCATTCAGCGCGGAAATCTTTAAGTGGCGCGATTGCCAGCACCAGCACGCAAACGACAGTGGAAACAGCGAACGTCAGCCGGACCTTGTCGGACAATCTCCCCATCTCTTCAGCCGGCATGTGTCCCCCAAGGCCACACCCAGGACCAGCCCGGGCCGCGGAAAAATGTTCCAACCACCGTCAGGCAAACTGCGGTGGCGATGAACCACGTCATTACCCACCACGACAACGGTTTCAAATGGAGCGCACCCATCCAGCCGGTGGTAAGTTTCGATGGATAGGATGCGAGCAACAGAGCCGTGACAATGACCGTTGGCACGATGATGGTCCATGCATCCACCGCCGCCAGGAGAACCAGCAGCGCGATCACCACCGCCATCACCATGCCGAGGCGTTTTCCAGGCTCTTTCTCCCAGAGCGGCTTCCCCTCGATGTTCACGTTGAAGTAAGGAATGATGACCAGCGCGATCAGAACCAGTGTGGGAATCAGAATCCCGGCAACAAACGGCGGAAAGAAGTGCAGCAACTCCTGCAACCCCAGAAAATACCATGGCGCCTTCGCCGGATTCGGTGTCAGCAATGGATTGGCCAATTGCTCGAGTGGCGCATCCCAAAACAGCGCAACCAGGACCATCACCACGACCAGCACCTCAAAGACGATGGCCTCGCGAACCAGCAGGTTCGGATAGGTCATCAGCTTGGGGCCGCGCTCGTCCACAACTTTCGCGGAGGTGTTGCGAGTGATGAAAACGATGCGGCGCGGCTCTTTCTTCGCGTCCGAGTCGAAACCCGATTCGTGCTTAGTTTTTTCCATCTTCTTCTTTCGACCGTACGGTGAGTCCGCCATCTTTCTGCACGCGCCAGAAGTGGACCCCGATCAGCAGGAACGCTACTAGCGGAAGAATGACCACATGGAGCACATAAAACCGCAACAGGGCGTTCTCTCCGACAATATTTCCGCCAAGAGCGACAAAGCGAACCTTGTTTCCGATAACGGGCATGGCCGAAATGATGTTTGTGCCTACAGTCACCGCCCAGAACGCAAGTTGGTCCCACGGCAACAGGTAACCCGTGTAACTCAGGAATAAGGTGACCAGCAGCAGCACCACACCCACAACCCAGTTGAACTCGTGCGGTGGTTTGTAACCGCCGCGATAAAAAACGTGAAACATGTGCCAGAAAACCAGCAGCACCATCAGGTGCGCCCCGATGCGGTGCAGATTTCGCAGGAACACTCCGCTCGACACCACAAACCGAAGGTCCTTCATGTCGTGATAAGCCTTGGGCACGGCGGGGTGGTAGTAGAACATCAGCAAAATGCCGGTCACCACAAGGATGATAAAAAGAAGCAGGGACAATGAGCCGAGGTAGTAGGCGGCCCGCACCCGCAGGGATTTTTCGCGCACCTTCACCGGCAGCCAGTGCAGGAACAGATTGCCGAACACCGCGATGCTGCGCGTCCGGTTGGTCAGCGCGGGCCCGCGGCGGAAGATGGACTTCCACACTCGCGTAGCGCGAAGATTTTCGAGAACGGACTGGAGAGCCGTGGCCATTGTTCTCCTCAGACTTTCAGTACCTGGTCGGACTTGATGGTTTGCAGCTTGTCCACCAGCAGCTCACCATCGGCGGTAAGAGTGACGGAATAGTGCGGCAGCGGCCGCGGGGCCGGCCCTTCGATCTTTTTCCCATCGGACTGGAATTTGCTGCCGTGGCACGGGCAAGCGATGCGGTTCGCTTCCGGCTTCCACTGCGTGACGCAGCCAAGGTGCGTGCAGACCGCCGATACGGCGTAAAAACCAGTCGCGGTACGCACGATGTAGACTTGCTGGTCCTGCAGAAAAGTTACGGAATTCACCGGAAAAAGGTCTGGGTTGCCTGCGCGGAAGGTCGTGGAAGGCTCGAACAACACGTTCGGAGAAAAATACTGGTAGATCACCGCGGTGCCGCCCAGCCCGGCGATTCCCAGCGCGCCAACGGTGAGTTCGTTCAGAAAATCTCTCCGTGACACCCCGGGCTTACCGCCCAAGGGATGCGTTGTCGAATTGTCTTGCGTGTCGCTCATGGGTTCAGAACAATCTCCTCGTAGGGTCGCAACCCGGGATTTTCCTCGAAAACCTCAAACGCTTCCATCGAAATGGTCTTGACGGGGCAGCGTTCCGCGCACAAGCCGCACCGGATGCAGACCGTTTCGTCCTTTACCATCACGGAGCCTTCCACCTTGCTCAATTCATCGGGAGAAATATGCTGCAGGTCCACGCTGCGAAGGGCTTGTTCGCGGTTCAGGCGTTCTTTCTCCTCGTCGGTAAACACAAAGCTCTTCAGCGGCACCAGCGAGAGACAATTCTCCGGGCACACATCCACGCAGCCGCCGCACAGGATGCACTCCGTCCCTTCCGCTTCGTTGCCCTCAAATACAGTATTGATCCAGCACTGCAGGCAACGGCTGGCTTCCGTTCTCGCCTGCTGCTCCGTATAGCCGGTTTCGACTTCCGCCACGCCTGTGCGCCGCTCGATTGGCAGTGCCGGCACCGTCAGCCGCGAATATTCGTCGTAACGCGCCGCCATCTCGTGGTGGTCGAGCACGGTGATCTGCACAAACTTTTGTTTGGGCTTCCAATTTGGGCCTTGGAGAAATTTGTCGATCTCGACCGCGGCCTTCTTGCCGTCGGCCACCGCGTTGATTATCAAACGAGGCCCGAAGGCGATGTCCCCGGCTGCGAAAATTCCCGGCGCCGTGGTCATCAGCGTATCCGGGTTGATCTTAAGGGTCCCCTGGCGAGTCGTCTCGATAGCGTCTTCAGGTTTCAGGAACGAAACATCGGAGGACTGCCCGATCGCCAGAATTACCGTATCGCACGGGATCACGAATTCCGTTCCGGCTTCGAATTTCGGATTGAACCGCTTGTTCTCGTCGAAGACCGAAACGCACTTGTTGACTTCCAACCCCGTCACCTTGCCCTTTTCGCCCACGAACTGCTTCGGCCCAAGGGATGGACGCAGCTTGATTCCTTCCAGAATGCTTTCTTCGATCTCTTCTTCCGACGCCGGCATTTCCACCCGCGATTCCAGGCAAACAAGCTGCACTTCCCGCGCGCCCATGCGCAGCGCCGCCCGCGAAACGTCCATGAACTCCTTCATGGCCACATCCATTTCGCTGGAGGTCAGTTCATTCGGAAGGCTGCCGCCCGCGTCGTGCTTCTGCTGTTCGCGCATCGCGGAACGCGCCACGTCAATCGCGACGTTCCCGCCGCCAATGACCACCACGTGCTTGCCGACTTCAAACCGGTAACCCAGGTTAACGTTCAATAGAAAATCGATGCCCTTGACCACCCCGTCCAGCTCATGCCCGGGAAGATTCAGATCGCGGCTGCGATGGAGCCCAAATGCCATCAACACCGCCTTGTATCCCTGGCGCCGCAAATCCGCCAAACTGAAATCCCGCCCAAGTCGCATATTCAGTTTCAACTCGGGCCCCAAATCCAGAATTTCGCGAATTTGTGCCTGCAAGACATCGCGCGGCAGGCGATACTCCGGGATGCCAAGGTGCATCATTCCACCCGGCACTGCCGCCGCCTCAAAAACGGTTACCGGATAGCCGAGCAAGGCCAGATCGTGCGCCGCCGACATGCCTGCCGGGCCGGAACCAATGATCGCCACTTTTTCGGAATGAATTATTTCCGGCTTGCCGCCGAAAACGTCGATGGGATTCCGCGACTCCGGGCCATAGCGCTCGGTCACAAAGCGCTTCAAGGCACGGATGGAGATGGGAGAGTCAAACTGGCCGCGGCGGCATGCGGGCTCGCAAGGATGCCCGCACACTCGGCCGCAGATAGAAGCGAATGGATTAGGAGTCCGGGCGTAACGGTAGGCTTCTTCATACCGGCCCTGCGCGATCAGCGACACGTACCGTCCGGCTTGGGTATGGACGGGGCATGCCTGCATGCAAGGGAAGTTCGACTCCAGCCATTCCAAGTCCACGAGTTTGGTTCGAGTCGTCACCTGATCCGTCCTGGTCCCCTCTGGTTGTTTATTTCTTGACGATCAGATCCGCTGTGACAGCTCCCGCCGCGACTTCCACGGCTTGGGTTGTGACTTTCCCGTCTTCGCTCCAGGTTTTCAAAGTGTATTTACCCGGGGGGACGTTCTTGATTTCATAGTTGCCGCCCTTGTCGGTAACGGCAAAGTAAGGCGTCGGCGACACGACAATGTATCCATTCATTTCCGGATGCACATTGCAAAGCAGTCCCGCCACTCCGGCTTCCGTAAATTGAAAGCTTTTCTTTTCGCCCTTGGGCCACGTGCCAAGGTTGTGCGCAAGTTTCTTGTTGCCGCTCACGCTCGGCCAGTAGACGTTGTGGCCTACCGGATCATTGTTGAGAAACTCCACTGTCGTTCCAACCAGCACCACCGTAACGTGCGGGTTAAAAGTCATCTTTGTCTGGTCCACAACGGGCTTCGCCGTCGGCGGATCGAACTTCTTGTCAGGAATCGCATCCACATAAACCGCGATGTGCTCTGCCGACTTGATTCCTTGCACGCTCACCTTTCCCTTGATGTCTCCCGCCTGGCTTGCCGCCGCCAGTAGCAGAAGCGCGCTGCTCAATACAATTACATTCCTCGAAGACAGTCTTGTATTCATGACACTCCTCTCATTTCCCTGGATTATTATCACAAGAATTAGTTGGCGCCTAGTATTCGTCTAGAACACATAGTCAATGCCCGTCACGAAAGTATGCGGACGGAAAAACGTAGTGGCTGGATCAAGCGGCGTGACAGGCTGCGCCCAGTGATACTGGTATTCCCCCGCGATCTTGATGTTCGCGCGCACCAGCACCTGGAAGCCCGGGCTGAACCGGTTTCGTGTCCTATGTTCTGAGATTCCATTTGCAAAGTCTGAAGGCGAATTCACGAAATCGTAGCGCATCGTCGCGATGAGCCATGGATAGAGCCAGTAGTTGCCGGCAACGAATCCGCCGGTGAAAGTCACCGGGTGAACGCCGACGAACGTATTCGTTGTTTCGTCGAGTATATGGTTGGAGTCGTGGCCGACCATTCCCAACCCGAGCAGTTCCAGCTTGCGGTACTTAAACCTGAGATCTCCACCAACTCGATAGAAAGGCTCCCTGAAGCTTGGTGAGCCGTCGAATGGCACCGGAATCGTGCTCCCGTTATTCTGAACGTTCGTGCCGTAGTAATAGAATCCGCCTACGCGAATCGAAGTGTGATCGCGAGGCCCGGTGGGTCCGGCAGCCTGAATGGCGTGGCGGCTTTCCGGATCGCGTTCAAGATTGAATTTGTACGAAGCACGCGCGTAAACATCCTTTTGCCCACGAAGCGCAGGGCCATCATTGCCACCGTTGGTGATTGCCACCGACCAGGCAAAATTCCCGTTGTTCGGGTAGCCGCCGAATTCGATGGCCCGCTGCGGCGCCCCCAGCGCGAACGGATTGTTCGTCGTGCCGCCAGTCGTCGTCGCAGCGACACTCACTTGGTCATAAACATCGAAATCGGAGAGGTAAATCGTCCGCGCTTGTGTGAACGGCAAGTCGAGCTCGAACTGCCCGAACCGAACGTTCAGCGCGTTTGTCGGCAAGTGGAAGAAACGGCCCAGATCGTTGTACTTCAAGTAGCCGTCGCCCAACCCTCCCGCCGCACCGGAACCCCCGGTAGAAATGTCGTCGTCAATCCAGAACGACAGGTTATCTCCAAAGCTTCCCGCCGAAATAATCGTGAAAGTATTTGGCACAAACATATCCGTCCGCGCCACAAATGGATACGGCCCGGTCGGTTGAACCGCCGCAGAGGGCTGGTGGGCATTCCAGTTGAAGAAGCCCGAATACCGGAACGCGATTGGAACGGTGCCCGGGATTTGGCCGGGATATACTGCTTCGGGGAAAGCTTCCTTCTGAGCTTTGGAGCCAAGCAGCACCGGGTCCTGCTTTACGAAGGTTTCGTCATCTTTCGGGAATTTGAACCCGTTCTTTTTGAAAGCCTCGCCAAAGTCATTCAGTTCCGGAAAGTTGCTGTGGCAGGTAGTACAAGAAGTGCCGTATTTTCTTGAAAATGCAGGGATTGCCTTGCCTGTGGGCGCCGTCACCAGCAGCGTAACCATCGCCAGGGCACCCAGAAGGATGACCACCAGCGCCCGGAAGGTAAAGTTCTTATTTGTATTCACTTGTCCCGCCTTTGGCCCATGAGTGGGCTCAAACTTTGTGACCACTGATGCAAGCTTCAGTGATGTTGCGGGAGCATTTTCGAACGACCGTTACACTCTTGCGGTGATGGCAGTCACCGAGAATTGTGACATTCGTCACAACGGGGCTTTTGCGTGGAAATTTCCTTACGGAAGGACCAGCGTGTTGATCCGCTTGGGGACCTCGCCGACATTTACCACATCAACCAGCTTCAAAGTATTCGCGTCGATCACCGAAACGGATCGCGCCGCCGAGTTCGAATCGTAGACTCGTTGGCTGTCCGGCGTAAACGTAATCCATTCGGGCACAACGCCCATTGCGGCTCGGTTCGCCGGCTGCTGGACCGGCAAAGCGCAATACCCCACCAGTTGAAGGTCAGGCAGCGAATATTTGAAAATCGCATTCGCGACTGTGCTGTTGACCCAAAGCGATTTTCCGTCCGGCGCAACCCCGATCCCATGGGAGGGAGTCCCCAGCCGCTCTTCCGCACCGCCGAATCCGCTGGGCTTGTCCGGCAAAGGGATGCGCGCCACTTCCTTGCGGCTGGCAAAGTCAACGACGGCAAAACCGTTGAAACCCGACAACTGCACAAATATCCGTCGCGTCGAGCCATCAGGATTGGCTTCGAACGCCATCGGACGCACACCCCTGTCGAATTTAACCTCCCAGGCGGCTTTCTCCGAGCTCAGGTCGATCACCGTGGCCGCTTTATTTTCTATGGACCCGCTGACCGCGTACTTGCCATCGGGCGTGACGAAGATATTGTGCACGCTGCCATCAACCGGAATGTTTTTTGTACGCTCGAGAGTTTTGGCGTCAATCACGTCCACCGAGCCGGGGTCCTCCCGAATGCCCACCAGAA
>DASSGJ010000067.1:0-18451 GCA_035693545.1 Candidatus Acidiferrum sp.
TCCTCGACGCGCCGGAACGTGTCTTCAATGGATAGCGGATTGACCGGAAAATCGCCAAAGTCCGCAATCCGATATTTCGCGAACGGATTGATCTGCAGCACGGGGTTCCAGGGACGGATCAGCACGGACTGGTCGCGCACCTGCCTTGGCCCGAATCTTGCGCCGGGCCGGTAGGTCGTGCCGCCGTCATAGGGAATCCCCACCAGGGCAATGTCGAGTTCCGCCGGGTCGCTGATGTGAGGCAGCCGCATGAAAGTGGAAATCCCACCCGGACGCGCGTGTTCCAGCGCATCCAGCGGGGCCGGGTGGGGCAATTTGTGCTTCTTCGAATGATCTTTCATCGAGCGGTATGCTATGGGGCGCGGCAGAACAAGTCAACGAAGGAAGCTAGGTTTTCACCCCAGACCTGACGGAGTTTTTTCGTCTCCCTGTCACGATTGCCCGGAAAAAGTATCCCGGACGTCAGGGGCAATTGGTGGGAGCCGGAAGCCCCAAAAATCGGGCCTTAATCCAGCTGATCTGCTCGCTGACCGAGTTACCCAATACCCCGCTGGCGTCGAGTCCGGGGTATTTCACAAAAAGCACGCGATCTTTCTGGGAGCACAGTTGACGCACAGCCACTTCGGTCAGGGGAGCCGGAGCCGCAGTCTCGGCCTCGCCGCTGATCACAAGCAAAGGATATTGCGCCGGTTTTCCGCCGAGCCTGTTTCTCTCCAAGAATTTCTTAATGTACGGGTTGTTCTCCCAACCGGGCTTCAGCATCTCTTCCGTTGCCCGCGGTGAGCCTCGCTCCGTTTCACAGGCCTGGCCTGTCCGCTGATAGAGCGGAATCGCCTTCTCAGTCAGGAGCTCTTCAGCCCGAAATTCGGGGAAGATCGTTTTTACCCCTCGCTCCAGAAACAAGAGCATGGTGCGCTCGGACCCGCTGGCGAACCTCTCAAAGAGGTCCGCTGGCTCCGCGAACCCGGCAATGCTGACCGACCCCAGATAATTGGGATCACCAATTTCGCCGACTCCCTCCGATACTCCCGCGGCCACAACCGCTCCGTAAGAATATCCCGCCGCCACCCACTTTTTCCCGAGCTGTGGCAGAGCCGCCCGGGCCGCCGGGATGGAATAAATCACATCCAACGCGTTCGAGCGGATATCGAAGGCGGCGTATGAAAAGTTTGTGCCTAGTCCAGCATAGTCGGACGCGACGACCGCATAGCCGAGGCTGGCATACATAGACAGCAGCGGCCCTTCATTGAGGTTTTTAAGCAAGGACGGCGCGCATTGCCGGGCCGATCCGGTGAAATCATGCGCCCAAGCGATGACCGGCCAACCTCCCGCTGGGGGCGTCCCGTGAGGCACCAACACCACGCCCGAGGCGGCTACATCTTTGCCCTGTGCGGAAATGGAATGATAGAGGATTCGATAGGCGGAAGCTTCGTAGGACAAATGATATTCGTACGCTTGCTCTACCCGTATTAATTCTCCCGGCTTGCCCGCTGAAAGCGGCTCGGGCGTCTCATAGAACTTGCTCAATGGAAGCGTACGCGGCGCATGGTAGACCTTGGGAGAGGGCTGCGCTTGATTCTGCGCTGAAACAGGGACTGCAGTAAGGCTCGCGACTGCCCAGCACAAACTCAAGGCTACAAAAGCGATTCCATTACGGCCGAGATCCGCATAAAGGAAACGAGAAGGCGGGAATGTTTTCATCCTTCTTTGAATGTACATGAAACGTGCGATGACCAGGCTTCGGGGGTTTCGTTAGCCGAGAAATCCTCGCGCTCTGCAACCGATGCGGACTCCGTCACGCCGTGGTTCCCTACCAGTGGGTCCCGGGCCCAGATGGATTGTCCGCACGCTTAAACTGATTGCGCTTGGAATACATGATTGCCGCGATTACCAGCCACATCAGCGTCGGTGGAATAATCAACACCAGGATCCCGCTGCGCAGCGCCTCTATCATTCGAGAGCCAGAGGAAGCCGCCTGGGTATAACAGAGGGCGCAACTTTGCGGAAAAGCCGCGGGAGAAAGAAGGATCAAGGCGGGCCCCGCCAGTCCGACAAGCAACCACTTCCCTGGACTCCGGAATTTCATGCTCTTTCCTTTCAAACCTGTCCACCGGCTACTTCGCGTAAGGCACTCCCATCAAAACACGGAAACTGTCGGTCCAACCATAATTTATGGTCGCCAACACAAAGAGGGTAAAGACGGCGACACAGACAATCAGACTGCGCTTTTCCGCCGCCAGACCCATAAAGAAAAGAACCCCCAGGAACGCGCCGGCGAACGCGAGTATCAGCATGATCGGGAGGAGATGGGCTCCCCCAGGATTGCTGGTGGCGACGGCGACTTCGATGCCCGTAATTGCCAGCATGCAGATGTAGACCACGATGTATTTGCCAAGCCCGCCTTGTTCGCCAGCTGTGCTCATGTTCCAGTTTCCTTTCCGCGAATCAGTTTCCCGGTTTCAAATTCTAGCTTGCGAGGTTCATCAGATAGACCAGGGGAACAACGAACATCCAGACGATATTGATGAATTGCCAGAACAGATGGCAGTTTTCAATGTGCGCGGCGCCGTACCGCCCACTCTTGTAACCGAGGCCGATAATCAGAAGAGCGATCAGGGCGGCGATGACGTGCAAAAGTTCCATGCCGGTGACGCTGTAATACGCACCCCCAAACAGGCCCGTGCCCCACGGGTTGGCCGAAAACGTCACGCCCTGGCCAATCATCCCGATCCATTCCCGAATGTGCAGGAGGGCGAACAGCGCGCCTAGCGCCAGGGTCACCATCGTCCAGCGGAAGGCGTTCGCCCGGTCTCCCGCGCGCGCCGCCCTCACCGCCATCAACATGATCAGGCTGCTGGTGACCAGAATGACCGTCATCACCAGCACGCTAAGGATCGTCGAAGAATGGTAAGGCCGGGGCCAGTTTGGCGTCGCATTCCGCAGAAACCCGTAAGCCACGAGACAGGCCGCAAATGTCATGATGTCGGAAATGATAAAAAGCCACATCGCCAGCTTGATTGCGGGAATCGCAAACGGCGAAGGCTCCATCGCGGGTGCATGGTGACCGCCCAAAGCTACGTCCGAATGACTCACGGCGCCTCCTATAATCAAAGTTTCTAAATTCGCAGCCACAACAACAGAAACAGGTAGATCCAAAGCACGCCCATGAAATGCCAGTAATACGAGGTGGCGTTCAATGTGCTTCGCCGCAGATTCCCGAGTGCGAGCTTACGGATGACTCTCAACAGACCCGCAAGGCCGCCGAGGACGTGCAACGCGTGCATCGCTGTGAAAACGTAAAAGAAGGAACTGTTCGGGTTGGTGGCAAGGTACAGCCCTTGCGACCGCAATTGCAGCCATGCCATGTATTGCCCAACCACGAACAACAACCCAAGACCCAATGTCGCGCACAACCAAAGCATCGAGTTTGTAGCTTGCCGGCTTAGCCCTCCCATGTACGCTGCAATGCGACGCCGCGCCACTTCCAATGTCACACTGCTCGCGAGCAGCAGCGCCGTGCTGGCGAACAGGATCGAGGGCAGTGCAATGTGCCGCCAATCGTTCGAAGCCCCTTGCCGGACAATCAGAGCACTGGTGAACGCCGCAAACGACATGCAAATCGCGGCAATACCTACCCAGATGGCGCTGCTCGAAGGCGGCGGCGAATAATCTTCGATGGTCCGGAGATTGCCTTCCGCCGGCACCAGATTTTGCCAGCCACCGTTGCCGGTGCTTCCGTTTCGAGAGCGCTCTGGCTGCTCCAATTCTTCAGATTTAGGAGGCGGTAACGTAGTTGCCATCTTTTCTACACTCTTCCTCTCGTGCGTCGGCCGCGCCGGCGCTCAATCGCCATCCGCGCCGGACAAAGCCTGCTCAGGCGAATCTTGCATGATGTAGTCCGCGCCCGAAGCTGTTTTCACCCCGTACTGCTCCGCGTCGTGATAGACGACCGGATCTTTGCCGCCAAAATTATTCCAGGGCGGCGGCGAGGGCATAATCCACTCAAGCGATGTGCCTTCCCACGGATTGGGCGGCGCCGGCGCTCCACGGAATCTGCTGTTGATGAAGTTGTAGAGGAAAATCAGCTGAACCGCGCCCGTGAAAAGAGCAGCGACGGTGATGAACTGGTGCAAAGGAATCAGCGGCTTCAGGAAATCGTCGGTAAACGCCGCATAGCGGCGCACGTTGCCCGCCCAGCCGAGATAATGGAACGGCATGAAAATGCAGTATGTGCCGACAAATGTCAGCCAGAAATGAATCTTGCCCAGCGTCTCATCCATCATCCGGCCGTACATCTTCGGGAACCAGAAGTACGTTCCCGCGAAAATCCCGAACATGGCCGCGACGCCCATCACCATGTGGAAGTGGCCGACAACAAAATAGGTGGCGTGCAGCATGATATCAATCGAAGGTTGCGCCAGGAAAAAGCCGCTGACTCCGCCGCTGACGAACATGGAAATGAACCCAAGCGAGAAAAGCGACGCCGTATTGATCCGCAGCCGGGAACCATACAGACTCCCGATCCAGATCAACACCACGATGGTGGAAGGTATGGTGATCATGAGTGTCGGGAAAGAGAACGCGAGGGACGAGAAGGGATTCATGCCGCTGACAAACATGTGGTGCCCATAGACCATGTAACTGAGAAACGCCAAGGCCCACATCGAATACAAGATCGCCTTCATGCTCAGCATTGGGCGCCGCATATTGGTAACCAGGATGTGCGTCACAATCCCCATGCCAGGCACAATCGCGATATATACCTCGGGATGCCCGAAAAACCAGAACAGGTGCTGCCACAAAAGCGTTGAACCACCGGAATGCGGGATCAGTTGGTCGTTGATTACCAGCCCCGAAGGAACGAAGAAACTCGTTCCCGCGACATGATCCAGAATCAGCAGAATGCATGCAGGCATCAGCACTGCGAATGCGGTCAGACCCATGCAGGAGGTGATGAACCAGGCCCAAGCCGTGACCGGCAAGCGGCCAAGCGTCATCCCCTTGCAGCGCATATCGAGAACCGTGGAAATAAAATTCAGCGCGCCCAACAATTGACCGACGCAGAAGATCGCCAGCGCCGTCGCCCAGATTACCTGCCCGGCGCCCTGCCCGGGCCCCGCTGCCTTTCCGATCGCACTCAGTGGTGCATAAGAAGTCCAGCCGGCCAGCGGCGGGCCGTCACTCACAAAGAAGGCGGTGACCAGGACCAGGAAACCCGTCAACGTCACCCAGAACGACATCATGTTGAAATGCGGAAACGGCATATCTTCCGCGCCGGTCTGAATCGGCAGGAAATAATTGCCGAACGCGGCGAAGGGCGCCGTGGTCAACACGAAAAAGACCATGATGGTCGCGTGCATGGTCATGAGTTGCAGGTAATACTCCGGCGTCATCACTCCACCGGGAGCGCCGTTTGGGGAGAGGGTCTGCAGCCCGGGAATCGCGGCGTTGGTCCAGCCGAGATGGATGCGCATCAGCCAGGAAAGAACCATGCCCACGACCACGGCTACCAAGGCCAAGTGGTAATACTGGATGCCGATGACTTTGTGGTCCGTGCTGAAAACGTGCTTCCGAATGAATGTCGTCGGAGGGCCATGATGCGCTGCTGGGGCTGCCGATACCTCGTGCATTTGCTCACCTCGCCGGGAAATAGAAGTTACCGCTGGAGCTCGCTTGCGATTGACCCGAACGTTCCTCTCTACTGCACTACTGCGCGGCCGCTTGTTTCTTCAGCCAATCATCAAAGTCCGCTTGCGACATTACCTCCAGATAGGCCCGCATGTTGTAGTGGCCCAGCCCACACAACTGCGAGCAGACAATTTCGTACTTACCAACTTGGGTGGCTGTGAAATGAAGCGACAAATCCAGCCCTGGCACAAAATCCTGGTGGATGCGCAACGCCGGAACATAGAAGGAATGGCTCACGTCCTTCGCGTGCATCAGCAAATGGACTTCCTTGTTTACGGGAATAGCCATCTCGGCGGTGACGATGTCGTCGCGGGATTCCACGTCATGCTCGGGATCCAGGCCAAACAAGTTCTGCGTCCCTTCGTTAATCAGTTCCGGATGAATGGTGCCGAACTTGCCATCCGGCCCGGGGTAACGGAAGTAGAAGGCAAACTGCCCCGCCTGCACTTGAATGGGCATCGCGTCTGCCTTGGGCGGCGTGAAGTAAACCGTCGCCCAGGCTTTCGTGCCGAAGGCTCCCAGCGCCAGCACTTCTGCTCCGACCAAGACGATGGCGGCGCCAACGAGCCCCTTTGCTCCGCCGGGAAACGTTTTTGGTTTTCCGCCACCCTTCGAGTTTGAAAACTGCCAGATGAATATAGCCAGTAGGATTTGTGCGGCAAGGAAAGAGACTCCCGCCTCGATCATGGTGTCGTCTCTCTGGCTGTCGATCAGATGCCCGTGGGTTGAGATATCCGCGGGCGGCTCCCAGGTGTGCATTACAACTGGAACTGCCGAAGCAATCGCGATCACAATGATCGTTACTGCAAGAAATTTCCCCATAGCTCTCTGCCTTTGCCCACTTCAAGGGCGATACATAGCGTTGGGTGCACTTGCTCGAAACATTTGCTTTTGGAAAAGAACTGCCAAGCCCTGCATCAATAGGGCTTGGCCTTAAAGACGAAGTTGACGGTTTTGCTTTCGCTGCCGCTGATGGTCACTTCCTGCGATTGATCTCCGTAGGATTCCTGCCAGGCCGTGACGGTGTACTTGCCCGGCGGCAAATTCCCCAGGGTGAATGCTCCTCCGTCTCCGGTTATGGCGTAGTGGGAATTTTTCAGCACTGCAAAGTTGCCGTGCATCCACGGATGCACATTGCACTTCACCGGAATAAATTCCGCCTTGTCGTACTTTTCGCTGATTGGCGGAGTTCCCGGCGGCTGCGATTTATTCCACTCGCGGTTTATCTTGGGCAGCG
Organism: Candidatus Acidiferrum sp.; assembly: GCA_035693545.1. Taxonomy (GTDB): domain Bacteria; phylum Acidobacteriota; class Terriglobia; order Acidiferrales; family UBA7541; genus Acidiferrum. The sequence goes on from DASSGJ010000067.1 coordinate 6,926, forward strand.
GGTGGATGTTGTGCGAAGTTTGATCCTCATTCACGATCTTAAGTTCCTGGTTGACCTGGAAAGCAAGGATGTGGGGTATGTACCGGCAACCTTTCTGGGTGAAAACGGCGGCGGTTGATGGTGCTGCTTCGTCCGGTGCTCCGGCGGAAATGTATACAACCACGTCCTGAAGGCTGTTGCCGGATCCTGTCACCACGGTTTCCACCGTCGGGGGCGTCGTATACATCTTTGCGCAAGACGGTTCTTTGGACATATCAATCGGCTTCATCTTGGCCGGTGTCCCTTCATAGGTCACCTTGCCGCTGATGGTGCCGCCGGCAGGCCCGGCCCACGCGACAGCCGAGGCTGCCAGCATCACCGTTCCCACCATCACTACGTGCTTCATACTCATTCGAATCCTCCTCCTGAAACTCGGAACACGAACTTACGGTTTCACTCCGGAACCCGTGTAGGTGTTTTCCACCTTCTTGGCGTTCACAATGTCCGCGCCTTCCTTGGTGCTCAACCACATGGTCAGCTCGGGGCTTTTGTTGTTGTATTGCAGGGTGCGCAGGAAATGGACTAGGTCCCACGCGTCTTCCGGCTTGATCACGTCCGCGAAAGAAGGCATCGGTGTGCCGTCCAAGCCGGTCATGAAAATTTTGTAGAGGTCCTGGTTAGTCCGCCCACACTTCGAACGGTTGTCGGAAGTAAAGTTATAGGGTCGAATGGGCTGGTCGTTGCTATCGGTCAGCGTGGATGCCGAAGGCCCATCGCCGCGGCCTTCCTGGCCATGGCACTTCCAGCATTCCAGCTTCTGGAACAATTCGCTGCCGTGCTTGATGCTCGCAACCGACGGCGCAGGCTCCGCCGGAACTTGTATGGCATCGCCGGGCTTTTCTGTTTTCCAACGCGGCGAGAATGTCTTGATAAAGGCTACCAAGTCGGCGCGTTGCTGATCTGTCAGCGCCGACCAGTTCGGCATGTTGGTGAAGTTAATTCCACGCTTCAGGGTGCTGAACAGATCTGAATCCAGGGGCAGCGTCCCTGTCGGCGTGGACCTGCACTTGAACGCTCCGATCACAAAATTGCGTGGCAGGATGTTCAAGTACGGCGCGTTTTCGCCGTCGCCGTTGCCGCGGGCTCCATGGCACCCCCAGCAGTAGCGGTAGTACAGTTGCCGCCCAGCCTCGGAATGTCCCGTAAGGTTTCCGATGTGGGATTCCATCTGCTGCGCCCCCGCAAGCACCGGCAGAGCGGCTGCGAGGACAAGGTTCACGGCAATTCGTGCAAAATTGATCCTCCGCATATGTTCTCCCTTAGAAATCAAAGTCCATTCCCAACAGCAGGCTGCTGCTGGTTAGGTCCGAAAAGGTGACCGGCGATGCGCCACGCTGCCGGATGATGGCGTACTCCCCGTGGTATGCGAAACCCGCGCGACTGGAAATGAACGGGTAGTACCGCACCCCGAACGTCAGCACGTCGGTGTTGCCCAGGTTGGACGGATTTGTCGAGAACACTTGCTGCGACATCCGCACAAGTTCGTAGCGGTTGATGAAAATCAACTGTGGATTGAGATTGTAATGACTCTCAAAGAGGCCGCCATTCCAAACAGGAGCGTGGGCACCAACTGGAGCTACAGGCGGCGTGCCGGTCAGAGCCGTAGTCGTGGCCAAGGTCTGGTCATCCCGGCTATGGAAGAACATCGTGGTGATATCAAACTTCTTGATGTACCACATGCCGATCAGACCATAGCGTTGGAACCCCTTGTTTCCGATTCCCGTGCCGGGCAAGCCGACGCCACCGCTGGTGTACTGGAAGTAGGTGGGCGCCTGGCCCAGGTAGGCGAACCCACCGACACGCTGCAATCCCAGGCTGCCAAGTTGAAAAGCCTGGCTGGCCGCAAAATACCCGTCATAGCCGCGGCTTGTGGGTAAACCCGGAGATCCATCATTTGAACTCAAGAGTGAAGCGGATATGCGTGTCCGGTCGTTCTTAGAGTGTCCCAGCCACTCGATACCCACCTGGTTGTCGCCGATGCCAAAACCATAGGAAGCTTCGGATACTCCAGGGGAGATGAATGGCTGAAAGTGGTAGTTGGTATAAACACCGGAAATGCCCGTCAGCGTCAGAATTCGCTTTTCCGAAAGCAAATTATCCAGTTCGAACTTTCCCAACTTGACGTTGAGCCAGGAGCTTCCTGCGATGTTGTCGAGACGCGCCCACACTGCCTCGAAGTGAAATGCTCCGGTGTTATCCGAAGAAGGCAGGACGTAGAACGAGAAGTCCTTCGCGAGCGTTCCCGCGGTGTGAAAGTCCAGTCCGCTCCAGTCGAAGCCGTGCGTTGTCACTTGCGCTTCACCCGACGCCGTCTGGTCCACCGCGGCTTTGTTCGTGCTCTCGCGGTGCCACTGCGGCGTGATGCGGAAGGTCACCGGCCAATATGCCGGGCTTTGGAAGATGGGGGCGTCGCGGTCATTTCCCATCTGGTATCCGTTGTCTTTAAATTGCTGCCCGAATGGGCTGAGTTTCGGCCACGCCTCGTGGCAGGAGGAACATGGCATGCCGTATTTTCTTGCGAATGCGGGAAGGGCGCTGGCTGGACTGACTGTTGAGAGGAAAATTCCAAGGACCGCTGAAAAGCACGAAAGAGTTTTTACCGGATGACTAAAAATCCGATTCACCCCACTACCACCCCTGACATCCATACTGCCTCCTCAATTACGTTGCGCGAAACGCTGAGTAGACACCGCGACAGAATCGCGTTCAGTTTGGGTGAAGGGTATTTGGAAAGAGTGCTTCAGGCGAGGCGGAACAGTGGCGCTCCCACAGCGCCAACTCCCACATTCGGCCGATCGCTCCAAACCAACTTCCGAAAACCGCGCATGGCCTCTCCGTCACGAGAGCTACGCGCGACCTTCAGTCCCTGAACCGTTGCGGATGCTACTCCCACCCCAATCATGAATGCAAGAGATTTCTTGCTACCATTTGAAAAATATTTCACAGAGTTGGTTCTGGTACTGAGGCGTTCCGCTCTCGACACCATGCACAACCATCACGGTGGATTTGACAGGGCAACGGAATTGGAGGTAACACAATAGGCAGATCAAAAATGTGGATCGGAATTAAAGTACCGCGCTCCCCGGCTCTTTGCTCTTCTTGCTTAACTCGCATCGCCGCATTTTCAGGCTTAAGCTTGCTTCTTCTCGCTGGAATCGGCGTGGCAAAAGAAACTCTTACCACTCCCGGGATGGTGCGCGAATTTTTTGGTTCTGTAGAAGAAGTTCGCCAGGCTGTGCAGTTCGTGGTTCACGATCAGGTCATTCACGGGACCCTGATCTTCGACAAGGAACCAATCCTGAACGGTGCCGAGGCCGTGGGCTCCACCCCTCTTTTCGAACCCTGGCAAGGCCCCGGCGACGTTTATTTCAAAATTCGCAAGAATGCCATTGCCCCGCGCCATTTCCTTGATTCGGGAGATCAGGGCACCATCGCCGTTCGTTTTGTTCTGATTCCGATCGACGCGAATCGCACCCGAGTGAAAATCGACGCCATCTATCAGGAGACCGCCCATCGCGTCTTTCACCCCTCGGACGGCACGGTCGAGAAAAGCGAGATGAAAGAGATCAAAGATCAGCTGGAAACTCTGCAGGAGGCAGCCGCTCTGGCCGCCGACGCCCGGCGCCGCGAAACCAGCGCTGAACTCGTTCGCCAATCTCTGATTCGCCAGCGAGAGGACGAAACCACCCGGATCAGCAACGCACAATCGTCAGAAAAAGATCTCGAGCAACAGGTCAATGCCCTGCACCATGAACTTGAGCGCCGTGTTAAATCTCCCGGCGCAGACCTGAAAGCCGCGCCGTTCCAATCGGCAGCCACGCTGCGGACCGTCTCCGCTTTTTCCGACGTTGTAGTCCTCATCGTGACCCCGCATTGGTTAGGCGTCGAGACGCCGGAAGGCCAGCGTGGATGGCTTCCTCAGGAATTGCTGGAGCAGTTGCCTTGAGCCTGGCCTCGCTCCGGATCGCAAAACTTGTATTCTGCCTTGCCTGGGCGGGTTCTTTCGCTTGCAAAACTCCCGCGCAAGCGATTCCCTATGCCAGAGATTTCGCCGCCCCTCGCCCTCAGGTGGAGCAAGCGCTGAAAGATCTGCAAGCCTACTCCGGCCAGAAACTTCCCCTGCTCGACGGCTTTGTCGCGCCGACGGACAAACCACTTGACCGCTACGAACGCGGCTTCTATCAATTTTCCATCGAACTGCTCCCCGGCGATTCCGGGGGAACCATTGTTCGCCTATCCGCAAAAATAACCGCGTGGTACGCCGATCGCGACGTCACCAAGTCCGGCTATCAAGTCCTTCCCTCCAACGGCCGTCTCGAACTCGATTTTCTCGATCGGCTCGAGGAGAAACTTACCGGCAAGCCAACCGCCGCATCGTCCGCGAAGGCGAATTCTCCCCAGGCGCCGCAACCCAAGCTGGATCTCTCCGGCGCCCGTACCGCCGCAACGATGGCCGCTCCGCTGCCCCAAGCAGCGCAACAACCCGATGAAATTGCGTTGCTTCGCAATCAACGAATCGCCGGCGAGAAGCGGGTTCAGCAGCTCACCGCCGAACTGCAGAATCTTCTGGAACTCCGGCGCACGCAGGTTCATCCACGCAATCTGATCGTGGTCAGAAAAAACCGCACTCCCGTGTACGCGAAGAATGCGGAGACCTCTCACATTCTCTTCGAAGCCGCCGCCAACGATGAATTTGAATTTTTGGATGAAGAAGGAGAGTGGATTCACATTACCATCTCCGGCGACTCTCGTGGCTTCGTCCGCAAGAATTCCGTCGAGTTGCCCGAAGGTCTCGCTGCCCGATTGCTGTCGTCTCCATCCGGCGCGGAAGACAAATTTCCGGGATTCCGCATCGAGCGCGTGGAAACCGGCGATTTTCCCGGCGATTGGGCGCCGCTTAAAGGCCGGAAAGTGAAAATCTTCACTGTGCAACTGCTGTCGCAAAATCCGAAAGAAACAGGTCCAAACCTGCGCCGTAATTATTGCCTCGCTCTGTTCGAAAAGGGACTGCGCGAAGGAATGGCTGCAACGCCTGCGCCGGAAGGTGTGGTGGTAATCTTCGATGCCGCGGACGGCGGCATCGCCGCGGTAACTTCTGCAAACATTCAGAAACTGTCGTCCGGTGCTTTGAACGGCGAATCGTTCTGGCAGCAAGCCTACCTGGATCCTCCCGACGCCTTCACGACCGTTTCAAAATAGCGGCCTCTTCCTACTTCAGTGCTAGCGTGGACTCCCGCACCACGAGTTCCGCCGGAATTTTCCTTCGCACAACCGGAGCATCCTGTTTCTCATCCATCGCTTTGATCGCGTCCAACACTATCCCGGCGCTCAGGCCGCCCATCGCTTCCATCGGTTGCCGGACGGTCGTCAGCGAAGGCACGGACAATCCCGCTTGCGCGACGTCGTCGAATCCAACTACCGAACAATCCTCCGGCACACGCAATCCTTTTTTCTTCAGCGCGCGAAGTGCTCCCAATGCCGTCATATCGTCGTAAGCCACCAGCGCCGTAAACGGTTTCGCCTGCCGCAGCAATTCCCCCGTCAACTGCAGCCCGGCCTCAAAACTCGAGTTCGGATCCAGCGATTCCGGCAATTCCAGAATTTTCTTGGAATCCAGCCGCAACCCGGCCGACTCTGCAAAAGCGCGAATTCCCTTCCACCGTTGCCCGCTGCTCGACAGCGCTTTTGGTCCGCGTAAAAATGCAATATCCCGGTGCCCCAGCCGGTAAAGATGCTCCAGCGCCAGGCTGGCGCCATTTTCGTTGTCCACGGACACCGTGCTTACCGAGTGATTCTCAAAACTCCGGCCGACGATTACCGTCGGCACCTGGCACTCCGTCAAATCCGCCAGGAGCTTGATGTCCGTCACCAGCCAGTTCGCGATCACCACAAGTCCTTCGACCCGCCGGTCCAACAGCATTTCCAGGTACCGTTCGAACCGATGCGGTTCGTTGTGCGCATCCGCGATCAGCGAAAGGTAGCTGGCCTGATAAAGCGCATTTTCCAGCCCGCGTAAAATTGGCGTGCAAAAAGGATCCGTGATGTCGATCACCATCACCCCGACGATGTTCGAGCGTTGACTGCGCAACGATCGCGCCAGCGGATTCGGGCGGTATCCCATCCGCTTCGCCGCCGTCTCGATTCTTCCTTTGGTATCGGCTGGAATATAGCGGGACAACGGCGCGCCATTCAGGACAATCGAAACGGTGGAAGCCGAATAACCGCATTCCCGCGCCACGTCTCGAATCGTGACGACTCCCGTTCTCCCCATCGGTTGCTCCTTACTTTGGCGCGGTGTACGCGTAACGCAAATTCCCCGGCATCCGATCCGAGCGCGAGCGCGTGTTGTATTCGAACTGATACTTCAGGTGTTCGTCGTCGAGCGGGTATTCTTTTCCCGTTTCATAGGGATAGGAAACCAGCCCGTGCTTCGGTAAAGGTTCAACCGAAAACGCGTAAGCCGCATAGAAATCAAAGTCCTTCTCAAATCCGTTCGCGTAGAAAAAGTAATCGCGCGTCCATCCAGCGGGAAGCACAGGCAAACCTGCGGGATCAAATTCCAGCTTCACACCCTCACCGGATCCAAACACCGCAAATTTATCGTCGGCCGACCCCAGCAGAGTTTTCACGTCGCCATAACGCGTGTAGTTTCCCGCGGCGCGCGCATAAGGTCCCGTCGGACTGCGGCGCGAATACGAATAGACGGTGTCGCTCGCCGGCTGCAGCCGAATCTCTTTCGGATAGCCTAGGAAAGCAAGCGATGCCGCGGCCAGAGGCACTTCTTCCACTTTGATTCCTTCCACCATAGGGGTCTGGTCAATCCGTACGGCATCCCAGTAAATCTTCAAATTCGAAACGATCCGGATGCGCCGCGTCCCGGCGGGAATTTTCCCCGTCAGGTCCGTCACCATCGTCCGCGCCAGCCCCGCGGGGAATCCCATGTCCTCGACCACGCGGCTCCAGTTCCCTTTTGCGTCCTGCGCCTCCACGAACGGCGCAATCACCTTGATCCCCGCCTGGTCGGCGGCGTACATCGAAGTCGCCGTGAAATAGTCCGTGTAGCCATCCAGCAGCAACCGCAGCGGTTTCTGTGCATCCCACGCACCCAAATCCAGGTCGATCCAATGGAGTTTCGCGAATCCCGCGAACGGCAACCCCTCGAACTCCGTTACGTACTTCCGATCGCGCTTCGCCAGGAGCGGTAAAACATTCTTGCCCTTGTCGTCCCAGGCGCCCGCCGGCACCCGCGCATTTTTCGTAGCGATCACGCGAAACTCCGGAAACGGCGGCGCGCTCACAAATCGCTCGTTCGGATTTACTTCTACGCTGGAAGGATGATCTACCGCCAGCAACCGGATCTGGTCCAGGTAAACCGTCTCTTCCATCGGCTCCATGAACCGGAAACTCAAATGCCCGTTCTTTTCGCGGACGCTGCGCGCTGGCACTTTCAAATATTCATCGGGGTCCGGCACATCCCGTTCTCCGGGCGCCACCCAGTGCCCCACCACTCCCGGTCCAATCATGTCCGCAATAAATTCATACTCTTTCCCATTCCACGAAAACAAAATCGGACACGAGCTTCCTCGCCGGTCGAGCTCCGCAATCTCCTGCGTTTTTCCAGACGCCAAACTGATTTCGTCCTGCGGCACTCCGGTCGGCCATAGCAGCCGCACCACATCCACCGACTTTTCCTTCCCGAGTCCCGCGAGCAACCCCGGCCCGTTCTGCCCCAGATAGCCGGAAGCACCGGCGATTTCCCATTTCTGATAAAGTCCGCCGGCAAAAATCTCCACCTTCGTTCCAATGCTGCTCTTGTTGTCGTTCAACGCCTTCAGGTCAATCCTCATCCAGTGATTCTGGTTCGCGCCTACATTCTGCAGCACCAGCGTTTCACCGCCTGCCTGCGTCACCACAAGATCCGGGCTGCCATCGTTCTTTAGATCCGCCACTGCCAGGGTGCGCGGCGCATCGAGTTTCACTCCGTCCAGGTGCAGGCTCCTGGTTACATCTGACCATCCCGCGTCGCCAAGATTCCGTAGCACGCGAATCTCTCCTCCATTCGCGCCCTCGCCCACGGCCGCCAGATCCAGCCAACCGTCATTGTCGTAATCCAACCACGTTATTCCCGAGCCGCGGCTCCAGCCGAAATCCGGCAGCGTTACGCGCTCCAGCCGCTTTCCGTCCACATTTCTCCACAGCGATATCCCCGGCGCGCCGGCGTGAGTAAATGCCAGATCCATCCACCCATCTTTGTTAAAATCAAACGCCACCACACCCACGGCGGGTGGCAGTTTCTCTTTTGCAAAATCAATCGCGGGAAACTCCGTAAACTTTCCTTCCCGCGGATTCAGATACACATCCGCTCCACGCGCTCCTCCGGCCAGCACCAAATCAATCGCCCGATCGTTGTTGAAATCCGTGCTGACCGCGACTCCGCCGGTTGCCTCGACGCCCAGCCCGGTCTCTTCCGAAACATCCGTGAACGTCGAATTCCCATTGTTCCGCCACAAAACGTTTCGCGCGTTCTTTCCTCCTGCGCCTTCAGCGGCAAACGTCAGATACAAATCTAGGTCCCCATCATGGTCGTAATCCACAAACATCGGGGAGACACATCCCGCTTGCCGCCGAATTCCAACTTTCTCCGTTACATCGGCAAATTTCCCGCCTTCGTTGCGGAACAAACGCACCCCGCCGGCTTCGCAAACCGCCAGGTCTGTCTTCCCATCGTTGTCAAAGTCGCCCGCCGCACACCCGTAGCCCGCCCCAATTCCCCCGAGCCCGGCCTTCGCCGTAGCATCCTCGAATTGCCCGTTGCCAACGTTGCGCAAGAGTTGGTTGCTTCCGCCCTCCGCCCCCACCAAAAACAAATCCGTCTTTCCATCTCCGTCGAAATCCAGAAAGCATGCGCCGTTCTTGCCGGCGCCGCCCGCTGAATGTTGCGCGGGTAGATTGATCAGTTTCTGCAGCGGTTGCGTATCGTAACGCACGCGAATTTCCGCGGGGACGCTGGTGTCGCCTCCGGCCACAAACTCCGCGAGTGAAAATCTCCCCTGGTCGCCGTACCCCGCTCCGAACGGAATCCCCAGATGGTCCGCGGTAATTTTCTGGAACCTCTTCATCCCCTCTCGCGCCGCTTCCGTATCGCCCTTCCTCTGAAGAGCCCGCGCCAGCCCGAACTGCGCGGACGCGTGATAGGGCGCGAGCTTCAACGCTTTCTGGAACGCCACAATCGCCTGGTCATATTGCTGGAGCTGGGAATTCAAATAGCCTTCGAAATAAAACGCATCCGGCTCTTCCGGCGCAATCTTCTCCACGTGCTGGAACGCCACAATCGCCTTGGCTGGATCGCCGGCGTCCTTGTAGACCAGCCCCAGGTTGTACCAGGCGGTTGGATCATTGGGTAGCTTGGCCGTGGCCTGTTCGAGTGCCGCTCGCGCCTGCTCCATCTTCTGCTGCGCAAGCAAAGCGATCCCGAGGTTCATGCGCGCGACCGCGAACCCAGGATCCGTCGCCACTGCCTGCTCAAAATATTTCTGCCCCTCCGACGCCTTGCCTTGATTCAGGTACGCCACGCCCAATGTATTCAACCGGAGCGCACCGCCAGCCAGAGTCTTGGTCTGACTCTTGCTCATCGCGTTCTGCGTGAAAGCCCGCTCGGACCCGTGTGACGCAGGCAAAACCAATGCCGGCAGCAGCAACACCGACACTCCAAAAATCCAATTCATGCGTCGCAAACCCTGGTTCATGGTTTTCATTCGGGAAAATTCCTTCCAGATACGCCACTCGCAACGAAAGCTGGCATTCCTACTAGCTGGCTCTATGTTCCGTCCGATTGTCTTGGCTGCCAACCCTATCGTCAACCGATTTTATAGCGGCTTTTTGCCCACCTCTCCCGCTCGCCTTGACCAATCACTTTTCGGTCGTTACCTTTCTTCGTGACCTATGGCCCTTCCCTTTTATTCCTCGATCGCCGAAACTCTGGACAAGTTCCGACGCAAACAAGTCTCTCCCGTCGAAATCATCGCCGCGCACCTCGACCGCATCGGCCAGATCCAGCCCCAGCTCAATCCTTTCGTTCACATTGATGCGGAATCCGCCCGTGCCCGCGCGCGAGACTCCGAAGCCCGGATCTTGCGTGGCGAGGCTCTTCGCCCGCTCGAAGGAATCCCCGCCACGGTAAAATCCTCTCTCGACGTCGCAGGCTGGCCGTGCCCCGCGGGCTCTCTTCTCCGCAAGGATTACATTCCCTCCAGCAACGCAACGCTTGTGACTCGTCTCGAAGATGCCGGCGCGGTTCTGGTCGGAAATACCAACACGCCCGAATTCCTGATGGCTTACGAAACCGACAACCGCCTGAGCGGCAAAACCTCCAACCCGTGGAATCCTGATTACTCCGCGGGTGGCTCCAGCGGTGGTGAGGCTGCGGCAATCGCGTCCGGTTGTTCGATGGGCGGAGTCGGCAGTGACGGCGGCGGTTCTATCCGGACCCCCGCTCACTTCTGCGGCATCTGCGGACTTAAACCCACGCCCGGCCGCGTTCCGGCCACCGGCCATTTCCCTCCCGGTACCGGCGCGTTCGCCTGGATCGGCGTCGTTGGCCCGATGGCGCGTAATGTCGCTGATTTGTCCGCTCTCTTCGCGGTAATGGCTGGCCCGGATCCTGGCGATGCTCTTTCAGCGCCGGTCCCGCTGCGCGAAGTTGCGGCAACAGATCTTCGGGACCTCCGCATTGGTATTCTCGAAAATCCCGAGCTCGGCCGGCCGACGCCGGAGACGCTTTCCGCGTTGCGCCGTGCTACGCAGTTTCTGTGCGACCTGAATTTCCGCGTTGAACCCTTCAAATTGGAAAAATTGGATCAGGCTCTGAATCTGTGGTGGTTTTTCTTCGGCCCGGTCATCGCCGATCTGTTTCAGCATTCAACAATCGGAAAAGAATCAGCACTCAGCCCGATGCTGGCTGGTTATCTGGAAGTGGCACTGGCCGAACCGAAAGTTACTCTCGATTCTTTCCAGAAGGCCTGCGTGGACCGCGATCTGGTCCGCGCCTCTCTCCTCCGCCAACTCCGCGACGTCCCGATTCTTCTCTCAGCGGTCTCGACGGCCCCGGCATTCAAACACGGCGCCGGTAACTACCGGCCGGGCGATCCGCACAACTACCGCGACACCATGCGTTTCTGCCAGTGGCTCAATGTCGCGGGCTTCCCCGGGCTTAGTCTGCCGATGGGAAAATCCCCCGAGGGCCTCCCCATCAACATCCAGTTAATCGCCCGCCCCTACGAAGAGGAGCTGCTCCTCGCGGTAGCCGCGCAACTCGAGCAAGCCCGCGGCCCCTGGCAACCCCCGCCTCTGTAGTCTGTTTGTCCCTCTTCTCAGCGCGCTCCGCGTCTCTGCGAACTCTGCGTTGAATTCTTTCTTCTTAGTTTTTGCCCGACGTCAGCTCCGGACTCGAAATTGTCTTATCGCTCCACTTCTCGCGGTCCTTATCCA
>DASSGJ010000068.1:0-4208 GCA_035693545.1 Candidatus Acidiferrum sp.
AATCCGCTCGTTTCCCCGCAATGCGTCGCCGTGGACGCCCAAGACAACATTTACGTGACCGATTCGGATTCGGGCAAGATTTTCGTTTTCAACCCGGGCGGGAAACTCGAACGGGTGATCGGCGCGCTGAAATACGGCGAAGGATTCTTCAAGCGGCCAACCGGCATCGCCATCGACTCCGCGGCACAAAGGATTTACGTCAGTGACACCCTGCGCGACCAGATCTTCCTGATGGACATGCAGGGGAGTGTGCTGAAAAAAATCGGCAAGCCCGGAACCGGAGACGGCGAGTTCAACTATCCGACCGAGCTTCGCCTGCGCGGCGATTCGCTGGCGGTGGTGGACGCCATGAACTTCCGCGTGCAGGTGTTGGACAAGAACGGCGAGTTCCAATACTCCATCGGAAAAATTGGGGACCATGTCGGCTCGATGTTCCGGCCCAAGGGCGTGGCCTTTGATTCCGAAGGACATCTTTACATCGTGGACGGGATGTGGAGCGTCGTTCAGGTCTTCAATCGCGAAGGGCAGTTGCTCTACTACTTCGGCAAGCTGGGGGCCGCGCCGGGTGATTTTCAATTGCCGGCCGGATTGCGCATTGACGATCAGGACCGCGTTTACGTTGTGGATTCGTTCAATAAGCGCGTGCAGGTGTATCACTACTTCGGCGCGGCCAATGCGGCCGACAAGGTGAAGCGATGAAGCAGAAGCTTTTCATCTTCGCGGTCCTGCTGGTGGCGATACTCGCCTGCCGATTTGCATCCGCGCAAACCACGCCCCCGCCGGTGGGCGACGCTCTTGGCATGCATAACCTGTCGATCGGGAGCGGGTCTTCCGTGACGGCGCCGGGCAGCCTTGGCTGCACATTTTGTCACGCACCACATAGCGGCCTCGGCGGGGTGACGCCGCTGTGGAATCAGACGCTCTCCGGGCAAACGTATACACCGTACACAAGCACCACATACAAGCAACAGGGCAATACGCAACCGATTCTCGGAGTGACCAGCAGCCTTTGCTTGAGCTGCCACGACGGAACGGTGGCGGTTGGGCAATCCGCGGTGTTCGGTAAAATTCCTGTCCAAGGCACGATGAACCCCAGCGATGTGCTCGGCACGAACTTGGGTGGGTCACACCCGTTCAGTCTAGTGCTGCCGCTTAAAGACTCACCGGATCTCGTAGCTTCGCTGGCAGCCCAAGGGGTCACCGCTGATACCACCGGCGCGATCAAACTTGTGAACGGCAATATCGAATGTACTACCTGCCACAACCCGCATGTGCAGGGCATTGACCCCATCGCGCGAAATTTTCTGGTGCGCGACAGTTCAAACGGCCAAATGTGCCTTGCCTGCCACGATCCAGCGCGCGTTGTTACCGGACAACAGAATCCTTTGAGCACCTGGAACACAAGCATCCATCAGGTGGCCACCAATCAGGTTGCGAACAGCGCGAACGTCGGCCTCTATCCCACTGTTGCCGTGAACGCCTGCACTTCCTGCCACATGGAGCACAACGCCACTGGCCCGTCGCGTTTGTTGCGTCCGGCGACGCCCGCTGCGCCCGGGGTGGATCCCGGCACGCAGGATTGCATTTCTTGCCATGGCGGCACTACCGGGAACATTTCGCCGTTGCCCTTCAATGTTTATGGCGAGTTTGCCAAAGCTTCTCACCTGCTGCCCGCGGGTACAAATGCGCACGACGCTGCCGAACCCGCCGTGCTCAACAACAATCGCCACTCCACCTGCGTGGACTGCCACAACCCTCATTCGGGCAGTCCGCTCACCGTGTTTGCGCAACCCCCGGCGATTCGTCCGCCACAAAACGGGGTACAGGGCGTCAGCGCCATCGACGGCACCACGGTTCTCACACCGGCCGTCAATCAGTTCGAATCCTGCTTCCGCTGCCATGGCACCAGCGTGGGCAAGCAAGTCCTGATCAAGTACGGATATCTCCCCACGAGGCTCGTGTTTACCGGTGATCCGCTGAATCTCGTTCCGCAATTCAGCCCCAACTCGACTTCGAGTCATCCTGTTGTTCATGCGCGCAGCAGTCCGCTTCCGCAGCCCAGTTTGTTATCAAACATGCTGAATCAGAACGGCACTGCTTCTTCGCGGCTCGTGGGAACACAGATTTTCTGCACCGATTGCCACGCCAGCGACGACAATCGCGAATTTGGCGGCGTCGGCCCCAACGGGCCGCATGGTTCGATCTATCCGCACATTCTGGAGCGCAACTATCAGTTCTCGCAGGCCGCTGTTCCCGGAGGCACGGTGACCAACACCTTTCCTTCTCCTGACACCAGTCCGCAAGGGCCCTACGCGATGTGCGCCAAGTGCCACGACTTGAACAACATTATTTCCAACGCCAGTTGGACCCAGCACGGCCGGCACGTTTCCACCGACGGATTTTCTTGTTCGGTTTGCCACACAGCACATGGGTTGGGCGCGATCAACCCCAGCATTTCCGGCGAGCGGCTTGTCAATTTCGATATTGCCGTCGTCGGCCAAAACAGTGGCGCGCCCATCAGCTACAACCGGACTTCGAATACTTGCACGCTGACATGCCATAACGCGGCACACAACGCGAATGGCACTGTGTCCGTTAATGGAATTGTTCTGCCCTGAGTAACTTTCGGGGACGAATTGTAGACACGGCCACGGACGTGATCCCTGTCGCGAGTTCCGGGCGGATCGAATTTCGTTTTATGTCGAGAGCAGATTCCAGTAGGCAGAGTAACCCTTTGTCCGTGGCAAGCGCGTCACGCATGCTTCTGTTTGTGTTGCTGCTAGCGGTTGCCGCGATTCTGGAGTGCACCAGGCTAACCTCGCTCCGCGATGTGGAAATCTGGGGACACTTGCGCATGGGCAGTTGGATTCTGGAGCACCGCAGCTTGCCGCACTTTGGACTGTTTTCGCAGGCCGACGCTCTCCCTTGGAGGGATTACACCTCGGGATATGACTGCATCGTGGCTCTGATTTATCGCGTCGCCGGGTTACGTGCGCTTCCGGCGCTGCTGGTGGCATTCCGTTTCGCACTTGCAATCGTCACGTTCCTGCTTGCGGGGGGATGGCGGAATTTCTGGGCCGCTGCCGGCCTCTCGGTGATTGCCCAGTACGTTCTGTTTTCGATGGGGCTTGGCGCGCCCTTTGTTTCGTTATTGCTATTCGGCGTGGAACTGTTTTTTCTGTTAGAGATCCGCCAATCGGGAAATCCACAGTTGCTTATTGCCTTGCCGGCACTGATTTTTCTGTGGGCCAATCTGGAAATCGGTTTTGTGTATGGCATTGTCTTGTACGCGATATTTTTCGCGGTCCTGCTGCTGGAGAATTGGGACCAATCCGAAAGTGTGCACTGGTTTCCCCGACTCAAGAACGAGATTCCGTTGCAAAGTGCCGCTCTGACCGGCGGTGCCTGCCTCTTGGCCAGCCTTCTGACTCCGAACACATTTCACTCTTACGGCGGTTTTTTCGCCAGCGAGCTCAGCCCCGTAAACGCAAATCTATCCAGCTACCACGCCATGGGCTTCCGCCAGCCTCAGGATTACGCGCTGATGCTTTTCGCGATGGCCGCCTTTTTGTCGCTTGGCCTTCTCCGTTCCCGTGACCTTTTTCAGATCGGTGTCCTCTGCGGATCCACGGCGGCGGCTTTCTATTCCCAGCGTGAAAGCTGGCTGCTCGCGCTAGCCTCTGTTGCGGTGATTGGCCACGCGATTCTGCAAAGGAGCGGGGGCGCAAAGCTGGAGTATCCGCTTAGCAGGAATTGGCTAAGGTTGGTGCTTCCCGGCTTCGCCTTGGCGTCGATCTTTCTTGCATTTGCGATTCGCGTTCCTCGAAATCAGGACGTGCTGCTGGCCAAAGTGGCCGAGGGGCTTCCCGTGCACGCCGCCGACTTCCTTCGCCAACACCCCATGCCTCCGCCATTTTTCAATTCCTACCAGTGGGGAGGCTTTCTCACTTGGTATTTGCCGGAGTATCCCGTGGCGATTGACGCGCGCCGCGGGCTATATCCCGAAGAACACGAACTTGACTACTTCAAGGTGATGAACGCGGAGATCCCTTACAAAGTTTATCCCCCTCTCAACCGCGCACGCACCGTCTTGCTGGACAAAGCGGGTCTGATGGGCGAGGCGTTTCGCGGCGTACCTGGTTTTCAGGTCGTCTATGAGGACGATATCTCGATTCTGTATTCGCACGACCTCAAGGAATAAGGAGCGG